>URYY01000087.1 GCA_900552245.1 uncultured Opitutales bacterium | reverse complement strand
CTTGTGGACTCCGAAAGACTTTCCGTTTACAAATACTTCGGCCTCGTAATCCACCGCATCAAAGTTTAAACGCACGCGCTTGCCCGCCCATGCCTCTGGAACCTTGAAGCCCCTGCGATACAAAATTTTATCGTGGTACTCCATCACTCCAGAAAGCGCGCTCTCAACGGCGAATGGAACAAGAATTTCGCGCTTTAATTTCTTGCCGCTTGCAATCTCGCAATAATCGCAGTAGGGCTGGAACTCCCAAACTCCGTTTAGATTTAGCCAATCCTTGCGCTCTAACTGAGGCCTAGGATATTCAGGCAAAGGAGCGTTTACGTCTACATCGCTAGCCCACTTTGTCATTATAGGGGCTTTTTTTATTTCAAAGCCCTCTGTTATACCGCAGGCGAGAATGGCCGCGCCCGCTATTGTCATCATCAGTTTATTTTTCAGTTTCATATAGGTTTTCGCAAGGGGTGGATAAGTCCGTTAAAAAGTGTTTTGAAACTTAGTTTTACTAAATAAATACAAATGTCAAGCTCAAAAAAAACAAAAGCAAGCCGTCTAAAATAAGGCAAAAAAACGCGGAATGGAAAATCCCACCCGCGCTTTAATAAGAATAAATCTAAGACAAAATTTACTCAGCGTAAAGGTACTTTTTATCGACAGCCTGAGCGGCAACTATTACCGCCGCGCCGAAAATATCCTCGGCGCTAGCGCCTCTTGGAATCTCTGCAACCGGCTTTACAAGACCTGTCAAAATCTGCCCGTAAGTGCGCACACAACCCATTATACTTATGAATTTAGAGGCTATGTTGCCCGAATTTAGATCTGGGAATATTAAAACGTTTGCCTTGCCCGCCACGGAACTATTTATTCCGCGTATTGCCGCAGCTTCTGGAACCAAAGCGGCGTCGGCCTGCAACTCGCCATCTATGTAAACTTCGTAGGCCTGCTCGCGCGCGAGCTGCTGCGCCAGAGCCGTAGCAGCCTTTACCTTCAACACGCTCTGTGTCTTTGCAACCTGAAGCTTAGAGACAAAGCTCAGAAGAGCCACCTTTGACACAACTCCCGTCAAGTGCTCAGCAAGCTTTGCAGTTGTAATTGCAATTTCAGAAAGTTGCACTTCCGTTGGTTCCGGTATAACACCGCAATCGGCTAAGAACAAGACACCGTTTGTGCCGAGATTCTGATTGTCCGATTCAACTATAGTCATGGAAGATGCGGTTTTTACCCCCTGCTGCAGGGAAATTATCTGAAAAACCGGCCTCAGCGAACTTGCCGAAAGCTTAGTGGCGCCCGAAACTAGCGCATCAACCCTGCCAGTCGCAAGCATTAGCGTTCCAAAATAGCCTGGCGTCTTCAAGAACTGCTCTAAGGACTCTTCACTGAGCTGCCTAAACTTTGGCATGCCGTGGAGTATTATCTTAAGCTCATTGTAATCGTCCGCCTTCTCTATTTCCATAAGGCGTATTCCCTCTAAAGAAATATCGTTTTCCCTCGCGTTTTTCTCTATAATTTCGCGATTGCCAAGCAATACGGGAACGCCCAATTTGCGCGTTGCAAACTTGCGGGCGGCTTTCAAAATTCGCAAATCCTCACCTTCTGGAAATACTACTCTCTTGGGATGATTTTGCAGTCTGGCGGATAGTTTGTTTATAAGTGACATCTAAAGACTTTCTGTAAATTTAGTTCTCGGTCATTATCTAATTTTTTAACAGACTAAGTCAACTATTTCTTTCGTACAAATCTCTGTCTAACGAGTCCCAAAAGCGGCTGGGCTCTCGCAATTCCGAGTGTCCCTTGCCGAAGCTTATTCTGGGATAGGTAATTATAAGGAAATCCTTGGCGCGTGTACAAGCCACATAAAATAACCTGCGCTCCTCATCAACAGTTCCCTCTTCTATGCACCTCTCAAGCGGGAAAAGCCCCTCGGCAGCCCCTATTACAAAGACTACCGGAAACTCCAAGCCCTTAGCCTGATGCACTGTCATAAGGCTTACTCTATCGCCGTAGCCCTCGTCGCCCTTGCCTGCCCCCTCGCCCATTTCAAGCGATGCACTCGCCAAAAATGCATCTACATCGGGAAAGCGCGAGGCGTATTCGTATAGCGAGTCAAAATCGCTCTGCCTGTCCTGCCAATCTTCGTAAGTGCTTTTCATTGCCTCCACATACCAGCCCTCGCAAAAGACTCTAACCATCTCTTTTGGAGGCATCGCGCTTTGCGGCGTGTCAAAGAGGCTATCGCTTTGCCTGCGGGAACTTTTTATGGAGGAATTTACATCAAGAAGCGACGCCGCGCAAGATGCGTAAAGAGCCTTTGAAACTTCCGGAATTTTAGATACAATCTCGCTCTGGCAAAGCGCCTCGCAAATTGAGATGCCTTTTTTATCCGACAAATCAAGCGCCTTATTGAATATCTTTATCACGGTCTTTTCGCCGATTTTTGGCAAAAACTTCATGAAGCGCGCAAACGACACAAAGTCGCGCGGATTTGCCGCAAATTTGATTTGGCTTACAACGTCCTTTATGTGCGCCTGCTCAAAGAATTTCATTCCGCTTGTTATTGCAAATGGAATATTTCTATACTGCAACTGAAGCTGCATATCCATAGCCTGGAAGTGCGCCCTGTATAAAACTGCAATGTCGCTGGGCTTATAAATTGCACCGCTGCCCATAGTGAGCTCCTCTATAAAGTCCGCCACTATGCGCGCCTGAGTCTGCGAGTCTATCGCCTTTATAACTATGGGCTTTCTCGATGCAGGGCGCGAGGATACAAGCTCCTTTTTAAAATCTTGAGCCGTATCAAAATCGTCCAAAATTCTATTTGCAAAATTTAGTATCTGCGGGGTGCTTCTATAGTTGCGCCCGACTTTGTAAATTGAAGCCCCCGGGTAGCGCTCCTTAAATTTTAAGATGTTATCTATGTTTGCGCCGCGCCAAGAATAGATGCACTGCGCGTCGTCGCCTACTGCGCTGATTCGCCCCGAACAGCAAAGCAAATCCAATATCTTGCACTGCAATGTATTTGTGTCCTGATACTCGTCAACCAAGACGTTCTTAAAGCGCTGCGAGTAGCGCTTGCAAGTTTCGGGAGATTCCAGCAAGAGCTTGTGCCAAAGCTCCAGCAAGTCGTCGAAGTCGCACAAGTTCGACTCGCGCTTATCGACCTCGTAGGCCTTGGCGATTTTTTCTATGTCGCTTGGATCGGTCTCAAGCCATGCGAAACGCTCGTACATGCAGTCTTCAATGCTTAGGCAAGTGTTGCGCGCATAGCTTATTATCTCCTTTAATAGCCCCGCCTTGGGATTTCCCTTAGCCGAAAAAAATCTGGGGTTTGCACGGCTTACAGTGTGCTTTAAAAGCTTCTCGCTATCCTCGGCATCGAGTATCGTAAAGTTTGAATCAAGCCCTATGGCGCTGCCTTCCATGCGCAAAAACTTGTTGCCCACACTGTGGAAAGTTCCGCCCCAAAAGCGCCACTGCTCAACACCCGTAAGAGCCTCCACTCGCTGGAGCATCTCGCGGCTTGCCTTGTTTGTGAAAGTTAAAAGAAGAAGCTCTTGCGGATAAATCCCGCACTCCTCTATAAAGTGCGCCACGCGGTAAACTAAAGTGCGCGTCTTTCCCGAGCCTGCCCCAGCAAGCACAAGAGCGGGCTTGTCGTAGGGCGCTGTCACCGCCGCGTACTGGTCTTCATTTAACTGGCTTTTAAAATCTATCTTGCCCGCCACAATCTACCTTTGAGCTAAAAAAGACAGAGCCGCCAAATACCCGTACGTGCCCATTCCGCAAATTTGCGCCTCGCACACAGCTGCCGTCAGCGAATTGTGCCTAAATTCCTCGCGCTTGTGTATGTTTGAGATGTGCACTTCAACAAAGGCTATCCCGCTGCCTGCAATGGCGTCGCGCAAGGCGACGCTCGTGTGGGTAAAAGCTCCGGGGTTTATGATGGCCCCGTCGAACTTTTGGTCGGCAAATTCGCCTATTTTATCTATTATCTGCCCCTCGTGATTAGACTGAAAGCAAACGAGCTCGACGCCCAAAGTTTTCGCCAAATCGCCCACTTCGCGCTCTATATCCCTCAAAGTTTTGCTGCCGTAAATTTCAGGCTCGCGAACGCCCAAGCGATTCAAGTTCGCGCCGTTTATCAAAGCTATCTTTTTCATCTAAACCCTTTCTTCTATTGCCGCAATTTTCCGCAAGGCTATGACAATAGCCAAATTTCGCAAATGTTTTTATCTGCACTCAAAGCGGATTTTGCGAGCTTATAAATTTGTATTCCAAATTAAATTTTTGAGCGGCTAATTTTGCAAGCGCATCTATCCCGAAACATTCTGTCGCGTAGTGACCACAGGGATAGACGTTTAAATTCTGCTCTTGACAATAGACGTACTGCCCCTGCTTTAATTCGCCGCAAATCATGGTGTCGTAACCCTCAAGCGGCAGGTGAGCAAGGCTCGATGCGCCGCTTCCCGAGCATATCACAAGCTTTTGCGGATTTTCAGGGCCAAACTCAAAGCCCTTGTAGGTCTTGGTAAAAAGCGCCTTTAACCTCTCGGCAAGCTCCGCGCGCCCGCCCCTTGGCATATCGCAAACTACCGCCAAATCCTCGCCCTCGTAGTTAAAACAAGAGCCGGTAATTTTTAAATCCAAGGCCTTTGCTATTAGGGCGGAATTGCCTATTTCGCGGTGCGCGTCAAGCGGCAAGTGGCAAGAGTAAACCGCGATGTCGCCCTCCACAAGCTCCCTTATCTTTCTATAATTTGCGCCAACTATCGGGATTGGTACAGTCCAGAACATTCCGTGGTGGACCATTAGCATGTCCGCCCCAAATTCGCGCGCCTGCCTAATTTCCTCAATTCCGCAATCAGTCGCTGCGGCAATTTTTGAGACCTTGCCAGAATTTTCAAACTGAAGGCCGTTGTAAGAGCCGGGGAAATCGCGAAAATCCCTCACCCGCATGTACTCGTTTAGAAAATCTACAATCTCTTTTAAGTCCGCCATTTCAGCCTCCAGTTTTTAGAAATTTTACTATTCGGAGCTAAAGCGCTTTAAAATGCGCTCGTAACTATCTATGCGCCTGTCCCTAAAGAAGGGCCAAGTGCGCCTAAAATCGCGCGCCTGCGAGAAATCGATATCGGCAAAGAGTATCTCCTCCCTGTCGTCGGAAGCCTGCGCTATTACTTCTCCGTAGGGATTTGACACAAAACTGTGCCCCCAAAACTTTACAGACCTATCGCCCTCGCCCTCTGTTCCAACCCTATTTACAGCCGCGATAAAAGAGCCGTTTGCAACCCCGTGCCCGCGCTGAACAGTCTGCCATGCGGTCTGGAATTTTTTAAGCTCGCGCTCGTCCTCGGTGGGCAAAGTCCCAATTGCCGTCGGGTAAAAAATAATCTGCGCCCCGTCGAGAGCCGTGAGGCGCGCCGCCTCCGGATACCACTGGTCCCAACAGATTAAGACTCCGATTTTCCCATACTTTGTATCCCAGGCCCTGTAGCCGGTGTCGCCCTCGGTAAAGTAAAACTTCTCCTCAAAGCAGGGATCCTGCGGAATGTGCATCTTTCTATACTTGCCAAGCAACTTGCCGTCGGCGTCTATGACAATGCTTGTGTTGTGGTAAACCTCGCCGCCCCTGTCTTCAAATAAGGAGGCGACAAGCACCACCTGAAGCTCCTTGCAAAGCTCGCAGAGCTTGTCGCTTCTGTCATTTGGAATTTTCTCGGCCAAATCGAAAAATTTAGAATCTTGCACAAGGCAAAAGTAGTCGCTTAAAAACAGCTCCTGCGTGCAGATTATCTTTGCCCCGCCCTCAGCTGCCTCGCGAATTTTTGATATGTGGCTTTCAAAATTTAAATCTTTTTTGCCTAAGCTCTTTGCCTGTATGAGCGCAATTTTCATAACTAATCCTTTCTGAGTGCCTCTTGGCGCTCCAATAGAGTGGGGTGCGAATAGTGGAAGGCGCTGTATAGCTTGTGAGGGGTGAGGTTTCCCAGATTCTTTGTGTGGAGCTTTCTGAGCGCCGATACAAGCGTGTCGGCCGTTCCGCAAACTTTGCGGGCAAAGGCGTCTGCCTGATACTCGTACTTGCGCGAGATTGCGTTAAATACGGGGCTTAGCCAAAAGGTCACAAAGGGGGCAAGCGTCGTAAATAAAAGAAGCACCGGCGCCATACCCTCAGACATCTCAAAGCCAAAGCCCTCGTAGAACCACTCGCTTTTTGCCAAGTAGCCCAGCGCCGCAAAGCCTATAAACATCATCAAAAAAGAGCTTACTATCATCTTCGGAACATGCCCCAATTTGTAGTGGCCTATTTCGTGAGCCAAGACCGCCTCTATTTCGGCAGTCGTAAGCTGGGAAATCAATGTATCGTAAAGCACTATTTTTCTAAACTTTCCAAAGCCAGTGAAGAATGCGTTTGAGTGGCTACTGCGCTTTGAGCCGTCTATTACAAATATGGAATTTGCCTTAAAGCCCGCGCGATCCGCCATGCTTAAAAGCGCCGTCTTAAGCTCGCCGTCCTCAAGGGGCGATAGCTTATTAAAGAGGGGCAGTATCAGCTTTGGGTACAAGACTAACATCACAATTTGAAATAGCGATATCGCGACAAAGGCCCAAATCCACCAAGTGCTTGCAAAAAGTCCAAATAGCCAAAGAATCAAGGCCAAAATCAAAACGCCTATAACAAGCCCCACTATGGTCTCCTTGATTTTATCGCTAATCCAAAGTTTGAGCGTGCTCTTATTAAAGCCGAACTTCTGCTCCAAGACAAACTGCTCGTACCAATCCAGGGGCAAGTCGGGAATTGAAACTATCACAGTTACAAGGCAAAACGCAAGCGCCTGCCCCCACACCGACATTCCGAAAACCCCCGTGAAAAATCCGAACAAAATCGGAAAAATTCCAAAGAGAAATATCAGTGCCAATATGACGGACGAATACGCGCTTTCAAAGATTCCGTACCTAATTTTTTCGAGCGTGTAGCGGACACTTTTAAAGTAGTCCTTTTCGTCGATTATTCCCTTGAAGGCGCCCGGCACGGCGTCTGAATTTTCGCGAACGCTGCGGGCGTTTAGGCTGTCCAACTTAGCGGCGGCTAAAAATCTGAGTAAAATCAGAATCAGCGCCGCAAATACCTGCCAAGTCAAAATCATTATGAGAGCAACTTTCTAAATATCTGCATTAAAATTGCCGGATTTGCCTTGCCCTTGCTAGCCTTCATAACAGGCCCAACCAGAGCATTTAAGGCCTTCGTATTTCCCGCCTTATACTGCTCTACGGCCTTCGGGTCGTTATTGATTGCCTCTTGGCAGAACTTTTCAAGCTCGCCTGCGTCCGAATTTTGCGAGAGGCCCTTTTGCTCCACGATTTTTGCTGCATCGGCGCCGCTTTTAAACATCTCGCTTAAAACTTCCTTAGACTGCGCCTTTGAAATCTTGCCCTCGTCCGTAAGCTTTACCAAGCTTGCGAGATTTTCGGGGCTTACCTTGCAATCCCAAAACTTCATTCTGCCCTCGCCCGATTCGGCGTTTTCGGAAAGCAAAAACATCAGCTCGTTTGCCATTAAGTTTGCTATGGCAAGGGGGCTATTGTGCTTTGATATTGCGCTTTCAAAGTATGAGCACATGTCGGGGTCTATGCACATTACATTTGTGATTGTGTATGGCAAATTAAAGTCCTGCATATACCTTCTCTGGCGGTCAAACGGCGCCTCCGGAAGCTCGGATTTAAGCTTTTCAACAAGCTCGCGCTCGATTTTTACGGGCATCAAGTCGGGCTCGGGGAAGTAGCGGTAGTCGTGGGCGTTTTCCTTGCTGCGCATAGACTGCGATATGTTTAACTCCGCGTCCCACCTGCGGGTTTCCTGAATTAGAGTTCCGCCCTTTTTTAAGACGTCTATCTGGCGCTTGATTTCGTACTCTATGGAATTTTTTACGCCGCTTATGGTATTTAAATTTTTAAGCTCGATTTTTACGCCAAGCTCCTTTTGTCCCTTCGGGCGTACCGACACATTTACGTCGCAGCGCATCTGTCCCTTTTCCATATCGCACTCTGATACTCCTAGAGCAACTATGGAGTGGCGAAGGGAATTTAAGTAGGCGAAGGCGTCGTCTGCGCTATACATATCGGGCTCCGAGACTATCTCCATAAGCGGAGTTCCCGCCCTGTTGTAGTCAACTAAAGACTCTCCAGCAAAGTGCGTAAGCTTTCCGACGTCCTCTTCCAAGTGTATGCGCGTAAGCCTTACGAACCTGTGCTCGCCCATCTTTGCGCGGCTGTCGCTTGCAAGCTCTATCTCTACCCTGCCACCCAAACACAGCGGTTGGTCGTATTGCGACAGCTGGTAGTTTTTGGGGCTATCGGGATAAAAGTAATTTTTTCTATCCCACTTTGTGATTTCCGGAATTTCGCAGCCAAACATTAAGCCCACCCTTATAGTGTCCAAAATCGCCTTGTGGTTTAAAACCGGCAATACGCCCGGAAGGGCGAGCACTACGGGGTCCGTAAGCGTGTTCGGCTCGGCCCCAAAACGGTATGGAGCCGATGTGAACATCTTGGTTTTTTCGTTTAGCTGAACGTGGGTTTCAAGCCCTATTACTGCTTCGTATTCCATTTTCGCTTAAAGAGTTGGGTGAATGTTTGAAAAGCCCGCAGTCTGCTCGTAGGCATAGGCGTATGAGAGCAAGTTGCGCTCGTCAAAGGCCTTGGAAATCATCTGAAGGCCTATGGGCAAGCCCTTTGAATCGAATCCACAAGGCACGGACAAGCCCGGCAGACCCGCGAGATTTACGTTTATTGTAAAGATGTCGTTTAGATACATCGAAAGCGGATCGTCAACGCGCTCGCCAGCCTTGAAAGCGGTAGTGGGCGTAGTCGGCGCCATAATTACGTCAACTTTTTCAAAGGCCTCCTCAAAGTCGCGCCTAATGAGAGTGCGAACCTTTTGGGCGCGCAGGTAGTAGGCGTCGTAATAGCCCGAGCTTAAAACGTAGCTGCCCAAAATGATGCGCCTTTTAACTTCCTCGCCGAAGGCCTCGGCGCGGCTCTTGTAATAGACGTC
>URYY01000086.1 GCA_900552245.1 uncultured Opitutales bacterium | reverse complement strand
GCATACACAGGCGTCTGCAAGGTCGTCAACGTGCAGAAATTCCCTGAGCGGAGTTCCCGTACCCCAGAGTGTAACTTCCTTTGCGCCGCTTTTTTTAGCCTCGTAAAACCTCCTTATAAGCGCAGGCAGGACGTGGGAGTTCTTACTGTGGTAATTGTCGCCCGGCCCGTATAGATTTGTGGGCATTGCGCTGTGGTAGCACACGCCGTACTGCTTTCTGTAAAATTCGCACAGCTTAAGGCCCGCAATTTTTGCTATTGCGTAGGCTTCATTGGTCTTTTCAAGCTCGCTTGTAAGCAGTGCGCTCTCCGGAATAGGTTGGGGTGCCATGCGCGGATATATGCAGGTGCTGCCCAAAAACAATAGCCTCTTTACGCCCGATTTGTAGGCGGCGCGTATCGTATTTAGCGCTATCGCAAGGTTTATCTCTATAAAGTCGGCGGGATAGACACTGTTTGCGTATATGCCCCCAACCTTAGCGGCTGCGATTACCGCCACATCGGGCTTTTGCTCTTTAAAGAAAGCTTCAACCTGACCTTGGTCCGTCAGATCGAGCTCGTCGTGAGTTCTGCACAATATGTTTTCAAAATCTCTCTTTTGGAGTGCTCTAACTATTGCCGAGCCCACCATTCCGCGGTGTCCGGCCACATAGATTTTATCTTCTTTTTTCATAGCTTTATCTAAATTTTTGCGGAAGTTGGCGCACGAGAGTCTTTAAGTCTTCGGCGCAGTGCTTGCGGCAGATTAAAGTTGCGTCCTTTGAGTGCACAACTATAAGGTCGCTCACTCCGACTATTGCAGTAGCTCGCCCCGCAACATCAAAGACTACGCAATTGTTTGCGTCCTTTTCAAAAAATTCACCCACGGCTATATTGCCCTTTAAGTCCTTCTGGTAATGCCTCTCTATTGCCGACCACGAACCCACGTCGTCCCAGCCAAAGCCCGCGGGTACAACCCAGGCGTTTTTAGCCTTTTCCATAACTGAAAAATCTATGCTTATCTTCTCTATTTTGGGGTAAAATTCTGCGAGGGCATCCTCTACATTGCACCCGTCCAGTATGGACTTTCGCATATCTTCAAAAACCTTGTTTTCGGCAAATGCATTTTCCCTAAGCTGCTGCTGTATTGCGGAGTTCTTCCAAACAAAAATACCGGCGTTCCAGTAAAACTGCCCGCTTGCTACGTAAGATTCGGCGCGCTCTGCATTTGGCTTTTCAAAAAATCTATTGACTTTAAAGCACTCAAAGCCGTCTAGCTTCTTTCCCTTTTGTATGTAACCGTAGCCCGTCGCGGGGAATGTCGGTTTTATGCCTATAGTAAGTAGCCCCGACGTCTTTTCGGCGGCGCCGAAGGCTTCGTTTAGGCTGTGCACAAAGGCTTCGTCGTCGGATATCAAGTGGTCGGAGGGAAATACTGCAAAACTTGCATCGTCTCCGCCCGATAGCTTTTCAACTAGTATTGAACCGAGGGCTATTGCGGCTGTGGTGTCGCGACACAGGGGTTCGGCTACCAGCTGTTCGCGGCTTAGGGTGGGGCAGACCTCCAGTATGGCTTCGCACTGCTCGGCATTTGAAACGATGAATATATTCTTAAAGTCAACCAGCTTTGAAACTCTCTTTAGCGTAAGCTCCAAGAGGCAGGCGTCGGCACCTGTCACATTCCAGAGGTGCTTGGGTTTCTTTATCCTGCTAAGCGGCCAGAACCTCTCTCCGGCTCCGCCTGCCATAATCATCGCGTAACGTTTCATCTTTGCCATTTTTGCAAAGGTACTGGCTTTGTCAAATTTATTGATTTTCTTTTTTGTCGGGAAATTGCGATCCCTTGACTGCTCGCCAGTAGGCAAGCGCCATAAAATTGTTCATCTTGCGCCTAGCTTCGTCCGGGCAAGTGCTCGTCTTGGGGTTTAGAAGCTTTCCGCCGTAATAAATAGCGTATGGATTTATGGGCTCTATGAACCTTTCCCTCTCCATCAAATTTGAGCCCCAAGCTTTGTATTCGTAGCCCTTTGGCGCTATCATCTCAGTTAGCGTGGGGATTATGTCCATATGCGACGATGGGCCGACTTGCCGCGCAAGATTGGCATCTTCAATGGGCTTTCCGGAAAATATTATCGGAACGCACATTCGGTTTTCAAAATCCTCGCCGAGGTATTCGGGGTTTAGTCGCGCGCAGTGGTCGCCTGTAACTATAAACAGGCTGTTGGGATACTTTTTGCGCATCTTCTTTATGAAATCGCCCAGCCTGTTATCTGCATACCAAGTGTGCTGAACCTTGTTTTCAAGAGGGTTGTCTATTTGATTTGGGCAGCCTTCAGCCTTTAAATTGACATCGTAGGGCGGGTGGTTTGAAACGGTGAGGATAACGTTTAGCGATGGGGTGTCGTAGTTTCGCGCGAGCAGGTAATTGTAGAACTGCCTGTCGGGAACTCCCCACTCGTGCAAATAGAATTCCTCATTCATTACATTGCCGCCAAAGTTTTCGTCAAAGCCTATTTTTTTTGTAAAGACGCCTATATTGCACCATTCGATTGAACTTGCGCAGAAGAAGTTGCACTTGTAGCCCATGTCCTTGCAGATTTTTGCTATGGAAAAGTCGCTCGGGTAGTCGTCTATGCACGAGGCCGAGAGCATTGCAAATGGGATTCCGCCAAGTATGCTCGTAACGCTGTCAACCGTGCAAATCCCCGCCGACAGAGCGTGCGAAGAGCCCAGAGAATTTTTCAGCAGTTTGCGGGTCTCGGGCATTAGGTTTCTCGATTTATACTTTTCGTACAGGGGCCAGGCCGAGTGGCTTTCGGCTATTATCAAAAATATGTGTTCCGGTTTCTCCTTTAGCGGAGAGCCCTTTGCCTTTCGCGTTAGCCCTTCGTCTATTGAGGATACATCCCTCTTAAAAGTTTTTTTTGCAATATCTGCTATCTGGTCTGCAGAGGCGTCGAAAAACTCTAGGCTGTCGGAGAACGATAAAAATTCAAAGTGAGTCTTTAATTCGTGGCGTATGCAGTAGGCGCTAGTCGGAATTAGGTTATTTAAGAAGGCGGATTCCGATATTACGGCATCTCGCGGAGAAGGCTCCTTGCCCTCTATTTTTGCGCCTCTCATAAAAAATGCGACAAGGAAAATACAGGCGGCAAACGCCGCAACTTTAGCCCTCAAGCTCTTGAAATTTTCCAAGTTTGCGGTGCTCTTAAATACAAACTTTGTGCAGGCAACCGACGCTACAACTATGGCAAATATTCCCAAGACTATCAAAAAAATCGGGTATGTTTTTATGATGGTCATCATTATTGCCGTAAAGTCGTCATAAAAAATCCCTAATATCCACTGGTTGAATTGGCTCTTGTACTCCGAAAAAAATACGACGTTTAATATCGCAAAAAACATTGAAAGCGCCAATATAAACGAGGCGTAGAGCCTCTTTAGCCGCGCTATGATTTTGCGCTCGCCAAAAAATATCGCAATAAATGAAAGCGCGAGCGTCGGCAGAATTAGGTGCGTGCAAGTCATTAGGTCAAAGCGGAATGAAAGAATGGCCCAGTCCCATGTTATAAGCGGCAGTTTCTCCCAGCCAAAGCCCACGAGCAGAGCAAGCCTGCCAAGTATGTAAATTAGCATAAGCAGGGCAAAGAGTATGAAATCTCTAACAAGGTACTTCATCTATTTTCTTTAGACAGTTCTCAGGCGCTTAGGTGCCGCACACGAGCTTGTATGTAAAACTAAGCGATAGTGTTGCACAAAGGCGCTTTTTCAAGCAAAAACGATTTTAGCTCTTTTTGCCCCCGCGTGCTTTTAACATTCTCTTTCTAACCATCCAAGGAATTTGAAATTTTGCCGGATTTGACTTTGTTGAATGGAAGTTTGCAGCTCTTTTTCCGAAAGCTTTAGCGCCTGATTGATTGCGTTTTTTTGAGGAGCTTGAGTTTTCCTTTGCTCCTTCAGCTTTTGAGTCGGAATTTAATTTGTGCACTCCTGCATTTGCATTTGAACGCTTCTGGGAATCTGAGGAGGGTCTTGTATATTTGATGTTCTTATTGCTATCTTTTAGATTTTTTATAGCTATGCTGCAGTACTGGCTGTCGGTAGCGCACGGAATGTCGCGCCTTATGAATTTTTCTATCGCTCTTGCAAGCGGCACTTCCGCCTCCGAACACAGCGAGACAGCCTCGCCTTCCGATTCGGCTCTTGCAGTTCTGCCAATTCTATGAATGTATGTTTCAGGCTCCTCAGGCAGATCGAAATTTACCACAAGGGGCATAGACTTTACGTCTATTCCGCGAGCTGCAATATCGGTTGCGACGAGCACTCTGCTCTCCCCGCCCTTAAAGCTCTGCAGGGCCCTGCGGCGCGAGGATTGCGATTTGTTGCCGTGTATTACTGCCGCGTTAAATTCCTTGCCCGCGAGCCTGTTTGCCACCTTGTTTGCCCCGTGTTTTGTCCGGCAAAATACGAGCGCTATGGCATTGTCGTCGCGCTCAAATTTCTTTAAAATTACTTCCTTTAAGAGAGCGATTTTATTTTCTCTATCGACAAAGTAAATCTTTTGCTCGATTTTATCTACGGTCGGAGATTCCGGATTTACCGAGATCTTTACAGGATTATTCACTATGAAAGAGGCTATTGATTGCACGTCGCTGCCGAGTGTCGCCGAAAACAGCATGGATTGCCTGTCGCCCGGAAGTTGCCTGCAAATGCGCCTTATGTCGTGAATAAAGCCCATGTCCAGCATTCTGTCGGCCTCGTCCAGCACGAAAAATTCAACGGCTCTGAAGCTCAGCTTTTTTTGGTTAAAAATATCCAATAGCCTCCCGGGAGTTGCCACGAGGAGGTCCAAGCCCTCCTCTAGGGCTCTAATCTGCTGATTTTGCGACACCCCGCCATAGATTTTTGCGCTCTTTAAATCGAGCGATTTTGCGTATTGCTTTATATTGTCGTGGATTTGCTCTACAAGCTCTCGCGTGGGGGCTAGGATAAGCGCCCTAAATTCTCCGCTTTCGACAAGTTTTGGATTTTCCTGCAAGTTGTCTAATATGGGCAGCGAAAATGCGGCGGTCTTTCCGGTTCCCGTCTGTGCGCAGGCAAGCACGTCGCGGCCATTTAAGATTTCCGGAATTGCCATAGCCTGTATTTGCGTCGGCACCTTGTAGCCAATGGCTTGCAGTGATTCTAACAAGTTGCCTGATAATTTTAAGTCTTTAAAAGATAAGCTGTTATTTTCCATTTATTAAATGTTTGCTTTCGGATTCGAAGCTAATAGTGCCAGTGGTTTGCAATATTTCTCGCATTTTCGCACAGAGAATCCGAATAGTTTTAGATAAAGAGAGGTTTTTAAAGGCTAAGGCAGCATTTTTACAAGAAAAAACGGGAAATAGGGCAGAATTGCGAGCGTCTCAAAAACACTTTTTTATTAAAAATATGAAAAAAGGCTTGAAGTTTTTAAGAGAGAATGAATATTTTGTTCCTATGAACTTAAAGCGTTTTATTTTTCTTCTTGTATTTATCCTTCCGTTTGCGTTTGCGACAGCCCAGTCAAAAAAAGATCCTGTCGAGGTTGACGCCATAAATTTTAAAAACCTTCAAAAGACAGAGGTAGCCGGAGCCGGCGGTCCCCTCGTCAGGTGCGAGGTAGTGCTGCTGCCGAGGTTTGACAAGGAAGACCCTAAGGCAAAGTGGATACGCAATATAGAGGTCGATATAATGGTTGCCTACAAAAACACAAAGGCGAAGGCCTCAAGCAAGTCTAAGTTCGTATTTTTGCATTCCAGGGCAAAGATATTTGCCGGCAAGGTAAATTCCAAGACTCCCGTAGTATTTTTCGTTCCGTGGGAAGCCTACGATGTTTACGGTCTAAAGGGCGAGCCCGCATTTTACAAGGTATCTTTGTTTGTGAATGGTTCAGAAGTTCCGCTAACTGCCGCCAACTTGTCCTCGCGCGTCTCCAAGGAGATAACATCGCAGGAAATACTCGATAAATTTGAAACCGAAATAAACAATGCATCATCATTGAATGACGGCGTCTTGCGCCCCTTGAATGAGTGCTCTGTGAACATACAGAATTACGAGTTCAACAAGTCGCAGTTCTCGGTTCCAACCTACCTAAACGTAAAATAAGAATTTAGAAATACGCTCATCGCCTTGCGCAGGCAGGGCGATGGTGCGTTTTTTGTAACTTACCCCAAATAACCCTTAAAATGAGTCAGAAAAACAAACTTATCATAAACTGCGGTACAACGCATGTTAGTGCGGGCTTGTTCAGTGTTTCAAACGGTCGCCTTGTTTTGGAAAACTTCTGTGTGCGCGACTTGGAATACGATTTTGGCGTTCCCGAGGCTTGGTTGGCCTCCCTCGGGTCGGCTCTGAAGAGTTTGAAGCTCTCGGGCAAGGCAGACGTCATAGTTCCCACTGCAAGCATATTGACAAAAACAATAGTAGTTCCCCACGTCGAGGGTGCCAGGCGCGACGAGATAGTCTCGTTTGAGGCCGCAAAGAACATACCTTATCCCTTGGAAGAAGTCTCTTGGGACTATCAGGTGATAGCCGACGACGGAGTGGAAATGGAAATCCTGCTAGTTTCCATGAAAGCTACAGCTGCAGATGATTTTTGCGCATCAATTTCTCTCGGTGGAGTGCGCGCGCAGAATTTGGAGGCGGCTTCGGTATTGGATTACAACGCATGGAAATATTGCGGATTAGAAGACAACGCCATGATATTAAACATAGGCGCAAAGGCTTCAAATCTAATAATAGCGCGCAATTCGGACGATTTCTTTGTAAGGAGTGTTCCGATTGGCGGCAATGCCATAACGCAGGCTATAAGCGACAATTTGGGCAAGAGCTTCATGCAAGCAGAGCTCATAAAGCGCACATTCTTTGAGGATACCTCAAAATTGAATTCCACCGATGCCGTTGCCGAACTGTTGAAAAACAGCTCAAAGACAGTGGCAAAGAGGATATCTACAGAGCTTAAGCGTTCTATAATGAGCTACAGGCGCAAGGGCGGGGTTGAGAATCCTAAGAAGTTGTATTTGTCGGGCAGGGGGTCTCTGACGCCGGGTTTGGCAGAATATTTGAGCGAGGAGTTGGTTGTAGACGTCCAATACTTTGACGTTCTCTCTAGCATATCGGTTGCACCGAGTGTGAATGCGGATTTGCTAAAGACTTGCTCTGTGCATCTAAGCGAGCTAGTTGGAGAGGCAGCCAGAATGGTCTTGCCGAAGTCTGTGGGAGTCAACCTGCTGCCAAAGCACATAATAGAGGAGTCTGCATTCAAGCGCAAGATGCCGTTTTTGTTCTTGGGGGCGGCCTTGTTGGCGGCTGCGGTTGTTCCGCCTTACTTTGCCTTGTCGCAGTCCATTGATTCTTACAACAAGATGACGGCGGCCTTTGTATCTAAAAAGCCCGCTCTCGAAAACAGGGCGGCAGACTACGCCGACAAGCAACAGCAAGCGAGTATGCTTGTGAGCAAGATAAGAGATTTGGAAGGACTAGCAAAGTCCAAATCAAACTGGATAGATTTGTTTGCCGATTTTGAGAAGCGCATATACGACGCAAAGGACGTGTGGTTGGACGATTTGAAAGTTGTTCGCTCCATGAAGGGCGGCAAGCCCGATTACCGTTTGCAGCTCTCCGGAAGGTTTCTGTTGCGCGATGTAGATCCCGAGAAGGCGGAAAGTTACGATGCGCAGGCTGCAATAGAGAAGATGAAGAAGCTTTTGACGAGTTTCAAGGAGTCGGAATTTATAGACGAATGGATAGTCGAGGGGACGAATCGTCAGGATCCGAGAATCTTAAAGTTTAACTTCACATTGGTTGTAAACCCCGACAAGCCTATCTAAGTTATGAAGCACTTTAAAAAACATCCGTTGTTTACGGCCGTTTTCGCCTTGCTCTTGGCTATATTTGTAGCCGGCATTGTGTACGACGGCATACTATTAGACAAGAACGAAAAGGCTCAGAAGGGAGAGCTCAAGGCTCGCAAGAGCTACGAGACTGCTCTCAAGAATGATCCGACTCAAAAGACATTGGACGAGGCCGAGGCAAATTTGGTTCGCTTGCGCGAACATTTGAATTTGCTGGATAAGGACTTGAGCCGCGACAACAGCAAAGTTTTGGCTCCATGCCCTGCAAAGGCCGGATTTGAGCTTTTGGAATTGTTGGTTCAAAAGAAGAATCAGTGGACTTCTCTTGCGCAAGAGAGCGGGGTTGCGATACCCGATAATTTCTCGTTCTCCTTCGGGCGCTACTTGGCTGACGGAGCAAAGCCGCCGGCAGATTCTGCTGTTCCTGCAATATGGCGCCAGGCTAGCATTCTTGAGAATATACTCACGAAGTTGTATTCCTCAAAGCCCAAGGATTCCGAAATGAGCATAGTTCTCATCCAGCGCGAGGTGCTTCCTGAGGAGACAGACGTGCAGGCCGCTCCTAGGACTGCCGGCAGGCGCACGACTCGCTATTCTCGCAACGTAAATGCAAGCGAGACATTTGAGGTTCCCCAATACATCACTGCGCGCAAGAAGGGCAGCATAAGTGCGTTGGGCTACAAGATTGTGTTTACGGGGTACACTGATGCAATGCGCAACTTCCTAAACAAGTTGAACGGTTACGATTTGATGCTCGTAGTAAGGTCTGTTGAGGTAAAGCCCTTTGTGGGGACTGCCTTGAGGGTCAAGTCTGCGACGCCCGAAACTCCGTCTCTTACGGATGAGGCGGCATTGGCAGCAGCCTTTGAAGCTACGGACGAGTCTGCATCTGCGGCGGAGACCACTGCTGAGGTTGCAGCTCCGGTAAAGGATCCCGTTGTTACGGAGAATGTTTCCGAGTTTACTTTCATAATAGAGTATGTGGAGGTTGACAAGGCGCAGATGGCGGCTCCCAGCGATAAAGAATCCGCTGAAGAATCTGAGGAAAAACCAGAAGATCAGAAGGAGTAATTTTCAATGAAAAACTACGGAGATAAAATTTTCTTTATAGTGGCGATTATCGTCTTGGGCGCTTCGGTCGGATATTTTGCAACTAGCGAGAGCGCTGTTAAAGAGTCGGCTGCAGAGTCGCAGGCGTCGCTAGACAAAGTGGCTCCCGGAATGAAGTGGGAGTCTATAGCAATCCCAAAATTGAAGCTTGAGACAAAGGCCTGGAGCCCTGTTGCGGCGCAGGACGAGGAGGGCTTGTGGTTGTACCAGTTATTTACATCGCCGAAAATCTGGGTTGATACGGATGGTTC
>URYY01000085.1 GCA_900552245.1 uncultured Opitutales bacterium | reverse complement strand
CCAACATCCTCCAAACCCTCCGCCAAATGGGCCTAACAAACATCAGAGCTATTTAGTGATTTATGAGCGATGAAATCAAATATTGCCCCCTATCTGGGTATAAGTGTGATCTTCATAAATACAATGATGGCGATTTATCCATATATTTTGATTCATATTATCAGAGTCCTAATGAATTTTTCCAAGCGGGATATAGGATAACAGCAAAAGCGTTAAAAGATTATCCTTTGGAAGACATTAACAGATGGCATGTCTGGCACTTTGTCGCAGAATGGCTTTACTATCATCAAAACGCTACCTCAGATGATGACATAATCACCTTGTGTGCAGATGATGAAAAGGATCTTTCAAAGAACTACTTTTCGATAGGTGATATATTAAAAATGCATATATTACCAGTTGAAATACCAGAAAAATTACTACGATTTATATATTCGAATAATTATAATTGTTCAGCCTTCCCCTTGAAGAAATTTCTCATAAATGATTCAAATGCAGTTTTAGACATATTGGGAATAGGATCTTTCGACGAATTAATGATGTTATTGGAATATTTGGAGCAAAGCGGATATATAAAGCTTACATTTGAGAAGAAAGAAATTAAAGGTACTAAAGATTTTTATGATTTCATAAATGCGCGTTTTACTCCAAAAGGGTTAACATATTATAAAACCTATGTTGGAGACTCAAACAGGGGATTTGTTGCAATGAAGTTTGGGAAATCTCCAAGATGGGTTGGTAAGAATGGTAAAATTTATGAAGAAGGAGAGCGGAACTTAGACGAATTCTACGATGATTTGATAGCGCCTGCAATAAAGCGCGCGGGATTTGAGCCGGTAAGGATAGACAGGACACTACACAACAAGAAGATTGATGATGAAATTTTAGTGCAAATTAGAAAGTCTAAATTTGTGGTATGCGATTTAACTTACGAAAATCTCGGCGCGTATTATGAAGGCGGATTTGCGCAAGGCTTAGGCAAAGAAGTATTCTTTGTATGCGAAAAAGAATTTTTCGATTCTCACCCGCCGCACTTTGACCTTAACCACCATGTGACAACCCTATATGAGCGCGGGAAAGAGGAGAAATTTATAAGTGAGCTTGCCGCGCGAATAGAAAACAATGTGGTAAAAGTTTAACTTGGATAATTGCTCTATTTTTCTTGGAGGTAGGCCATAAATAACTTGCAATATGTAAAAGCACTTTAGAAAAAAGGAATAAATGAAGCTAAAGTTTAGCGCAGATTTGGGGTATCAGTTAGACGCGATTGCGGCGGTGGTTGACCTCTTTAAAGGACAGGAGAGTTTTAGCTCTACTTGCTCTTTTGATTTGTCAGGTAGGCAAAACGGCGTCTTGATAACGGAAGATGCCGTAGGCAACAATTTGGCAATATCTGAAGAAAAACTACTGGAAAACCTAAATGAAGTACAGTTGCGCAACTGCATATCGCCTTCGCCCAAAGAAAAGTTGGTTGCTCCATACGATTTCACCGTGGAAATGGAGACCGGCACGGGCAAGACATACGTCTATTTGCGCACGATATTTGAGCTAAACAAAATATACGGATTTTCTAAATTTATTATTGTTGTACCGTCAATCGCAATAAAAGAGGGTGTGTGGAAATCTATATCTATAATGACGGAGCACTTTAGAAGCCTCTATGACAACGTTGCCTTCGACCCATTTGTATACGACTCCTCAAAGCCAACACGGATAAGAAACTTTGCATCTTCCAACAGCCTGCAAGTAATGATTATCAACATAGACGCGTTTAGAAAATCATTTGAGGGCGATAAAGATAAAGAAACAAAAGCAAACCTAATTCACAGAGAAACCGAAAAACTTAATTGGGAAAAACCCATAAGCCTGATTCAGGCCACAAACCCGATTGTAATTATAGACGAGCCGCAAAGTGTGGATACAACCGCCAAGAGCAAGGAGGCGATACAGTCGCTAAATCCGCTCTTTAAGTTGCGCTATTCGGCAACGCACGTCGAAAAATTCAACATGGTTTACAGGCTCGACTCTATAGACGCCTACGAACAAAAGCTCGTAAAGCAAATAGAGGTTGCCGGAATACAGGTTCAAGACGGCAACAACGCCCCCTATGTAAGGCTCATCTCAACTTCAAACAAAGACGGAAAAATAAGCGCAAAGATAGAGCTTGATACGCTCGCAAAAGACGGCGGCGTAAAGCGCAAATCCAAAACCGAAAAGCGGTCAGGATTTGTACGACGTATCGGGCGGTAGAGACCTTTACAAAAATTTATATATCTCCGAAATAAATACATCGGAAGAGTCATTCATAAGGCTTTCAAACGGCGAGGAAATAATGCTCGGAACCGCCGTTGGAGAGGTGAATAAGGATTTCTACCAGCGCGTTCAAATCAGAAAGACAATAGAGGAGCACTTCGAAAAAGAAAAGCGCTTGCGCCCAAAGGGGATTAAAGTTCTAAGCCTGTTTTTTATCGACAGAGTTGCCAATTACAGAAGTTACGACGAAAGCGGCAACCCCATAAAAGGGAAATTCGCAAAAATGTTTGAGGAGGAATACGTTAAAGTCGCAAAGTTGCCGCGCTTCAATACCCTCTTTAAAGAAGTAGATTTGACGACATCGGCCCAAGAAGTCCACGACGGGTACTTTTCAATAGACGGCAAGAAAAAGGATTCTTCGGGAAAAGACATTTTAAAGGACACAAATTCGCGCAAGGAAGATGAGTCTGCATTCAATACGATTATGAAGGATAAAGAGTGGCTCTTGTCCTTCGATTGCAAACTGAAATTCATATTCTCGCACTCGGCTTTGCGCGAGGGTTGGGATAATCCAAACGTGTTTCAAATTTGCACGCTAAATGAAACGGATTCCTCCCTCAAAAAGCGCCAAGAGATAGGGCGCGGTTTGCGCATTGCGGTAAATCAGGACGGAGAGCGCGTCTTTGAGGACAATGTAAATATCCTCACGATTATGGCGAACGAATCTTACGCGGATTTTGCAAAAAAGTTGCAGACGGAAATCGAGGCGGAACAAGGTATAAAGTTTGGTGTAATTGAAAAAGAGTTTTTTGCGTCGCTATCCTTAAGGGCAGAAAACGGCGAAGTTTCTTATCTTGGCCTGGAACAATCGGAAAAGCTCTATGCGCACTTGCGGCAATACGGCTACATAGACAATAAAGACAAAGTCACAGAATTCCTAAAGCATGACTTGAGAAACAATTGTATAAATGTCCCTCCGGAATTTGAAAATATTCGTCCGCAAATCATAGCTATGGTTCGCAAAGTTGCAGGCAAGCTGAATATCAAAAATAAGGATACTAGGCGAAAAGTGTCTGTAAATAAGCAAGTCTATCTTGATCCCGAATTTAAGGAACTTTGGGATAAGATAAAAAATAAGACCATTTACAGTGTAAATTTTGACGCCGAAAAACTCGTAGAAGAATCCTCGGAAGAAATTATGAAGTCTTTGCGCGTAAAAGACACTCAGTTTGTGTATTCAAAGGCAGGGCTTGACATAAACAGAGGCGAGATTTCCACAAGAAACGAACGCACTTCAATAGAATTTAATGACGGCGAAAAACTGGCGCTGCCGGATATCGTATCTTTCCTGCAGTCTGAAACCAGTCTAAAGCGCAAGACAATCGTGGAAATTCTTGTCCGCAGCAAGCGTATAGGAGATTTTAAGCGTAATCCTCAACAGTTTATTGAAGATGTCCTAAAAATCATAAAGTTAAAAATGAAAGCTATGATTGTGGACGGCGTAAAGTACCACAAGATAAGTTCGTATTATGCGCAGGAACTTCTCGATTCGGAGGAATTAAACTCCTACTTAGACAAGATGTTGGAATCTAAAAAGAGTGTCTATGATTACGTGATTTACGATTCGGCGGTGGAGTCGCGCTTTGCTGAAGAAATGGAGAAAAATGACAAAGTAAAGCTCTATGTAAAGTTGCCCGATTGGTTTAAAATCAATACGCCGCTAGGAACATACAATCCCGATTGGGCGGTATTAGTTGAGGATGAATATAAACAAAAGAAGCTATTTTTTGTCTTGGAAACAAAGGGTGTTCTGTTTGAAGAACAGTTGGCTCTTGAGCAACGCTTGAAGATTCATTGCGGCAAACGCCATTTTGAAGCTTTGGAATCCGGCATTGACTATGAAATGACAAACTCATTTGAGGATTTCAGAAGTATGTTTTAGCACGAAACTAAACTTATTTGCCATAAAGCGACTCCCATATTCACAGCACTATGGTTTAGATTTTTTAATATTTTTAGAAAAATGGCAAAGCGAGTTCAGATTTTGGCTAGCGGCTTCAACTAAGGCTATATATCTCTGTTTTTCGATTCCAAATTTTTAGATTTCCCCATAGAGATTTTAAAGTGTTTGCAGCTTACTTTAGAAATTTTGGCGACGTTTCACAAAGAAAAGAATGTCTTTCGCTAATTTGCTGCGCTCTTTTTAGGCGTAAAAACACATTTTTCGCGCATTGGGCTTGCTCAGTATTCGCACAGCGTCAGCTTGCGCGTCCCTTATTTTAGACAAAAAAGCCACCTAACCCCTTGGTATTGCCCCAAAAAAAGAGCTCGCAACTCGTTGATTGCATACTCTTAAAAGTTGCACTAAGGAGAGATAAAAGTAAGGCAATTTTTACTAAAAGTCTCATTTAATTTTAATCTTCAATTCCTCAAGAAAGTTTTCTCTATTTTTGGGGGATATTTCCACAAAATCATTAAATGGCAGAAAAAAAAGCGCGCGCCTTTTTAATGTTATATGCACACGTTCAAATGATAAAGCGGGAGCTGCCCATATACTATAAACAGGATAAGCATCGATTATTCGATCATAGGGAATTTTCCATGAAAGAAAAATTCCTGTATGTATTCTCAAACCTTTGTCGGTTAATGTATATTTGGTCGGGCAACCCAATACTAAAATAATTGTTGACAAGCCCAAAAAGACCCCAAAACCAGCAATAAACGAATTTAATAATTCATGTGTTTCTGAAAAACTAGAATAAATCACAGCGAGTCCTGGTAATATTACAATTGAAAGGATTAGCCACCAATTTACTTTTGAATAATAGACTAGATTGTCCACGTTCTTCATTAAATAAACATTGGTTGAATGATAACTTTATTCAACTAATGTCAAGTAAATATCTTTAAACGGTATATATTTTTTACGACCAGAAAATTCTTCCACCATGACAGAGTTTTCATCAATATTACAGATATCATGAAAGAGGGCTCCTTTTACTAATCTAACATTACTCGCATTTAAAATTCTTAAAACTTTGCTCGGAGAATCCAGTGGATTCACAAACACAACCTCTCCGGCTAGGAACGGCTGCAAAGATCCATCATTAATAAAATGCCCGGACAAAATTGACTTTTTGAATTTCATTCCCGATGCACATCCCCCAATGAATCAACAACAAAAAAACTCGAATTCTTATCATTGAGTATAATTTCGCGTATATCCTTACAATAATTTCTCCCAAATACAGATGCATCCGCAACAACAAAGATAAATTTGCCCCTTCGCCAATTGTTATTGAATTGATTGATTTATATACACTTGATGAGCCTTTGGAAATAAATGAGAACGCCAACATAATGCGAAATAATAAATTAGCCTATTCTACAACCTTTGGTGTTGACACTGGCTCATTCGCCGCATCTTTACAAAAGTCGTTAGCGCCTTTAGTTGCCGACAAAAAAAAGCCGCCTAAAATCTTAATTTAAGCGGCCGCAAAATTGGTGGAGATGAGGGGAGTCGAACCCCTGTCCTAAGTACTTTCAAAAACGCCATACTACACGTTTAGTTTTGCTTTAATTTCGCGCACAAGCTCGGCCAAAACTACCGCTTATGCACTATCGAGCTGTTTGTGGCGGCTCTGCCCCAGTCCGAACAAGCAAAGCCCCTTTACCTGATGTCGACGCCCACAATCCCCTATCAGGTGTCAGGGTGCAGACGCGCCGCCTTTAGTTAGGCAGCAATAGCGTAATCTTCGCCATTTATAGTTTTTTGACACATTTTTACGAAGCCAAGTGTCGTCTTCGACGTGCAGACATAATCTACGATGCTCAGTCGAATTCCGGAACATCCCCAAATTCACTGCGATAAACTACATCTTACACCTATATATACACGCGTTTTTCGAATTTGTTTCAAGCTTTTTTATTTTACAAGTTAAAATTTCAACACCCATTTTTTTAAAAGCAAAGCGACTTAAAAAAGTAATGCCAAAATTTCACGCGAATTGAAAATTAATATCGATTGCAAATAGCAAAACATTCTCGCCTTCCTCACAGGAACCTCACATGATGTATCCCTAAAAAGCTACCAATGAAAATTTCATTTCTTAAAAATATGAAAATCGTCAGTTGGAACTCCTGCGGAAAATTTAGGGAAAAATTTAAATTCATAGCAGAGTTTGACCCCGATATTTGCGTAATACAAGAGTGTGAAAACCCAAGAGAAGTTAGTTGCAAGGCCTACAAGGATTTTGCTAGAAACTCAATTTGGATAGGGCAAAATAAAAATAGAGGACTCGGTATATTTGCAAAGCAAGATATAACGCTAAAAAACAATAACTGGAATAGCTATTGTTTAAGGCACTTTTTGTCCGTAAGAGTAAACTCCAAATTTGACTTGCTTGCAGTATGGGCATGTAAGCCATACATTGAAGAATATTTTACATACCAATCTATACATAAAGATAAGTTTAATAAAAATACCATAATAATAGGAGATTTTAATAGCAATTCAATCTGGGATAGCAATCACGACAAAAGAAACCACTCTGCTGTTGTAAGCCAACTTAAAGAAATAGGGTTAGTTTCAGCCTACCACATTGAAAATGAGGAAAAACAAGGCAAAGAGACTCAAAATACATTCTTCTTATATAGGCACCCAGATAAGTCGTACCACATAGACTATGCATTTGTCGATAAAGATAGAATAAAGAGTTTTGAAATTCCCAAGTCCGACATCTGGCTAAAATATTCAGACCACAAGCCTATTATATTGGAATTAAAAATTTAACGATATAGAGTAAAAATGGTGATTGCATAAATTTAATTTACTCTAATTTCAATATAAAATAGAAAAGCCAAATAATGCGATTTGATGTAAAATATAAATTATATTACATTGACATTCTAATTATTTTTTCTAGAATATCGCGGTGCTATGAAAAAATTTCTCGCCACTTTAATCCTTCTTGGATTTTGCATTTTTTGCTATGCGCAAAATTTGACCTACTCAATAACGGCAAAATCGCCTGTTATATTGTATAAGAATCTCACCGAGATTGTAAACCAGCTTCCGCCGCATGCAGTACATGTAAAAATGTCGCTAGCTATGGGACTGGGTGCTATAGGAGCCCCAAACTTTGAAGGCATCGACCCAAACGCAAATATCGCCGCATGTTTTTTTGAACCCGAAGACGGCGAAATGATAGATCTTGTGGCTCTTGCAATAAAGACATCGGAAAATTCGCTGATTTACCAACTCGCGGCAAAAGAATGCGTCATTAAGCGCATGGGCGAATGGACCGTCTTTCAGCCCAAAAGAGCGGGCCTGGAATTAGACGATAATATCGCAAAGCTTGTAATTGCAACTGCCGAAACACCGCAAGATGCCGATTTAAGCGTTAAACTCTTCAGCTTCTCCCCCTTAGGGCTTTCTATGCCAACAGACGAATCGCGCCCGAACTTCAAAAACATGCTCGATAAGGAGATTGGTTTTATTGCTTACGATCTGTGGCTAAATAAAGACATGATAAAAATCAATTTCGCCATCGAAATAAAGAGCGGCTCCTACTGCGAAAAAATCTTAAAAAGCCTTGGAAGAGTGGACGAAATTCCCGAAGCTAAATTTGTTTCAAAAGACAATTTCATAACATATGAGTCGCCCCTACTTGCGACACAAGAAACTCTAAACACCGTTTTGGAATTTTTCGAAACCTACTTCAAGACGGACAAAGCCGAACTTGAAAAGAAGCTCTCGGCCTACGTTGGCAGGGGACACGTCGCCTTCTATATGGACGGCGATTTAAACAGCGCAACTTTCATAAAGACCCCTCTAACTACCGACCAGTATTTGGAACAATCCGGCTATTTTTCAAAGCTTTTTGGTGATATTTTTAAATCAGCATTTTTACCCTCATTAAATGCTGCCATTGACTCTGAATCCGAACAACCCAAAGACAAAAGCGAGACGGAAATAGACTCCGTAAAAGTTACAAGCTTTAAAGAGAATTGCGATATTTACAACTTGGCTTCAGTAAACGGAGTGTTCGTAAGGTGCGTAACACCCGGGGATAAGACTTCAAATGATGCTAATAAATTCACAAGCGAAGTCATCAAGCTTGTAAAGGCAGACAAGGCCGCAAAAAATCCATTGCCCGCGAAGGTGGAGGATATGGGCGTCTTGACGATAAACCCAAAAGAAATCTCAGAAAAGGAACCTAAAGAAATCTTTGCGAACGTTGAGCCCATTGTTTTTAAATTAAATTACAAAAATTCAAAGTTAGCCCTAGATGCGGAAATTGCGACTTCAAATATCGTAAACTCTATTGCAAAGAACTTTGAAATTGAAGCAAGAGAGGCTGAGGCTATGATTGAAAAGGCTCACCAAGAAAAGGCTAAGGCCGAGGAGGCCGAAGCTCAGCCCCAAAATAATCCGGAATAAGTAATCCACATTTTAAAGCCTAAAAAGGCTTTGCCCCAAGTTGCCATAAACCGGCTTGGGGCAAAGTGTATTTGCACAAAGTTTAAAGTCGCTAGTAGAATAAATGCAAATGCTGCCAAAGTGCCGAATATTCTAAGTCTAAAAAATTAAAATGAGACCTAGCGCACAATAAGTCCTAAAAGCTAAAAGGATAAAGTAAAGTGGCACATTAAAGATTTGCGATAGAATGCGTGAAAAAATCGGACTGAATCGAAATCTTAAAAAAATAAGGTAAGGCCCTTATCTAAACGGCAACTATCTTTTAAATTGAGCAACTTTATCGTATTTCACGCGCTTGCAATCTCCTCAAAAATTCCAGACCTTTTCACCAAATTAAAATTTTAAATCCCAAGTTTGTACCTAAAGCCTCGCGTTTCCTAGCGAAAAAATCAGCGTTTGGTTTGCCATATCAAAAAAGTAAAATCTTTTTTCAAAACGCCAGTGCATAACTGACGGTAGATGTTTTTAGATATTGTTGATTGTTTGTAAAGATTAAAGT
>URYY01000084.1 GCA_900552245.1 uncultured Opitutales bacterium | reverse complement strand
AAGACCCGAAGGGCGAGACGTTCGCCTTGCAGGCGAATGCGAGTACAATCCCCGTGGGGACGCCAGAAAACCGCACTTTAAGGGGTGCGGTTTTTTTGTGTACGCGCGGGATGAGAATCCCGGAGGGGTTCGACCAACCTCAGTTGGGTAGCTTTTTGAGCGAAGCGAAAAAAGACCCGAAGGGCGAGACGTTCGCCTTGCAGGCGAATGCGAGTACAATCCCCGTTAAGGATTTCAGATTGGGGGAGCTTTTAAATTTTTGCAGACTCCACAAATACTGAAGTATTAAGCGTAGGGATATTTCTCAGCAAAATGCAAGTCATGTCGCATCATATGAATAGCAGGAATATTTTTTGTGTAGGTGTATTCTTTGCAGGCAGTTGCCGAATAAAGTGTGTCTATGCTTTCATCGTTTAGGCTTTTATTTGCCTTTAGCCTTATCAAAGTAATCGCAATTATTTTAGGTACTTTCCTCTTTAAATACTTTCTTAAGGGGCAGAACTAAATAAAAAATAAATGAACTAACTAGTTTTCTAACTGCGATTCCCTCCTATGTTTTGCACAAATTCCAGTGGTATATTTTTATTGCGAATTACAAGCAGGCCTTCCTTATGATTCAGTAAATATTTCTGCTTTTATATGAGATTTGAACCTCAACTTGCGAAGTATCAATATGCAGGTAAAGTTTGAATGCATTACATTAATCTAAAATTTGAAAGTATTGATGGCAATATTTAGCTTGCGTTCGGATTATATCTTTTGGAAATCTATACTTATGCGTAAGTTTGGATATTTTGCATTGCGACTTACCGACGCTTTTGCGGCGTAATAAATTTTACCTTTTTTATTCTCTGAGCGTTAATTGGCACCTCATCTGTTAAAACGGAGTTTTTATTGTTAAAATTTTACACAAAAAAATCTTGCAAGGTGCTTAGAATTTTGATTTCTAAAGCTGGCTTTAGCTCCAACAAACTCTGGGAAGGCTCTCCGCAATTTTTTGAATTGCGCGCGCATTAAGAGTTTTCCCGCGTGTAAAAAATGCAAAAGCCCCACAACCCCTTCAAATTTCATCCAAAGCTTCTCGATTGCTTGAGAGGCTATTCCTTAAATGCGTTGCTATCAGACCTGACTTCCGGCGTGATAGTCGGTATTTTAGCTCTGCCTTTAGCTATGGCCTTTGCCATTGCAAGTGGTGTTTCGCCGGAGGCCGGCATATTTACCGCAATTATAGCCGGTTTTATAATTTCCGCCCTCGGAGGTTCAAGGGTTCAGATAGGCGGGCCAACTGGCGCCTTTGTGGTTATTATATCGGGAGTTGTCGCGACATACGGGCTGCAGGCTCTCTTTATATGCACTATTATGGCGGGTCTAATGTTGTTTGCCATGGGGCTTATGAAGATGGGCTCTGTCATAAAATACATACCAAGACCAGTAACAATGGGCTTTACAAACGGAATAGCCGTTGTGATTTTTTCAACGCAAATAAAGGACTTCTTCGGCCTAAAATTGGAAAATCCGCCATCTGACTTTGTCGAAAAAATGTCCGCCATATTCAAGGCCTTCCCAACTATAGATTGGCAGACGACTCTGGTAGCACTGGCATCTATTGCCGTAATAATCCTGTGGCCCGTAAAGTGGCGCAGACGCCTTCCCGGTGCCGTTGTTGCGCTTGTATTCGGAACATTATTTGCCTTGATATTCGGACTCGACGTGGCAACTATAGGCAGTACCTTCGGCGGGATTCCGGATTCTCTGCCGTCATTTAGAGTGCCGGATTTTGAGTGGCATGCGCTAAAGGGGCTAATAGTTCCCGCTCTTACAATTGCAATATTGGCCGCGATAGAGTCGCTTTTATCTGCAGTGGTTGCCGATGGTATGATAGAGGATAAGCACGACTCTAATCAGGAGCTAATGGCCCAGGGAATAGCCAATATCGTGTCTCCATTTTTTGGAGGCATACCGGCAACGGGCGCAATCGCAAGAACGGCGACAAATGTAAAAAATGGCGGGCGAACTCCCATTGCTGGTATCGTGCACTCTCTCACTTTGCTTGTGATATTGCTAGCCTTAGCACCTCTTGCAAAATATATCCCCATGAGCTGCCTTGCGGCGATTCTCTTTATGGTCTCTTACAACATGGGCGACTGGCGCGAATTTCTAGTTATTCCAAAGATGACAAAAAGCGACGCCTTCGTCTTTATTGCGACTTTCCTGCTAACTGTTATATTTGACCTTACGATAGCAGTCGAGGTAGGTATGCTTCTTGCGGCAATGTTTTTTATAAGGCGAATAACCCACTCGACACACATAGACCCATTCGACGAGCGAGAGGAAAATTTGGAAAACCTTGAATCTATAGCGGCTTATAAAATTCCACGCGGAGTAATGATATTTAGAGTATTTGGCGCGCTGATGTTCGGGGCGGCCGACAAGCTTGACGGCGTATTGCGCGGCATGGCGACCCCTCCAAAAGTCGTAATTCTCAGGATGAGAACCGTAATGGCTTTAGATTCCACCGCGATAAATGCCTTGGAGCGCTTAAACGCCAAAATCCGCGCAACCGGCGCCATACTTCTTTTAAGCGGCACGCACTCGCAGCCGCTTCAGATGATATATAAGTCGGGGCTAGCCAAAATCATAGGCGAGGAGAATATCTGCTCAAACATACACATAGCAGTTGAGAGGGCTACAAAGCTTGCGGCGCTTATGAGCCAGCAACAGGATAATCAGGAGTAAAATTTAAGACTTTGTTTATCTATCCAGTTTTTGCTTTTAAATAAAAAGTTTTGCGAAAGCTGCGGACTGCATGTTCGCAAGCTCATTGCTACTTTTAGAAAACTTTTTCTATGTTCGCTTTGGCGCTAAATATAAACTCAAATTTAATATTTTTTTACTGCTTCTTTCAAAATTAGCCTTGTATTTCACCCTAGTGTGCTTGTAAAAAGCGATTGGCTTCATAAGTGGAAAAAAGAAGAGAGCGGCAAACTTAACTGCCGCTCTTTGTTTTAAATTTTAATTTCTATGTCGCACTAGATTCAGTCTACTTCACCATTTCTTTGGTGACTACAATCTTCTTTTCCTTTTTGTCGGGCAGGGAATACATTATATCTAGCATTATACCCTCCATTATGGAGCGAAGCGCCCTCGCGCCGGTTCCCAAAGATATGGCTTTGTCGGCTATTGCGGCCACCGCTTCGTCCGTAAATTCAAGCTCCGCGCCCTCAAAGGCAACGAGCTTTGAATACTGTTGAAGCAGCGAATTTTTCGTGCTCGTTAAAATGTGTATCAAATCTTCGCGGCTCAACTGGTTTAAGACGCTCACCATTGGCAGTCTTCCGATAAATTCCGGAATAAAGCCAAACTTAGTCAGGTCTTCTGGCTGAACTTTGCGGAGTATATTCGACTCCTCCTCCGGAGAATCGCTCTTGTCCACAAAGCCAAGAACTTTATTTGCGCTGCGCTGTTCCACAATCTTGTCAAGCCCGACAAAGGCTCCGCCGCATATAAACAGAATATTTCGCGTATCGACTCTTATGTACTCCTGGTCGGGATGCTTGCGGCCTCCCTTCGGCGGAATGTTGCAGATGGTGCCTTCAAGTATTTTTAAAAGTGCCTGCTGAACACCCTCGCCGCCAACGTCGCGGGTTATGGATACGTTTTCCGTCTTTCGCCCTATCTTGTCGATTTCATCTATGTAGATAATTCCGCACTGGGCGCGCTCCACATTGTAGTCGGCGGCGCGCAACAGGTTTAGTACTATGTTTTCAACGTCCTCGCCCACATAGCCTGCCTCCGTCAATGTCGTGGCATCTCCAATCGCAAAGGGTACGTCCAACATCTTTGCCAAGGTTCTGGCAAGGAAAGTTTTGCCGCTGCCCGTAGGACCTATGAGCAAGATGTTGCTCTTCTCCACGTCAACGTCCTTAAACTTTTCCAAAAGCCTTGCCTTAGTTTCGTCACTTGGCTTTTCATCGTCAAAGTTCGCCTTTAGTCGCTTGTAGTGGTTGTAAACAGCAACGCTTAAAACTTTCTTGGCCTCGTCTTGACCTATGATGTATTCGTCCAAGGCAGCCTTGATTTCAGATGGAGTTTTTAGCTTGAAGCTCAGCATGTCGCTTACATCCTCGCGCTTAAACTCTCTGTTGCGAAGCTCTATGACATTGTGCAAAGCCTCTATGCAAGAGGGGCAAATCAAGACTCCGTCTTTGCCGGCTATAAAACCGCTAACTTCATCTCTGCCCCTTCCGCAGAAACTGCATCTTGGTTCGTCGTGGTTCATACTATTCGCGCGGCTTATTTTCTATAACCTTATCAACAAGGCCGTATGCTACGGCGTCGCTTGCCGACATAAAGAAATCTCGGTCGGAATCCTTCTCTATCTGTTCCACGCTCTTTCCCGTATTCTTTGCAAGAATTTCGTTTAAGAGCTTCCGCCAGCGCAGAATTTCATTTGCGGCTATCGTTATATCCGAAGTCTGGCCACCGGCTCCGCCGTGGGGCTGATGAATCATAACACGGGAATTGGGCAGGGCGTAGCGCTTGCCCTTTGTGCCGGCCGACAGCAATACCGTGGCCATGCTCGCCGCCTGACCCACGCAGTAGGTCACTACGTCGCAGTGCAGAAAGTTCATCGTATCGTATATCGCCATGCCGGCAGTAACGCTGCCCCCGGGGCTATTTATGTAAACGTGAACGTCTTTCTTGGCGTCTTCCATCTGCAAAAATAGCAGCTGGGCCACGACCGCGTTTGCTACGTAGTCGTCTATGGGAGTTCCTATGAATATAATTCTGTCCTTTAGCAGGCGCGAATAAATATCCCAAGTGCGCTCGGACCTGCCGTCGCGCTCAAAAACGTATGGTAGATTGTAATAGCTCATAATTTTTTATTTAGGGATAAATCATCTTTAAAAGCCGAATCTTTACTCGGCTTTTTTCTCGACGATTTTCACTTCCGCTTTGTCGGCGATAAAGTTTATTGCCTTCTGAAGGAGAGCGTCGGAGCGCATTCTGTTTACTCTCGCCTGATCCTTCTGAAGTTGCTTTATGATTTCCTCGGGGCGGGTTCTGGTGCGCACAGCTTCCTGCCACAGCATGCGGCTCATGTCCTCGTCGGTTACCTTGAGATCGTTTGCCTTGGCAACTCTGTTTAGGAATATCCTCATCTTAGCGCGCGGAGCTGCATCTTTTGACGCTGCATCGTACAGCTCCTGCTTGTGCTTTTCCAAGTCTTCGCGCTTTGTGCCGGCCGACATAAAGCGTATCATCATCTCTTGAAGCACGAGCTGGCGCTCCTCTTCAAGTGCGCTTTCGGGCAGCTCAAAGTCAACTTTCTGCATGAGATGGTCGACGGCCATCTGGCGCTTCAAAACTTCGTTGTGCTGGGTCTTTTCTGCGGTGATGTCCTTTGCCAAGCGCGCGCGGAATTCCTCTTCGCTCTTGTCGCCCAAGTTCTTCAAAAATTCTTCGTCTATTTCGGGCAATACCTTTTCGCGTATTTCGAGAAGTTCGATCTCATAGACCGCAGTTTTGCCCGCGAGTTCCTTCATCGGGAAATCTTCCGCAAACTTTTGCTCTACAATTTTCTTCTCTGACTTGCTCATTCCGACAAGCCCCTCTATGACTGCGGGAACTCCGGGAACGTCGGTATTGCCGGCCTCTTCCCACGTGCCCTTTTGCTTGCCGTACATCGCCGGCTTTTCAACGAGCTCGTCTATGGGCTTTCCGTCAATCGTGCCCTCGTAAGACACTTGCACAAAGTCGCCCTTCTTTGCGGGGCGACCCTCAACCACGTTGTACTGTGCGCGCTGGTTGCGGTAGAAATCCACAGTCTTTTGTATCTCCTCCGGAGTTGCCTCTACGGGGTTTAGCTCAACTGTCGTCTTGTAATCCTCGGGAAGTTTTACGTCTGGGTAGATGTCTGCCGTGAAGGTGATTGTCGCGTCTTTGCCGTCCTCAACCGGGGTATTTTGCAAGTCTACAACGGAGAATATATCAAAGTCCTTAATCTCATTTAGTGCGCTTACGGCCTTGTTTGTGACGGCGCGCTCGAGCTGCGCCTGAATGTCGTTGCCGAATCTCTTTAGAATCATGTCTTTCGGAGCTTTGCCTGGGCGGAAGCCCGGGAGCTTTGCAAATTTTACAAATTCTGCGACTACGCCTTCTTTTTCCTTGGCTATTTCAGCCGCGTCAACCGTAACGGCTATCTTTCTTCTTGTGTCGTTAACTTTTTCGATATTTGTATTCATAATTAAAATTGAAAATAAGAGCTTAAGACTATGCCTTTAATACTCAAGGTCAAGCGTTTTACTAAAACTATTTTGGGCAAATTTTGCGCTTGTTTTAAGTTAAGCTTTTAATTTTTTCGACTTTATTCTAAAATCCGCAGCCCCTGCTGAAAATACTAATCCTATGAGTAATATGCAAGCTACAAGACTGAAACATTGCGCGTTTTTTGCGCTTATGCTACTTCCGCTTTACACTTTTTGTGCGGGCGTGCACATTGCAAGTCCCGGCGACGACTTGCAGGCGATTCTAGATTCTGGAGCGGATTTAGCCCTGCAACAATCCGCTACCTACAAAGTTAAAAACACGCTTGTAGTCAGGCGCGACAATCAAAAAATCTACACTTTTGGCGCAAAGGCACTCAAGGACTACGCAATTCTAACTCCGGAGAATCCCGAACTAAACGTGATTTTAAACGCCCCAGATTGCAAAAATTTGCTGGTGAAAAACGTCGTGTTTTTTGCCAACCGCTATGGTTTGGGCGTAAACGAAAATAAGGGCGACGGCTTTATTCACTTGGGCGGAACTAATAACGCCGTAAAGGATTGTTTCTTCGCATACAGTAGAAGCGGAACTTTTTTTAAAGTAAATGACGATGCTTGCGGAGCAAAGGCCATTGGCAATATCTTTTTTGGCGCGGGGGCTGACTGCCGCGGAAGCGGCGCTGCAAAGTCGGAAAAGTCAAAGGCAAAGTGGAGCGATTCTCTGACTTACGCAGGCACCGGAGGTCTTGTCGAAAATAACTTAATGCTCGACCAGACCGACGTTGGCATAGCCATTTTTTGCGCGGAAAATACGATTTTTAAAGACAACATAATTGCGGCGGTTTCGCGCGAGTCTTTGGGTGGTATAAATGTCGTTGACAGAGTCAAGGGCAGGGATCGCAAGTTGGGCGATAAGGAGGTATTTTCCTACAAGGGAGTCGTCATAGAAAACAATCTTGTAGATGCAAAGGGCGCACGCGTTCACATAGCATTTCCCGCGGGAAGGCGCATTTGGGGCTTTGGCGAGACTAATATCCTTCTTGAGGGCGGAAAATTTCTGAATAACTGCATAAGCGGGCCTGCAATGGGCTACGGCTTTGTAGCTTGCGATGTTCTGGATTTTGAATTTAGCGGCAACACAAGCGACGCAATCTGCTCCGACAAGGGCGACGGCATAGGCCCGGAAAATCGCCCTGCAAGCCCGGGAGCCTTCATATATGCTAAAGGCAGAGTCGATAGTTGCAAATTGCAGCCCGAATTTAAGGAGGCGGACGGGTACCTTGTTCACCTGCTTCGCTGCAATCACGGCAAGTTGCGCTCTCCCGGCGGCTTTAGGCTTTACGATTATAACAAAAACGAAGCTCGCGCGGTGGTCGATACAGCCTATATCGAAATGCTCGGAAGAAAACCCACAAAAGCCGAGTTTGAGAGCGAATTTAAGTGGCTAAATTCCGACAAGTACGCCGCAGACGATTTGCGCCGAAAGATTATGAATACAAGGGAGTTTGCGGAAAAAAATCCCGGTGCTTTTAAAGACCTTCACGAATTTAGGCTTAACAAGTGGCGCGATTGCATAGATAAAATCCAGCGCCGCTACTTGCGCGACAAACACAGGCTGCCAACTGCAAAAGAGCTATACTTCGAGATTTGGCTTGAGTTTGAACAGGGCAAATAGCTTGATTTATAGAGGCGCGCCGAGGGGCTTGTTTTAAATTTGCGGTATGGCTTTTGTTGACTTGCACATGGCAAATTTAATTGCTGCGCCCATTTCTTATCTCTGGAGGGGAGTTCTTACAAAGCTTAAAGGTATGCCCGCTTGCCCTATGCTTTGCCTATACCTGCCGCAAGTCAAAATCGCTTGCGCTGCGGCTTTGCATAGCAACTTTTCCTCTTTTGCTAAATTCTAAAAAAGCCCGTCCTTTGTTTGTCGGGCGGGCTACCTTGCGGCTCTATTTTAAATATGTCGAGCCCTTCAAAATCTTGTTGAAGTTCGCGAGCATCTTGACGCCCTCGCGCGGCTTTATCTTGTCGGACTTAACCGCCCTGTCAACCTGCGCTTTCATAAGTCGCGACAGTATTTCGTCCTTGTACTGAATTTGCGATAGTATGTCCGAAATCGTCGAGCCGTTTATCGCCTCTTCAAGATAGAATCCGTCCTCCTCGTCGTCCTCCAAAAATACGTGAACTTCGTCAACTCTTCCAAACAGGTTGTGCTGGTCTCCCATTATGTCCTGATAGGCGCCGACCATGAAGACCCCGACGTAGTAGGTTTCGTTTTTACCTATGGAGTGCAGGGCGACTGTGTCTTTTTCGTCCTCAATGTCTATAAACTTATTTATCTTGCCGTCGCTATCGCAGGTTATGTCAACTATAGTCGTATCTATGTCCGGCTTTTCGTCGAGCCTTTGCAGAGGCACTACCGGGAAGAGCTGCTTTAGCGCCCAGTGGTCCAATAGCGACTGAAATACGGAGAAATTACCTATGTATTGCGCCGCCATAACCTCGTGCAGGTTTTCCAAGTCCTCCGGAATAACCGCCTTGTCGGATATATCTTTTTTTATGTCTGTGCAAATTGCCCAGAAGAGATTTTCCGCCTGAGCTCGGTCTTCCAACTTCAAAATTCCGTGCGTAAATAGCGCATGAGCTTCCTTCTTTAGCGCGCTTGCATCTAAAAACCTCTCCAAGTTCGAGGCGTAGGACTGCTTTTCCTCTATTATGCGCCAAGTCCTTTAAAATCTGCGGAGCGTTTTTCTTAACCTTCAAATTCTTTTTATCCGGCTTTTTTTCGATTTTATCAAAAATTTCCAAAACCAAAATAGAGTGGGGCGCTACCACCGCTCGTCCGCTTTCCGTAACGATATTCGGGTGGGGCTGCTCGCAGGCGTCGCAGACGCACTTTACGCCGTAAACTATTGAGCGCGCGTACTCCTCTAGCGAATAGTTTGTGGAGGAGTCGTAGTTTGAGCGCGAGCCGTCGTAGTCTATGC
>URYY01000083.1 GCA_900552245.1 uncultured Opitutales bacterium | reverse complement strand
GTCTTACCGGTTCCGGGCGGCCCCACCATCAAAATTCCCTTAGGGATTTTTGCGCCTATTGCGTTAAACTTTTCGGGCTTTTTAAGGAAATCCACAATTTCCGAGACTTCCTCCTTTGCCTCGTCGCAACCGGCGACGTCTGCAAATGTAGTTCTATCTTTTTCTGATGAAAGCAGGCGCGCGCGGCTCTTGCCAAAGTTCATTGCGCTTTTGCCAGACATGCGCATCTGCCTTGAAATCAAAAAGTAGATTATAAGCAAAAAGAGTATGAAGGGCAGCACGCTTATAAGCATATTGCTCCAGATTGAACCCGCCGGCGTTTCCTCAACCGTCCATGGCGCGGTTTGTGCCGTCAAGACCTTGTAGCGCTCTTCGGAGATTTTTCCGTTAAATACAAAGGGAAGTTCGCGCGGCGCATCCTTGGGGGCGTCGGGCTTGCCAAACACGGGGTTTTTTATTGAGCCTTTTACCGTGTACCAGTCCTGCCCGGCTGTCGGGTCGCTCTTTATTGAAATTTTTGTGAGCGAGTCGCTGGTGGCGGCGTTCATCAGCTCTTTTATGTTAAAATTCTGTTCAGGCACTAGATTTGCATCTGAAAAGAACTTTAACAGCATTACTGTGAGTATGAGCAAGGCCCAAACCATCATGGTCTTGGCCTGCCCTCTGTTTGGCTTAAAAATTTTTTTGGGATTTTTTGTCATATCAAAAACTAAGCGCGCAACTTGCGCAAAGATAAAGAATGTTTAATCATCTAACTTCGCTCAAGGTACGTCAATCTTATTGCATCGCAATTTTTCCTAATTTTAAAGCTTTCTGCGGGCGCAAGTGTGGGCGCCCAAACGATTTCGCCTCTAGAACAGACAAGCGGAAGCCGAAATCGTTTCAGTGCGGGCGTTTTTTTTGCCGACATCATATCTTTTACAAGCCTGGGCGTCTTTGCTCCGATTGGCGCGTAGGCATCGCCCGCCTCGTAGGGTTTTGCGCAAAGCTGCTCTACTTCAATTATGTGGGCAAATTGCGATTCCGGATACGCGCCTGCTTTTATCTTCTCGTACTCGACATCGCTAATTTTTAGCTTTTCTAAGATTATCTTTGAGCCGTCCGACAGCGTGTTCTCGCCGAGTTTTAAAATTTGGGGTGATATCTTTTCCGCCTCCAAATTCTCTATGTAAAGTTTGTTGCTAGCTTTTAAAAAACAGAGCGCGGAATTTCCAACATTTACAAGGGCGTCTTTGCCCCCTTCGCATTCATTCAGAAATTTATCTATTGCGGATGCCCTTGCGGAGAGTCCGTTTTTAGACAAAAGCCTCTGCGCTGCGCGCCTTAGAATCGCCCTTTGGCAAAACTCTTGCCCCTTTAGGCTCAGCGATTTTTCCGACTCTTTTAAAATCGCGCCTTCAAGGATATTTTCTATGAAGTTTGCGTCTTCCTCAAGCAGGCTTCGGCTCCTCAAGCAGGCCTTGAAAAAGTCCACATTTTCAATTTTCAAAATTTCGGGAATTACGATGTTTCTCAATTTGTTTCTGAGAAATTCATTTTGAAAGTTCGACTCGTCTTCGCGCCACTCAATTTTCTTTTCCCTGAGAATCTGCTGCGTATCGCTCTTATTTAATGTTAGAAGCGGGCGTATGAATACAAGGCCGTTTTTCTTTGATATTGGGCGCGGCGCGCAGAGCCCGTCGAGCGAGGCTCCGCGCATGAGGCGCATGAGCATGGTTTCTGCAACGTCGCTTTTTATGTGCCCTTGGAGAATTTTTTTAATTCCGAGAGTTTGGGCGCTTTCTCTCACAAAGTTTTCGCGCGCGCTCTTTAGCTCGGCCTCTGAAATTTTTCTAAGCTTATTCTTGCGGCTTCCCACAATGAGCTTTATACCGCACGCTTCGCAAAATTCGCGAGCAAAGTCTTCGTCTATATCGGCATTTTTTCGCACTTTGTGGTTAAAGTGGAGGGCTGCTAGTTTGTCTTTCTCAAATATTTGCAAGGCAAGGCAAAGCAGAAATACGGAGTCGCTGCCGCCGGATAGCGAAACTGCAAGTGTTTCGCCATTGCGGGCGGATTTCTCCAGTTCTGCCAAGGCTTGAGGTTCTAGCCTTTTTAAATCGCAAAAATCTTTAAAAAATGTCTTGTCAAATTTCTTCATTTTAAATTTGTCCTGCCAGATATGCGCCTGTGAGCCCAAATGCACTCGCGCCGGGGAATACGAGCCACTTTGCGCGTCCCTTCACTTTTGTAAAGTAAAGAAGCGCGAAAATATTTATGCAGACGCTTGCAAATAGGGCGGATTTTGAAATCGAAAAATCTAAAGTACAATTTAAATCGGCGCCAAATTCAGCCCCGCGAATCATAAATTGCATTATTTTGGAAGCCACTAAATTTGTGTATTGCAAAATAAAATCCGGCAGTAAAATTGCTAGGGCTGCGAGCGCAACAACTAGTGTTGCAAGAAAGACGTAGGCTAGCGAAAATAACATTCCCAAGGGGGCCACATAATTAAAATAGGCGGCAGTGAGTGGCGCACTTGCCAGAGTTGCGGCAAAAGATATGGAAAGCGCCGCTACAATGTAGCGCCTAATTTTATCCAAAGCGCGCCTGTAAAATGGCGGATTTTTCAAGCTAAAGCCGGCGCGTCTTTCTATTGCGTCGTTTAGTTCGTCGTTGAGATCCACCGCATAGAGAAGTATCGCGCACACTATCATGTACGATAGTTCAAAGCCCGCATCGAAAATTGTGTGCGGATTTAAAATTAATGTGAAAATAAAGGCCGCCACTAGCCCCGCAAAGGGCTTTGGCTTTCTAAGTAGCGCAACCGAAATCCACACGAAGGCTATCATCAGAAAGGCCCGCATTGCCGATGGCTTTGCCTGGCATATATTCACATACAAGTAAACAATGGGAAGGCACAAAAAAGGTTGCAAGCGCTTTGGTGTGCGCAAAAAATTTAGTAGTAAAAACACTACGAAAGCCAACATTCCAACATGAAGTCCGCTAACTGCAAAAATGTGCATGGTGCCCGTCTTTGAAAAGTCGCTCTGCGAATCTTTTGAAAGCAAAGCCTTATCTCCCAGAATCATTGCCCTGTACGCCCGCGCACCGGCCGAGTTTTTATCGCAATTTTCGGGAAGTACCGAGAGTCTGTCCGAGACAAACTTTTTGCCCGCCTTAAAAAACGAGTAGGGCGGGGGCGCCTTTCCCACGCTTATATCGTGGCCTGAGGATACGATGAAGTTTATGTCCTGGGCGTCCAAGTATCTTTCAAAGCCGCTCTCGTTTTTATTTTGCCTGACGATGAAATTTGCGCCCGCTTGCTGGCCCTTGAATAAGTCGCTTGTATTGTTTAGAAAAAACCAAACCTTTTTGCCTTCAACTTTTGAAAAGTACTTTGGAGCTTCCATTACGCGGGCAATTCCATAGCTTGTGCCCTTTGCGTTTTCGCTTGCGGAAAGAATATCAAGTTTGAGTTTAGCTTCGCGCGGAGCCCAGTCGGGGTAGGGATTTGAAGAAGTTCTTTGGCAGAAGTAGGCTGCGCTTAGGGCCGTTAAAAGTAAAAATAAAATTGCGGGCAGGAAGCGCTTTTGAGGGCCTTTTGGCGCAGTGCGTATCTGTATGAAAAGAGCCGCAAAAAATACCGCAAGAATTTCAAAGTAAACTTTGCCTTCCTCTAAAAAAGGAAAGCCCTTTAGTGCGCAAAACGAAAATAGCAACGCAAGCGGCAAAAGCGGAGCTTGCCGCCGCGTTAATAGGTTTAGTTCGCGGCTCGAATACATTTATTTGCGAGAGAGTGAAAGCTCGCTTGTGGAATCTCCCAATTTATCTATCTGTATTTTGCCGCTTGCGCCATCTAGGCTTTTTCCAAGAAGGGATTCGCGCGCAAGTTTGGCGTCGCGATTAGCCTTTAGCATGGCCTCATACGTGGCCCAAACTGCATCGTAGGCGAAGGCCGCCGCAAAGTTTGGCTTGGCTTTAAACTTCTCCTCAAATTCGCCTGCAAAATTTTTTGCCTTAGGGCACTTTACATCATTTCTTGAAAAGGCGCTTTCAACTTGAAATACTTTAATCTCTTTGGAGGATTTTAGGTCTTGATCTGCAAAGGTCTCATTTGTCGCAAATATACCCTCGTAGCCCGCTTTTTCAAGCGCCTGCAAAAAGTGCTCTGCAGATTTTCCCTTGGAGTAAACCAGTATGTAATCGGGCTTTATATTCTTTATTTGGGCTGCGAATATCTCAAAGTCGCTCTCTCCCTCTCTAAATTTTTCCGCAAACATTTTGAAGTTTGAAGAGCCTGTTTGGAACTTTAGGTAGTTTCCGCAGCTTGTTCCCGCTATGTTGTCAACGGAGGCTATCAAGATTTTTTTGTCTCCAAATTTCTCGGCTTTTACGCTTGCTACTTCCGCCATTTTTTCGCAGATCTGCGCGCCGTTAGAGTATATCCTAAGTGCATTTTTAACCTGTACTGCCGCCGGCGGGTATTCGCACAAAAAATTTACGAGTATATCCTGCCGCTTGCCAAGCTCCTCAATCCCGAAGGCGATGTCGTCGCTGAGTCCCGCATGTATGACTTCCGCTCCACTGTCCTGCACTGCTCTTACAATATCTCTAATATTTTCATTTGAGCTTCCCGTATCGGCGTAAGTTAGTTTTACGCGCGGCAAGCTTTCCTTTCCTGCTCTTTTATTTATTTGAGCTACCGCTATTTCTATTCCGCGCCTCAGCATATGCCCTTCCTCTGCCCGCGAGCCGCTGAGCGGGAGTATCGCCGCCATATTTATGCTGTCAACTTGTTTTTGCGGGGCCGTAGTGCAGGCGCAAAACAGGCAGGGTGCTAGCAAGCTTAAAAAGCGTATGATGTCTTTGGTGCGTTTCATATTTTGAAGATATTAAAAATAAAGCGGAGAGAGCAATGTCTGTCCGCTTGTTTTAAGATAGTTGCTATTTGTCGTTTTTCTCTTCTGTTTCCGTTGAATCGGTCTCTTCAGCTTCTTCAAATTCTTCCGGCGGAGTGTCCACGTAATAATTTGTGTAAGCCTTGTTGTAATACGATGTCGAGTAGGCTTGCGCGCTTGTCGAAACCATGTTCATAACCGCGCCCAAAATCGGAACGTTAGATTCCAAAAGCTTTCTTATATAGCTTTTTATTACCTTTCGCTTTATCGCATTGTGCTTTATTACGTATATTATGCCGTCAACGTAGGGCAATAGCGATATGGCGTCGCTAACAGCTCCAATCGGAGGTGTGTCTATAAATATCTTGTCGTATTTCGTGCGCAAGTCTTGCAACATTGATACGAAAGCCTCGCTATTTAGAACTTGAGTCGGATTTGGCGCGCGCTTTTCGCTGGGAAGAACGTCCAAGTTCGGGAAGTACTCCTTTACGATGCTTTCGTCTAACGTGCTCTTGCCCTCCATGTATGAGACTAGACCCTTCTTTGCGCTAATATTCAGGATTCTAGCCACTGCGGGAAGGCGCAAGTCGGCATCTATAATTATGCACTTTTCGCCGTTCATGGCAGCGGTGAACGCTAGGTTTGACAATACGAAGCTCTTGCCCTCGGACGGAGTCGTAGAGGTTGAAAGAATAACTTTCGCCATCTTGCCTATGGGGCTTAGCTTTATGGAAGATAGCACCGCTCTAAAGGCCTCGGCGGCACCTCTATCGGCATTCGAGGCCGAGATCTGAGCCTTCTCTGCGGAGCTTAGGCGCTTTATTCTCGGAATTGCGCCCAAGAGCGGAATTCCGATTACCGACTCAACGTCGTGCGCACTCTTTGTTCTATCGTCGAAGAAGGCCACTGCAAAGGCCATAACTATACCGCCCGCAAGTCCGCCAATTACTCCTATTGCTATGTTTAAAACGTAGTTCGGGTAAGATGGATCCGGCGAAATTACCGCAACGTCAACAATTTTAGCGCTAGCCGGAATTAGATTTATCTCAGCCAAGCGCTTGTTCATTTGCTGTTCGAGTTCCAAATGGAGGGCTTCCGCGGTTATCTTTTCGCGCTCTATAGCTCCATAAGCTACGCGCTTTTCATCTAGATCGCTGCGCTCAGCCTTCTTTTCAGCCAAGCTCTTTTGCAGATTCTCGTAATTCTTTAGCGCTATGTCGTGTGTTGCTTCTATTTCCTTTACGGCGCTTTCTACCGCGGCGTTCAATTCATTGTTAAGCTGGTCTAGCCTGCGGTTAAATTCTATCATTTTGGGGTGCTTTGGCTTGTAGCGCTTTTCAAGCTGCGCTATATCAACTAGCAGCGAGGAGCGCTCGGGCAATAGCGCGGCAACTCTTTGATTCCTGGCGATGCTCGGCAGCTCCCAGAGGTTCTTCTTTTCGCGCTGGTAATCCTGAATCATCTTCCATTCCGTTTGGACGGATTCGTACACCTGCTTTGATTCGGTGAGCGACGCTGTTATGGAGGCTAGCTCATTTGCGAGAATGTCAACTTTTTGGTCTAGGCTTATTGCGGTGTTCTCGCGCCTGTAATCGACCATCTTCTTTTCGAGCTCGCGCACCTTCTTATCCTGCTGATTTACTTTGTCGCGCAAAGAGTCTATCATCAAAAGCATATCCGACGAATTTACGTGCTGGCTGTATGCAATAAATTCTCTCGCGTACAAGTTGGCAACTTTTGCGGCGATTTCGGCGTCGGGGTGGTGGAACTCTATGTAAACTAGCAGAGTCATTCTCTCCGGAATTATGCGCCTGTTTCTAACAAGTATGTACTCCTCGGTGACCTTTTGCCCAAAGGTAATCATATCGTGATACGGCGCCATTAACCTTGAGATCTCTTCGGGCTTTAGCTGCTTTTTTACGTAGTTTACAACCTCCATACTCTCGAGTAGCTTTACCTGTGTCATCAAGTCTTGCTGGTCGACGATTAAATCGCTTCTCGTTTTGCGGGCTTCCACGGGGTTGTCGACGTCTCTTAAAATGTGTATGGAGGCTCTAGATGTGTATTCCCTCTGAACTGTGAATGTGTAAAGCAGGCAGCCGGATAGTATGATTAGAAATGTTATTGCGATAAACCAAAATTTCTCTTTCAGAATTTGCAGATAGTCTGCAAAGGTTCTGTTTGGAATTTCGTTAACGGCCGCCTGTTGACTTGCGGCATAGGCGCTTCCGTAGCTTCCGTAAGAGCCGTAGTTGCCGTAGCTGCCATAATTGCCGTAAGAGCCGTAACCGCCATACGGATTGTATCCGCCGTAATTGCCGTAGCTGCCATAACCGCCGTAGCCTTGATTTTGCGTTCCGCCTGCGTAGGTGGAAATTTTGCGTTTCTTTACAACCTTCTTTGGCGCTTCGGAACCCTTTGCACCCTCGTTTTTAAATTCTTCACTCATTTTTCGTTGGTCTTACTTTAGAAAATATCTTCCTTAACTTCTATAACATCGCCGTTTAGAATTGGGAAATCCGCAGCGTCTTTGTTATTCAGTATGGCTTTTACATTTATGTTGTAGAGCTCGTCCTTGCCGTTTGGAAGCTTGCGCTTTACTACTACGTCTGTTCTATTTGCGCGCGGCGAAAATCCATTGCAGCCGGCTATGACTTTTGTAATTGTCATCTTATCGCCCTCTTCAATTGGAAATTCGTACTCCCTTGGCTGATTTACAAAACCTACCACGTAGCAGCTTTGCTTTGCGTACATCAGGATAAACAGAGACACCTGCGGATCTACAAAGTACTCCTTGTAGAGGTTTGTTATCTTTTCCTGAGCCTGCGAAAGCGTAAGGCCTGCTATTGGGACTTTGTCAATTAGAGGTAGCAGAATGTAACCGTCAGTGCTAATTCTAGCCTCAATTTTTTGCATGTCCGGCTCTTGGAACATCGACATTGTCAGCAAATCTAGCGGGCGCAGTTTATATGAATCCGAAACTGCCTTGGTTGTTGCCGTGCTTTGGGCCTGCTGTGTTTGCTGAGCTATGCAAAGGCATATTGCCGACAGAGACAGCGCTACAAAAGTAAAAATCTTATTCATAATTGGCTTCATTAAAAGGTAAAGGTAGCGCCTTTTCAACAAAATTATTATGGCATTTAGTTTATAGTTTTGTGGATAGTCGCCTATTATTGCTTGCTTTTCCTTGTTTTGAGGGATTTCTCCCGCGAGCGTAAGAGACACAAAAAAACCCACAAGGTTGTGGGTTTTTTTAATTGCGTAAAAATTTTATCTTACTTTGAAAGCCCCAACTGCTTTACGAGAGCGTCGAAACCGGCTTCGTTATTTATAGCAAGCTCGGATATCTGCTTTCTATCAAGCTCGATATTCTGCTTTTTTAGAGCCGACATAAATACGCTGTACTTTAGTCCGCGCACTCTGCAGGCAGCGTTTATTCTCGCTATCCACAAGCTGCGGAATTCGCGCCTGCGCACTCTGCGGTCGCGATAAGCGTAAACGCCGGCGTGCATCTGGGCGTCTTTTGCGAATTTATAGAGGCGGGACTTGTTTCCGAAATAGCCTCTTGTTGACTTCAACACGCGCTTTTGGCGCTTGCGTGTTTGAACGACATTTGTTACTCTTGGCATGTTCTTGTAATTCCTGTTTTAGGTCTGGGGGTCGCCTTTTGCACCCTTTCGACTCGATTTATATGGTTTTCTTCAAGTGGCGAAGCTCGCATTAAGCGAAGGGCATAGCCTTTTTCATGTTGGAAGCAACACCAACAGAAACCGGCTTATCGTGACCCGACGCGCGCTTTTGCTTTACAGACTTGCTGCGCAGCAAGTGGCGCTTGCCTGGGCTGCGGCGCAAAACTTTGCCGCGGGCTGTCACTTTGAAGCGTTTTACGATTGATTTTTTTGTCTTTTGCATTGTTAGCGATATTAGAAAACAGCCAGTTAAGCATTTTTGCTGCACCCTTGTAAAGCTTTTTTTTGCTCAGATTAAAAATTTAGGATTTTTAAGCATCTGTGTGTTTCACTTTAGATTTCTGCAACCTTTGCAAATTATAATATTTTGCTAAATCAACTTATCCGCTTTGTTTCCTTTGCTATGCTCAAAACGACAGCACTCTCCGTGCGCGACTTGAGGCGGCTTTTAAGCTTTCAAAACATGTTTTTTAAGGTGAGCTGTTTGAAAGTTCAGATTTTTCTACTTTTTTGCAAAGCTTCTAAGAAAAAAATTAAAAGAGCATAATTCTCTCAAGTCTTCCGAAAGGCGCGTCCTTTGGTAGGGAGATTGCTTAATCTCTCCCAATTGCTGCGGCGAATCTAAATAGAGGAGATCTTCGCTCTACGTCAAAGATTGTGGAATGGTGGAAAAAAAAGAGGGCAAAGAGAAC
>URYY01000082.1 GCA_900552245.1 uncultured Opitutales bacterium | reverse complement strand
GGTATCCAGAGATTCGAAAGCCCCATATCCGAAAGAGTTTTCCTAAGCTCCGATGCATCTACATCAAGCGTTGTGACAAGCACTAGCTCCTCGCCCTTAGAGCTAGATTCTCTGCTTGTTACGGCTATCGTGGGAACTTCGGACTCTTCCTGTTTCAGGGCTTTTGTAATAAAATCTTCAACGAGCGCGTGCGGAACCATTTCGCCGCCGATTTTTGAAAAGCGCGAAACCCTGCCTTTTATATAGATGAAAGCATCGCTATCCAAGCTTGCGATGTCGCCTGTGATGAGCCAACCGTCCTTTATCTTTTCTGCGTTTAACTTGGGAGCGTTTAGGTAGCCCGCAAAAATGTTGCCGCCTCTCAGACAAAGTACGCCCTCTTGCCCAAGCGGCAAAAACTCTCCGTTTTCGGGGTTCATAACTGCAGCTTGCATGCCGGCAAAGAGCTGGCCGACTGAACCTTCGCGCGTGTCAGTCTGGTAGTCGCGATACTTGTTAATTGGGTTTCCATGCTGCAAATTCACGCTCACAACAGGGCTTGCCTCCGTCAGCCCATAGCCTACTTTATACTTGCAATTTGGGAACTTCTCCTCCCAGAGCTTATCCAGCCCGTCCGGAGTTTTTTCCGCTCCGGCAATCACAATTTTAAGTGTTTTTGCGGCTTCCGGGTTTGCTTTCTTTATATAGGAGCGAAGAAAAGTTGGGGTGGATATTATTAGGCTCGACTTGCACTTTGCCATAGTTTCAAAGTTCTGCTTTACCTCTAAGGGGCTGGCAACGGCTGCAACTTCGCGCGGAAATATTGAAGTAAACCAAACCTGTATGCTCTGCCCAAAACTGTGAAAGAGCGGCAGATTTGCGTGCAAGACTCCGGCGCTATCAATTATGCCTGTGTACTCCATTTGCAGGCAGTTTGACATTATGTTTCTGTGAGTGAGAACCGCAGCCTTTGGCTCGCCCTCGCTTCCGCTTGTAAATATTATCGACGCCTCTCTATCGCCGCCCTCAGTGGGAATTGAGAATATTTTTATCAGCGCAGAGGAGGGCAAAATCTTTACGGCGGCAAGCTTTGTAGCAATTGCCTTTTTGCCGATAGCGCGCAAAATTTTTGCGATGTCGTAAAATCTTTCCGGCCACGGGAAATTCGGCGTCTTTTGCGCAACTTTGTCCCGCAATTTATCCGAGCCTATCACGGTCGTTACGTGCGCCTTCTTAAAGCAGGCTCGCGCGGCGTCGGCGCCCATTGTAAAATTTATGTTCACACTTACCATTCCGGCCATCTGCGCCGCAATATTAACTGCGGCTCCGGGAATCCCGGAAGGTAGCGCTATGCCGAGCCGAGCGCTTTTTGGAAAGTTCTTCAAGATGTAGTCTTTCAAGGCCAAACACAGCGCCAAAAACGTGCCTCTATCCATAGATTTATCAAGGGAGGCATCGTAGATGTGATGCTTTGAAGTGTTCTTTGATAGTGCCCTAACTACTGCCGCCGCCAAATTCTCCGATAGCCTCGGGTGTGATTTAAACGTATCGTACCCCGTGTCAATAATCTTTCCGTCGATAATTTTCATTCGAGGGGCGATAATGAATTATATTTACTATTTCGTCAAACTTTTTGAGGTTCAATTTGATAAAATCTTAAAAAATCTCTTTACAGAAAAGTGTATAAGCACATATTAGTCTGGCTATTGTATGAGGAGATTTCTGGCCAAGTTGTTTTACGGTATGATACTTTGCGCTAGCGCGGCGCTGGCTGTGTATTTTGGCTTTCTAATTTACGATGCCTACTGCCAGCGCGAGAGCCTTGCAGAGAAAAATGAGACGCTTAGCAGAAAGATATCGGCCTTTCAGGCGGATAACGACTACAAGCGAAGCTACCACGATAGACTGGCAAACGACGAAGAATTTGCAGAGAGGGTGATAAGGGAAACCCTCGGCTATGTTGGCGAGCGGGAAGTGGTGTTTAAGTTTGACGAAAGATACTTTTCGCCAAAGGCCGGAACCGGTGTTACGGTTGAGGCTTACTCCGATAAAAAGGACACTAAACTATGAAAATTCTCAGGGCTTGGTGGTACACTCAAAGCAGTGTGGGCGTAGTATTTGACAAAGATTTGCCGGAAATCCCGGAGCTTGTCGTGGAAACCGACGGGGCAAAGATGTCTTTAAAGAGCCGCATTGCAAGCCCCAGGGAATTTGCGGAGTATTGCTCCTATTACATAAAGGACGATGTGGTTCACTTCTTTCTGACGCGCCAAAATTTCTTCAATGTGTCCAGGCACAATAGGCGCAGTTACTACCTTTGCGGAAATTTCAATAATTGGGGCGAAGCCATAGGAGATCCGCGCTGGAAGATGAAGCCGAGGGAGAAGGAGGGCGAGTATGAATTAAGGGTGCCGCTCTCGCTTCTGGGAGATAGGCGAAAGAAGTTTTTGTTTAAGTTTGCAAGCGGCGAGGGCATATGGCTGCATCCGCGCCCGGATTCGCCAAATATAGAGTACGACCACCTTGGAAACGCCAATTTGCGCTTTGTCGCCGACCGCTCTTTCAGGCACTTTTTAATAGGGGATTGCTCCTTCCCAAGCGATTTGCGCGAGCCCGCCTTTTTGTATTGTCCGCAGACATTTCAGAGGGTTCCAATAGAAATAGCGGAGCTTCTTTTAGAGCTGAATTACAACGCAAAACTCGGAGCTAGCGTAAGCGGCGGCAAGACTCATTTTGCGCTCTTTGCCCCGCGCGCGGACCTCGTCAAGGTACTGATACGCCAAACTCCGGATTCCGATCCGAAAGAATATCCATTGTCAACTAAAGACGGAGCTCTCTGGTTTGAAACTTTCGACGAGGATTGGTCCGGCAAATTTTACACTTACAGAGTGTTTGGCAGGAATATAAGTTCATCCACCGCCTTCGATTCCTCGCGCGAGATAGTTGATCCATACGCTTTGCTACTTGTGAATGCAAGAGGCCCTGCACTGATTGTTAATAAGGAGGACTTGCCGAGGGCAAAGGCGGGTTTTACGCCGCCCAGTTGGCACGATTTGCTGATAGCCGAAATTCACATTCGCGACGTTTTAGCAAACGCACCCTCTTTTATAGATCCGCGCGAGCGCATGGGCTTTAGGGGGCTTTCAAAATGGCTTAGAAGCGGGGATTGCTATTTGGAGAAATTGGGAGTAAATGCCGTCGAAATTCAGCCTATCCAGGAGTTTGACAACGCAAGCTACTCGGACTACCACTGGGGCTACATGCCGGTAAACTGGTTTGCGCCGAGTTCCGCTTATGCTTACGACCCTATAAATATGACTCAGGCTAGAGATTTTGCGGATATGGTTGACGCCTTCCACTCGAGAAATCTCGCCGTTATTTTAGACGTAGTCTACAACCATGTAGGGGAGCCAAACCACCTGCTAGGCATTGACAAGGAGTACTATTTCGAGACAAATTCGGATAATCAGCTCTTAAATTACAGCGGCTGCGGCAACGATTTTAGGGCTCATCCACCAATGTCAAAAAAGCTCATAATAGAGAGCTTAAAGCACTTTGTGAGCGTCTATAAGGTGGACGGATTTAGATTCGACTTGGCCGAACTTCTCGGGGCCGACGTGCTGTCCGAAATAGAAGTGGAGCTAAAGAAAGTAAACCCTGCCGTGATACTTATTGCCGAGCCTTGGAGTTTCAGGGGAAATATAGCCGACTCTCTGAAGGACACGGGCTTTACTTATTGGAACGACGGCTTCCGCGAGTTTATGCTGAAGTTTGCGATGAACAACGGAAACTTTGACGGCTTTAAGTACTACATATCCGGCTCCCAGACATCATACGCCTCCTGGCCGGCCCAGACGGTAAATTATGTCGAAAGCCACGACGACATGTGCCTACTAGACAGAATTTCAAAAACTCCATATAACCCTACCGTAGCCGAGGAGAAAGTTTACAAGATGTGCCTGGCGCTGACGCTCACAAGTATAGGAATACCTATGATTGCCGAGGGCGCCGATTTATTTAGAACTAAAAACGGCGTTGGCAACACCTATCTTAGGGGCGACTTGAACGCCTTAAATTACTTGCGCGGCGAGGAATTTTCCGGCGTGTGCGAGTGGGTGAGAAACTTCTGCAAGTTTAGGACTTCAAAGGCGGCGGCCTCGCTTAAGCTGTTGCGAAGGTATTCAAACTCGTTCATGAAGTACTACCATTCTCCGGACGGAGCGGCGGCGGCCTTGTTTAACGCAAATAAAGAACTTAAAAGCCAGCAGATTTTTGCGGTATTTAACCCCTCTGCGCGCCCGTCGAGTATAGATATTGAGCCGTTAAATTTGTCCAATTTTATACAGATTGCCGATATTGACAGATTTGACGCAAGTGGGCTTAAATACCCGATGCGCTATCCGCGCGGCTCTCTTGAAATGCCGGCCCACTCATTCGCCTTATTTTTGGAGAAGCGCTCAAGCTAACTTGCCTTCTAGCGCAGATACACCGGCCGAGGTAATTTCCACCATCTGAAAGCTTCCAATCGCGCTCTCCGGAGCTTTGAATATGACTTTTTTGTGAGTGCGCGTTCTGCCGAGCATATTTCCCACACCCCTCTTTGCGCGGGATTCCACCAGCACTTCTTGGACTGTTCCCAAGAACTTTTCGTTGTAGGCGAGCGATTGGCGCGCCAAAATTTCCAAAAGAATTTGGTTTCGCCTCTCCTTTTCCTCCTCTGAAACATCGTCCTTAAGCTCGGCCGAAAGCGTACCGAGGCGCGGGCTGTACTTAAATATGTAGGCCATATCGAAGTTAGATTTTTTAAAAACCTCGCAGGTCTTTTCAAAATCGCTTTCAGTCTCGCCGGGGTAGCCCACAATTACGTCGGTTGAAATTGAAAAATCCGGATTCTGGGCGCGCAGGGCCTCAACTATCTCCAAAAATCTCCTCGCCGTGTACGGGCGGCGCATGCGCTTTAAAATTTCATCGCTGCCCGATTGGAGCGGAAGATGGGCATATTCGCAAATCTTTGGCAGTCTCTTGTAGCAATTTATCAAATCGCTTTTAAAGTATGAAGGGTGGGGCGATACAAAGCGTATGCGCTTTATGCCGTCTATTTCGTGCAAAGTCTCCAAAAGTTGCACAAAAGGCGTTTTTTTGTCTTTTATTTCAAATTGACCGCGCCCGTAGGCGTTTACAACTTGCCCTAATAGAAGTATTTCCCTAGTGCCGCGCTCCGCTAGCAGACTAGCTTCTTTTACTATGTCCGCTATCGGGCGCGAGCGCTCTATGCCCCTAGTTTTCGGAACTATGCAGTAGGAGCACTTCATGGCGCAGCCCTGCATTATGGAAATACCGGCGCAGATCTGAGGTTTAGCAGGGTCGTGCAGATTTATGAGATTGTGCGAATTTTCGTCGTCCGAAATTTCGCTTATTGCGTCGTTAAATTTCCACTTTCTGCGCTCTCCCTTTTGCGGCTCTTTGGGAATTATACCGGCTTTCCGGCGGGCTGCTATTTCCTCTATGTAATCGAATATGTAGGGCATTTTGCGGGTGCCGGCTATCACATCTATTTTGGGAACGCGCTTAATTATGGAGTTGCCGAGATTTTGCGCCATGCAGCCCGTCACCGCTAAAATGGGAAATCCATTCTTTTTTAGGTAGGCTATGCGCGAGAGTTTACCCAGAGCCTTGGATTCCGCAGCTTCGCGCACGGAGCAGGTGTTGGCTATAAATACGTCTGCGGATTTTTCATCTTCTACAATTTCGTGGCCGCGCAATTTTGCAAGACTTGCGAGGTGCTCGGAGTCGCGCTCGTTCATCTGGCAGCCGTAGGTCTTTATGTACACCTTTAGTTTCATCGTAAATAAGGCGTATATGAAAACATTTGCCGCCGATTTTTCAAAGTTTATTTAAAAATAGTTTAGGCAAAATTGCATTAAATTTTTGAGAAGTCAAAATTACTTGAAAAAACGGGTAAAATCTATTCAATTCTCTGGCAATGTTTAAGGTTGGAAAGTGCGTTGCTATTGCGCTCAGGCTCCTTGTAGCGGAGCTTGTGCTGCTTTCGTGCGCCAATGCCAAACTGCTTGCAAATATTTTTAGCGAGCCCACTTTGGAACTTCAAAAGAGCCTATCAAAAGTATTTGATGAGAGGTGCAATTCGCTCGTCAAAGTTACATCGCTTAAAAAGGCGGACAATTCCGCTGAATACTACGAAACCGCTAGTGGCTTCTTTGTCTCGCAGGACGGCGCGGTTTTGACGACCGCTTTAGTCACTTACGGCGCAAGTAAAATTTGGGTGGAAAATCAGGGAGTTGTCTACGAGGCTAAATCGCTTGGCTTTGACCCGTTTACGGGAGTTTCCGTCATAAAAATCTATGGCGATAAAAGGCCGGAGTCGCCGTCTTTTATAGAGCTTACTCCGGTAAAGGATTTGCCAAAAATTGCGACTATGCTATTTTCAATTTCGTGCGAGTTGGGCTTTTCGCCGTCGCCGAGATTGGGAATATTGTCGGGGCACAACATAAATTTGGGAAACACAATCTTGCCCAGCGTTTACATACGCTCAAACATACCTTCATTCAGGGGCAGCATAGGCGGGGCTGTTTTTGACGTAAACGGCGAGTTTGTTGGAATGACAATCGCATCGCTTCCTGCAAATCACGGTTCATTCATAATTCCGCGAAATGTTCTAGTTAAAATTTATGGCGACATCATAAATCACTCCCGCGTAGTCTACTCATGGTTCGGCTTAAACACGAAAAATGCAGATTGCGGGGGTAGGTCGTTCGTAAAGATAACTCACATTTTTGAGAATGCCCCGGCAGACACCGCGGGACTCAAAGTCGGCGATGTCATTAAAAAAGTGGACTCTGTAGAGATAAATTCAAACCTTCAATTGAGGAGCTTGGTGTTCTTTATGAAGCCCGGGCAAAGCGTGAATTTTGAGGTATTTAGAGATGGAAAGACCTTGCAGACAACCTTAAAGTTAGTTGAGATGAGCCCCTCGCAAATGCAGGGAGCGCTGAGAAAATTTGACGAATTGCAGCGGCGCAACAGCAATATTTGCAACAAGTCAAAAGGCTCGGATATTGAGTCGCAAACGCTGGAGAATATGATGCCCGAGGCCAATTAGTATGAACGATTTTTCATTGCAGGATTCCGATTTGAAGATACCCGGCGAAGTCGGGATTGTGAATTACAGCGACTTTAACTGCGATTCTCCGCTAAATTTTGCATTGGGAGGCCGCCTGGATTCCTTCAATATCAGATACGAGACCTACGGGAAGCTAAATGAGGACGCTTCAAACGCAGTATTGGTCTGCCACGCCCTGACCGGAGACCACCACTGCGCGGGCGTTTACTCAATAAGCGATAGAAAGACCGGCTGGTGGAACAACATTATAGGCCCAAACAAGCCCTTAGACACGAATAAATATTTTATTATCTGCTCAAATTGCATAGGCGGATGCCAGGGATCGACCGGGCCATCTAGCATAAATCCAAAAACCGGGAAAATTTACGGTTTGGATTTCCCGATTGTAACGATAAAGGATATGGTTGCAGCTCAGGCGCGCCTCTTGGATTATCTGGGGATAGGGCAGCTAGAGCTAGCAATCGGAGGCTCTATGGGAGGTATGCAGGTCTTGCAGTGGGCTGTAGATTATCCCGACAGACTAAGAAAGGCCGTCGCGTTAGCTTCAACATCGCGCCAAAACGCGCAGGCGATAGCCTTTAACTGCGTGGGGCGGGCGGCAATTATGCAGGATCCGCTGTGGCAGCACGGCAACTACGATCCAAAAAATCCGCCTCGCGTCGGGTTAAGCATAGCAAGAATGATGGCTCACATCACATATCTTTCGGACAAGGGCCTCGAGGAGAAGTTTGGAAGGCAGCTGCACAAAAACGGCGGCAACTACTTCGACTCCAGCTTTGAAGTTGAAAACTACCTGCGCTATCAGGGACAGTCTTTTGTAAATAGGTTCGATGCCAATACTTACCTCTATGTGACTCGCGCATTAGACCTTTACGACCTTCGCGCGCCCGACGGAACCTTGGAGAGCACATTTGAAAGGGTGAAGGCGAAGGTTATGACAGTCGGCTTTACATCCGATTGGCTATTCCCGCCCAGCCAGAATTTAGAGGTTGTCCAAGCCCTGCTAAGGTGCGGCAAAAATGCGACGTATGCTGAGATAGAGAGCGATTTGGGGCATGACTCGTTTCTGATAGAATCTCCAAAACTTTACAAGCTGCTAGAATTTTTTCTGGAAGCTGATTGAGAAAGGATTTTGCTTTGGCTCAAAAAAAATCTACAAGCAAAAAGCGCAAAATTGAATTGCAGGCTATAAGCGAATGGGTCGGCGAGGGGGATCGCGTGCTCGACTTAGGCTGCGGTAGGGGAATCCTGCTAGAGGAGCTTGTAAATGTAAAAAATGTTTACGCCCTAGGGGTAGATCTCGACTTTGAAAAGATTTTGCGCGCCGTAAAGCGCGGCATAAACGTTATGCACTGCGACATAATGACTGCTCTCAAAACTTTTGACGATAAGAGTTTTGATTGGATAATATGCTCTAGAACTTTGACGGAACTTGAGAACACAAAGGCTGTCATAGATGAATCGTTGAGGGTTGGAAAGAGGGTTGTGATTGGTTTTGTCAATTACGGCTACTGGTACAACCGCTATCACCTAGCATTCAAGGGCAGGCGCACGGTCAATAAAATCTTCGATAAAGATTGGTCCTGCGCCCGCCCGACAAATCAGATTTCTATTGCCTCATTCAAGGAGTTTTGCAATAAAAACGACATAAATATAAATAGAGAGCACTTCCTGCGCGGAAACTGGCGCACCGAGTGCAAGTTTCTTCCAAATTTATTTGCGGGTTACGCTCTATTTGAAATTTCAAAATAAAACTTATGAATTGCCAAGAAACAGATTCAAAAGCACAGAAAAATCCCATGGGCGAAATTAAAAAGCGCTTTTTAGAGGAGCGCAAAATATTTCTATGGGGCGAAGTTACGGGCGAGAGCGCCTCGCAAATCGTAGAGCAGCTCATATATTTGGATATGCTCGACCACGAAAAGGAGATTACTTTTTACATCAATACTCCCGGTGGCTCAATATCCGACGGAATGGCCATATACGATACCATTAAGCTCATAAAAGCTCCCGTAAAGGTTGTCGTTACCGGCATTGCCATGAGCATGGGCTCCATACTGCTTTCTGCGGCCCCAAAGGGCAAGCGCTTCCTGTTCCCGCACGCAAGCGTTATGATACACCAGCCTCTAATAATGGGGCAGATGAGCGGAACTGCGGTCGAAATCCACATACAGGCTCAGGAGATGGAGAGAATGC
>URYY01000081.1 GCA_900552245.1 uncultured Opitutales bacterium | reverse complement strand
AAAAGGTCACCGTAAGGGCGGCTTCCAGCGACGCGCAGGCGCAGGTTAAAATAAAGGTTTTGTCGGCCGACGGAAAGAAAGTTGTGGCAAGCGCAAGCGGCAAGGCAAATGAAGATATTTCAATTCCATTAAAGAACGCTACATTGTGGTCTCCTGAAAATCCATATTTATACAATTTGGCTGTGGAGTTAAGTTCGGACGGCAAAATACAAGACAGCGTAAAGAGCTACTTTGGCATGCGTAAAATTTCTGTCGGAGAGGAAAACGGAGTTAAGAAGTTTTTCTTAAACAATAAGCCCGTATTTCTCGTAGGACCGCTAGATCAGGGCTATTGGCCTGACGGCATCCTGACCGCTCCCACCGACGAAGCCTCGCGCTACGATATAGAGATAACAAAGAAGATGGGCTTTAACTTCATAAGAAAGCACATAAAAATCGAGCCCGCACGCTGGTACTACTGGGCGGACAAATTGGGCGTAATGGTTTGGCAGGACGCCCCGTCGTGCAATTCTTACAACGGCCACCACGCTCACAAGCCTGAAATCGACAAAGAGGCCTTTGAGAGCAATTTGGTGGGTATGGTGGATTTTCTAAAAAATTCGCCGTCTGTCATCACTTGGGTGATATTTAACGAGGGGCAGGGGCAGTTCGACACCGAAAGGCTTGTCGAAGTTGTTCGCAAATTGGATTCTACGCGCCTTATAAACGAGGCAAGCGGCGGTGGATTGACGGGGCATGGAGATATTCTCGATATACACCACTATCCAGCTCCTAAATGTCCGAAAGCCAACGGAAGGCAGATACTTGTGTGCGGCGAATTTGGCGGCATAGGTCTGGTCGTTTCGGGGCACATGTGGGTAGATAAGGGAAACTGGGGCTACACTACAGTTTCAAATTCCGACAGTCTTTTAAATAAGTATGCTCAGTTTTTTGACATGGTCAGAAATATGAAAAATAACGAAGGACTTGCCGGTGTAGTTTACACCCAGACTACTGATGTAATGATTGAAAATAACGGTCTGTTAACTTACGATAGAGTATTGAAAGTTGAGCCCGAAAAGATAGCAAAAATAAATAATTTTGAGTTTGAGCCGCCGTCATACAAGTCCATTTTGCCAACTTCGGAAAAGGAAAACCAAGTTTGGAAATACACATTTGAGCAGCCCAAAGGCAATCCATTTGCCGCCGATTATGACGACTCAAAGTGGCTTGAGGGAGAGGCTCCCTTTGGCAAGGTTGCCGCAAAGTATAAGGGCAAGACGCTTTGGGACGGCAAGAGCATTTGGATGCGCAAAAAATTCAAGGTTGGAGACCTTACAAAAGAGCAGCTCGAAAAGCTCGCCTTCAGACTCTTCCACGACGAAAATATAGACATATTTATAAATGGCGTAAGGGCCTTTGCCCGTGGTGGATACCTTACAGATTACGAGGAATTTCCCATTGAAGAGGCTGCAAGAAAGGCAATAAAGCCGAATTCCGAAAATGTCATAGCCGTCCAGTGCCGCAATTTTGAGGGTGGGCAGTTGGTTGATGTTGGTATTGTCTTGCCTGAGCCAATTAAATTTAGAAAATAATTTTCGCTTTGTTCAGAGCCCGCAGTATGCGGGCTTTTTTTTTTTTATATATTTACATATGCTCATTTGAACCTCGAATTTTAAAGGGTTAAAATTGTTTGCTTGCCCAGATGTCTGCTTAGCTCTCTTCAAGGGATTTTTGCTTAGGTGTGCAAAGTAATTTCTTGTAAATTTCAGGAGCTTGGAGTTTAATTGGGCACATGAAAAAAAATGACGGCAAGCAGGCAAGCTGGGGCGGCAGATTCTCCGAGGCCCCGAGTGAACTTATGTTGAGATTCGGCGAGTCCGTATCTTTTGACAAAAAGCTGGCGTACTTCGATGTTCAGGGTTCGACGGCTCAGGCTGAGATGCTCGCGCACTGCGGAATAATAAGCCAAAAGGAATGCAGCGAAATCATCTTGGGGCTAAACAAAATTTTGGATAAAATAGAGAGCGGAAATTTTAAGTGGGATACCGCCCTTGAAGACGTGCATATGAATATAGAGCAGGCGCTCACAAAGATTTGCCCTGCCGCCGCAAAGTTGCACACGGGAAGAAGCAGAAACGACCAAGTTGCCACAGATATGCGCTTGTTCTTTAAGTCCGCCTGTTCTCTTGTGTCTGAAAAAATCGCAAATTTGTTAAAGACTCTGCTTTTGCTTGCAGATAAGAATCAGGAAATTTTGATACCCGGCTCCACGCACTTGCAGCGCGCCCAACCCGTCAGCGTGGCGCATCACATACTGGCTTGGTTTGATATGTTTTCGCGCGACTTAAAGCGCTTTCAGAATGTTTGGGAAAGTGCAAACATATCGCCCTTGGGAAGCGGTGCAATAGCCGGAACAACACTTCCCATAGACAGGGAATTTTCAGCAAAGGCCATGGGCTTTGTCGACAAAAAGGGCAGGGCAATCTTAACACAAAATAGTATGGACGCCGTTGCCGACCGCGACGTATTTTTGGAGTTTGCGTCGGCTTGCTCGATAATGGCAATTCACTTCTCGAGAGTTGCGGAAGATGTGATAATTTGGAACACGTCGGAATTTTCATTCGTGAAGTTGCCGGACACATTCACAACGGGTTCGTCCTTGATGCCTCAGAAGAAAAATCCGGATTCATTTGAGCTTTTGCGCGGAAAAAGTGCGAGGGTCTTGGGCGATATGAATGCGCTCTTTGCCCTTGTTAAGGGCTTGCCGCTTACCTACAACCGCGATTTGCAGGAGGACAAACCCGCAGTGTTTGACGCCTATGAGCAGGTTATGATATCGCTCGACGTTTTATCGGCGGCATTAAGCGGTGCAGAATTTAGGAAGGACAAGTGCGCGCAGGCGGTTTCGGATCCGCTTCTTTTGGCGACGGATTTGGCGGACTACTTGGTCATGCGCGGAGTGCCATTTAGAAAGGCTCACCACTACGTTGGAGAGCTTGTTGGCTTTGCCGAGAAAAATTCGCTTGAGATAAATAAAATAGCGGATAGCGATGCAAAGAAAATCTGCCCCGAATTGGGCGACGATTGGCGCAGCGTATTTGACTTAAAGCGCGCAATTTCAATGCGCGAGAAAGTCGGAATGCCCGGCGCAAAGCAGATAAAAAACAGAATCAAAACTCTCAAACTCGAGTTCGGACTTTAATTATTGTTTGATTTGCTTTTTATTTTGCGAAGCGCAATTTTGCGCTTCGCTTTTTTTATCGTTATAATGTTTGAGTAAGTCTATAGAGCATTGTGATATTTAATGCTTTTCAAGAAACATCTGCTGTTATTTGCTCATTTTAACTCTGCAAGTACCTCATTCATTTTTTCTGAGAAAATTTTAGTTTCTATTCCAATAAAAAATTTAAACTTACTTGGAAGATGCGCAAATCTCTGCTAAGTTTTCGAAGAATCAATATATACCGCAAGTTTTCTGGCGCTATGCGCTTTATAAATACAAAAAAAGGCGGAGCAATCGCTCCGCCTAAAATTTTAAGAATTTATTTGACTTAGCCTACATTATCAGGCTTGTGCCCGTCATCTCTTCAGGCTTCTTAAAGCCGAGCATCTGAAGAATTGTCGGGGCAACATCGCCCAAGTTGCCGCCGCTGCGCAGCTTTACGTCTTTCATGCCATCGCCGTAAACTACAACCTCTACGGGATTTAAAGTGTGGCGCGTGTGCGGAGTGTTCGTCTTTGGCTCAAACAGCTGATCGCTATTGCCGTGGTCTGCCGTAACAAGCATTGCTGCACCCGTTTCGTCAACAGCCTTTGCAATTTTTGCAAGGCCCGCATCAACCGCCTCGCAAGCCTTGATTGCCGCAGCTTCATTACCCGTGTGGCCAACCATGTCGGGATTTGCAAAATTTACAATCACAAGCGCGTACTTCTTTGAGCGAATCGCATTTGCAGCAGCTTCCGCAACTGCCGGAGCGCTCATCTCGGGCTTCTGGTCGTAAGTCTGCACGTCGCGCGGAGAATCTATTAGGATTCTGTCTTCGCCCTTGAACGGCTCTTCGCGGTAGTCGTTAAAGAAGAATGTGACGTGCGCGAACTTTTCGGTCTCGGCGCAGCGCAGCTGGGCAAGCCCCAAATTCGATATGTATTCTCCAAGAATGTTCTTCATCTTTGGCGGCTTGGGGAAGAGAATGTTCGGGCAGAGCCCCTCCTTGTACTCCGTCATTGTCGCAAAGTACAGATCCTTAATCTTCTCGCGCTCAAAGCCGTCGAAATTGTCCTCTATAAATGCGCGCGTCATTTCGCGGGGTCTGTCGCCTCTAAAATTAAAGAATATTACGGCGTCGCCCTCTTTTACGCGACCTATTGGTTGACCATTTTCCACTATCCATGTCGGAGGTATAAACTCGTCGCCTGCCATATTGTCGGACACGGGGTTTTTGTAGTAGTTTTTAAATGCGTCTTCGGCATTTTCAACGGGAATCCCCGCCTTGCCCACGAGGCAGTCGTAGGCCTTCTTTACTCTGTCCCAGCGCTGGTCTCTGTCCATGGCCCAGAAGCGGCCTATTACTGACGCAACTTTGCCGCAGCCAAGCTCCTTCATCTTTTCCTCAACTTGCTGTATAAAGCCGAGCCCGCTTGTCGGAGGGGTGTCGCGACCGTCTGTGAAAGCGTGCAAATAAACTTTGTCGTACTTCTTATCCGCGCAAATCTTTAGGATAGAGTAGAGGTGGCGTAGCATCGAGTGCACGCCGGCATCGGAACAAAGCCCGAAGAGATGCAGGCTTCCGCCCTTGTCGAGCTTTTCAAATACGCTCTTTAAAACTGGGCTTTGGAGTATTGAGCCAGACGCAAACCCCTTGTCTATGCGCACAATCTCTTGGTCCACAATTCTGCCAGCGCCTATGTTCTGATGGCCAACCTCGGAATTTCCCATTATGCCCTCGGGAAGGCCAACTGAAAGCCCGCAGGCTTCTATTTCTGTGCGGGGCCAATTTAAAGATAGGCTTCTGCTAAAAGGAATATGAGCCTGTTTGATGGCGTTATATTTATCTAGGCTGGAGTCGTGATTCTCTCCCCAGCCGTCGCGTATTACCAATACAACCGGTCTTTTGATTTTATTCATTCCTACAGATGAAAATACAAAACTTTCATTTTACAAGCAATTTTAAACACTTACCGGACTTTTGTTCGAGTCAAGATGCAAAAAAATTCAAAAAAAACAAAAAAATATTGAACAAATATCTAAAAAAGCGGATTATAATATATAGAAGCCCTCGCGGGGCTTTGCGCTTCCGCAGGCTCTCAATAACCTTAGTTTTGAAAGGATATATGAAAAAGTTAATAGCATTAGTTATAGTGGCAGTCTCGCTTTTGGGATGCCAAACCCAACAACAGCTCACGCCTGAGCAGTCCGCAATTGACAGAGTCCTGATTGCGGATGCCTCTTACGCAAGTACTTCCACGACTTTTGCCCAGTACGTAACATCTGCGGAAACGACAAATCTCGCTGGTTGCCCCAAAGACTTCGTCTCGGCTTTCCAAGATAGCATAGCTGCTTGGAAGAAAATGGCCGATATCGAAAAACAGATGTATGCACTGGATAGAACTCGCGCAATAGCCGATATAAAGACATTTTTGAGCGAGTATCAAACAAATCCTCTAAACGCAATCATTGTACTTAAGAACAAGTGGCCCCAGTTTGAAAAAGAGCTAGACAAGGCTTTCGGACAGATTCGCGAGGCATTCACAAAGTACACTTTGATTGCCTCAACTGTCGGTGTCGCCTATCCGAAGGCTTCCGGCAGTTTGCTTGATCTGTAGTATTTCAAGTATTTTTGCGATTTCTTGATTTTAGAGCCCATTATGTGGGCTCTTTTTTTGTGTGTATTGTCACCTTTGCTTAAGTAATAAACGATTATTTTTTTCATACTTAATTTATTGACATACTAAATCTAATTTATAACAATTATACCCACTTGGTGCTAATCTGCACAGACTCTAACGTTGTATAGTTACATATGAAAATTTCAAAAATTCCAACTTGCGGCAAAATTATTTTAGCCGCCGTAATGACTCTTCTTGCAGATGCGCAGCTAAATGCAACTACTGCGACATACCAACTAGCTGCAAAATATGATTTGCTTCCAGATACTCCTCAAAATGAATCCTCCGAAACAAAACCGGAAGACTTTGAAAGCTACAAATCCGCCTATATTGCAAGATACGCGTTTTTCTCTCTCCCTTATGCTGACGAAAATCAATCGAAGTTGACGGATTTGCAAAAAAAAGACATAGCAGACGAGTTGGCGAGTCGCTTAGAGGATTACAAGTTGGCGATTTCTATGATAGAGGCTAGAATGAAGAACTTGGGCTATCCAGTAGATGAGGAAGTTTCGCAAGAAGAGGAGGGGAAAAAAACCGGAAAGACCTCAAGCTCTGAGAAGGTAGCGTCTGATGATTCAAAAGCGAGTTCTTCCAAAAGCGAGAAAAAGAAGGCCGATGATATGTCTTTTACACTAGCCGACGGCACAACTGCCGACGCTTCAGACGGAGTGTTGATTGTCGACCACGAAAACGGCACGGGAACCGCATTTTTGGCTCGCATGAAGGACAGGTACTTTATCGTTACAAATTTGCATATGATTTTAAATAGCGACGGGCTGACTTTTAAAACTAAAAACGGCAGCTCTGTGGATTTCCCGGATATAGTTTTCGTCGCAAAGGGGCTAGATGCGGTCCTAATACCTATAAATAAGATTCCGGACGGCTGTGTAGCTTTGGATATTATGGAAGATGTTGCAAATGTTGTGAAAAGGGGCGATGCTGTTGTCGCATGCGGAAATAGCCAGGGCGGCGAAGTGTTGAGACGCTCTCCGGGCGAGATCTTAGCGATTGGCCCTAGCGTAGTGGAGACAAACTGCGCGATATTTAAAGGCAATAGCGGCAGTCCTATTTTCCACCAAAAGACCGGTAAGGTTGTCGGCGTAATATCACATGCAACAACTTCCGAGGGAAAATTGAGCGACACCGTAAGAAGAGATCCCAATTCTCCCATAAAAAGTAAGATTCGCTATTTTGGACAACGCGTTGACAATGTGAAAAGATGGGAGCGAATGAAGCTTTCAGATTTGAATCAGCAGTCTAAAGATTTGGAAATATTCCACAAAAAACTTGCTATAATAAAACACTTTGAAGATAGGGGGAAACTCTTAATTTTTGATGATTTAAATTATGCAGATTTTAATAAAATAAGCAGGATTTTATCCGGAACTGCTTCGTCAATAGGCGCTGTAAAAGCAGCGAGGCGGCAGTACTATGAAAAAACTGCAGGTTTGTTGCGTCAGGAAGTGGCACTGATAAAGGCGCGTAAGTTTTCTTCGGTTTTTGAATCAGAAGTTGATGCTCTCATAAAAGAGATTGAGTTACACAGAGATCTTTGCATTGAGAGGGAGCGCTCGCAAAACTAAAACTATTTCTTTGTAGCGCGAGGCGCCGCGTTTATATTGCAAACGGCGGCGCTTTTTTATTTTTGGGCTCTTTGCAATTAAAATTATCATAGCTACAAACTTAATTGTTAGGATGGTGCGTTCTTTTGCGCACTTTGGAAACTTGTTAGAATTTTTGCAGACAGAAATTTCTTAAGTGTTTCAAGCTTTTTTCATTAGTCTAGCAGTCGAGGTGTTGATAGTTTTTTTCTATAGAATCTCCTAAGCTTTGTATGTAATGTTTATCTCTTGACTAGTCGGAGATTTAGATTTTGCAGTGGGCGTTATACATCTCTTTATTGCGTAGCGAAATATTTTGATTTTTGAAACTTTTTATTTGCTGAATTTTCTTAAAGTATAATACTATCAGGGCTATACTTATTGTTTGTTTTCGGATTGTTGGGGGCCAAATTTTATGATGAAAGTGAAGTCTGACTTTAAAAATGTAATATTTGATTTAGGCGGGGTTCTGGTCGATTTAGATAAAGAAAGGTGCGTGCGCAACTTTTGCAAACTTGGCTTGGGCGCCTTGGCTGATTTGATAGGTACAACTCATCAGCGCGGAATATTGGCTGATTTTGAGGCTGGGCTAATTAACGGAAGCGAATTTTGCTCGCAGATTCGCAGGATTGCAAATAATGGGAGTGTGAGCGATGCTGATATACGCGCTGCATGGGTTTCTATGCTATGTGGAATAAGGCCCGAAAAGCTTGAACTTTTGCGGGCGCTAAAGGATAGAGCAAGAGTTTTTCTCTTAAGTAACGTAAACGAGTTTGCCTGGGATTACTGTTTGAAAAATTACTTTGAGGTCAATGGAGCGCGGCTTACTGACTTTTTCGACGATGTATTTTTGTCATACAAAATGAAGCTTTTAAAGCCGGATTTGAGAATATATGAAAAGCTTTTGAAAGATGCCGGGCTCAATGCGGCTGACTGCCTTTTTATAGACGATTCCAAAGAGAATTGCGAGGCGGCAGAACGTCTTGGAATACATAGCTTGCAATACAAAAATTCTGAAGCAAGCGATTTTGCATCTTCTTTTTTAGGCAAGGTTTTTCTGGCCTAGTGGGATTTAAAATGTTTGACCTTTGCTTGCCTATGCCTACTCTTACGCAGACAAAGGATATTTTGACGTGCGAATTTTTTTAGACTATGCAAAATTACACAATAGCATGTATGAAGTGGGGCGATAAGTACGGGCCCGAGTATGTGAATAGGCTTTACAATATGGTTAATCGCAACCTCACGCTGCCATTTAAATTTGTTTGTTTTACGGACAATGGAAATGGAATAGATACCGCAGTTGAAATTCGCCCGCTGCCGGATATGGCGCTTCCGCCGGACAAAGAGCGAGGCTGGCGCAAATTGTCTCTGTTTAGAAAGGACGTAGGTTTAGAGGGCAGGGTGCTCTTTTTGGATTTAGACATAGTTATAGTTGCAAACATAGACGATTATCTGACCATGCCCGGCGACTTTATTTTCATAAAGCATTGGAAGCCACATCAGGCCAAGACCCAAGGGGTTGGGCAGACGGCGGTTTACAGATTTGAGGCCGGCAAATTTGCCTTTTTGTACGACTATTTTATGGAGAATATGCAGCTTGTTAAGTCAAAGTTTAGACATGAGCAAGCCTACGTAAGCCACGAGCTTGTAGGGCGGGGGATAGCCAAATTTTGGCCGCAGGAGTGGATGCCAAGTTTCAAGTATAAGTGCATGTATCCGTTTCCGCTTTGCTTTTTTATGGAGCCCCGCTTGCCAAAGGGGGCTAAAATGGTTGTGTTCCATGGCAATCCTACTCCGGACCAAGCTATTGCCGGCAAGGTAAAGGGCATTAAAAAATTTATACGCCATGTAAAAGTTCCCGCGTGGCTTAAGGAGAATTGGCGCTAGCTACTTATTCGGGAGCATTTGCCTAATCTAAATTGATCTAGTCGTGCGAAGTTTTTAGTTTCGCGCGATTTTTTGTATTTATGGGCGATTTTTAAGGAAATTTGACTTTCTTTAAGCAGCGGCTCTTACAACTTTATAATTAGGAAATTCCGAAAATAGTGACTTTAATTTGCCCGACAAATTTAAATATTTTTGAAAAAAAACGTTGACGAAATCAAAGTCAAATGTAGAGTTTAAGACTTTAAATTAACAAGCCAGGGTAGCTCAGTGGTAGAGCAGAGGACTCATAAGCCTTTGGTCGGTTGTTCGAATCAACTCCTTGGCACCAATTTTAAAAGCCTGCAAATTAGAGCTTTGCGGGTTTTTTTATGCTCAAATTTAGAAAAATGGGTCAACACCAAAGGTTGTGGAATAGGTTGATTTTTTAGATTTGTCTT
>URYY01000080.1 GCA_900552245.1 uncultured Opitutales bacterium | reverse complement strand
GCGCTAAATATCACTCACAAAATTCGCCCTAGTAGCGAGTAAGATTTTTTCAGCGATTGCAAAAAGTTTACAATTCTCTTCTGTAGGTATTAAAAAATACCCTCTTTTTGCACTTTGACAGGCGGTGCGCAATCTTTCATGACTTGCATATTCAAATAAAAAAGGCGCAAAACTCTGCGCCATTTTTTGAGAGTGACAAGCGAGCTTTTATCGCATTTAGAAAGTCGATAGTATCTTCTCGTCTTCGTAATCTGACGGCAAATCCGAGAATATGCGGTTGCCGGAGGCCTTTTCCATATCAAAGCGCGTATCTATCGCATTTATTACGTTTTCGCGCTCGGCTGTGAATATAAACCTGTCGCTCAATAGCTTCTTGCGCGCGCTTAGTATCATATCTCGCGGCGGGCGACGCATATTCATGAGCCTAAATATGTAATTGTTTAGATTTGAGGAGTTGCCGGCATCTAGTTCGAACTGTATGAGGCGAACAAGCGCATACTGGTGCTTCGGGTCGCGCTCGACCGCCGATAGGTAGAGCGAATGGGCCATAGTGTTTTCTCCTAGAAGCGCAAAGCGCCTTGCCGTGGCAACCATGACTCGCGGGTTTATCGTGCCGCGCTTTATTACTTCGCGTATGAGGGCGTTTGCCATATTGGCGTTTCCAAGTGCGTAGTATGCTACGGCTCTGAGGCAGGAGAATACGTCCTCATTCCTATCTAGCCATGCCGGCTTTTCGTTTATTATGGACTCTGAAAAATCAACGGCCTCCTTGTAGTTTTTGCATGTTATGAACGTCTCCAAGAGCAAGAGGCAGAACCTGGACGGCGAATAGTTGTTTTGTACCGCCACATCGTAAATCTTTCTCATAAGCTCTATATTGCCGGAATCGGCCGCATAGTTTGCTATGTAAAGAAGAGATTTTTCATCGTTTTTGTTTGTCTCAAAAAGCTTGTTTAGCTCTTTTTGGGCAAGCTCCTTATCCCCGCTATTTGCGATGCAGCGCAGATAATCTATTCTGGGGGCTATCGCAGTGGGGTTTTCAAGTATTCTCAGGTTGCAGTACTGCCTGGCCTTTTCGTAGTCGTCGAGGAGTATGTAGTAATTTACCAAAAGCGCGTAAACTGGATCTAGATCGCGCATCTTGTTTATGTTTTTTGAGATGATTTCTATGGCCTCTTCGCGATTCCCCTGCTCCCATTCATTCTTTGAGAGCCTCAAAATTCCGGGAGTCTCATTCTGAAGGTTGTATTTAAATATCAAGTCCTTGCTGTCGGTATACATGCCGTGCATCGCGTATACAGAGGCCGCCGCCATGGCAAGATAGGCCTGAACTTGTTTTGATTCCGGATTTTTATCCAGTATGCTCTTAGTAATATTGATTAGCTTTTCGTCCTCTATCTCGGATATTAATAGCTGTATGTACAAGCGTATGTAGTTTAGGTCGTTATATCCGTATGGCAGGCCCCTCTCAAGCAAGTCTATTGCATCTTTGGGCTTGCGCATAGATATGAAAAACTGCGCCAAGATTTCCTTGCCCTCAAGATTTCTCGGAGCTCTATTTACACCGAATAGCAAATTTTCAAAGGCTTCTCTGTACTCTCCCTCCTTTAGGCACTCCTTTGCGTGCTCTATATTGTAGTTGCCCATGGCAACGACGATTTCCGCTCTATTAAATGGAAAGGCCAAGGCTTGCGCAACTGACATTTCATCGTACTCGCGCTGATACTTGTAGAACGCGTATATAAATGCCGATTTTAACGCAAATAAAATAATAAACAGAATTCCGAATACCAAGGCTATTCTCGGCAGTGAAACTCCAATTGCCCAAGTTCCGTTTGGCCTTCTGTATCTGTACAACATGCCGAGCAGAACCGGATACTTGATCTGGTTTGGCTTTATATTCTTGGGATTAGTTGCGCTTTTAGGTGTTTTTTTACTTTCCATTGGGTAAATATAGAGATGTTAAAACCGGCAGTCTCATTAAATATTAAGTGCATATTGCTTGCAATAAAACAAGACAAGTGTCAAAGATAAAGTTCCAAAACCCTATCCGCCTCGAAAAAAATACGCAAGAAATTTTTATTTTTTAAACTGTTCACTAAAATTGAAATTATATCTTGACAAGGTAGGAAAGAATCATTTAGATGCATGCTAAATTACACCAAATTGAATTTGATTTAAATAACCCCGAACTGGAATTTATAAACACAGACAAATCATGAAAAAATTGGTATTATTAACATCAGTAGTTGCCGCAAGTGCAACTTTGAGCGCAGCGCCCTTAATTACGATTGGAGACGAAGTGGACGTCTTCTTTACGGGTTCTTTTATAGGCAAATGGACAAGCAACTTGTATTGGTCTGAGAATAAAGTCGACGACTACGTCTATACATTTAGGCTTGGAGCCGAGGCAAATTACGGCAGAAACTCAAAGTTTAAGGCTAGCGTCAAGTTCTACGAAGATATCAATACTTATCTTCAGCAGACCCAGCAAAACAACAATTTGGCGAATGTGTTTGCTAATGCCACATATACTGAAGACAGATGGTTTGTCGCGGCCAACTTCTCTTTCCAGCAGTTAGCTCAGAATACCGATACTACTACAAATACCGATACTTTGGTTCGCAGCGATAGGTACGCGGCAAGCGTAAACGGCTCCTATACTTTCACTGATAAAATTAGTGCAGACTTGGGCTTCTATTGGTATGAGCAGAACTATGTCGAAGAGTTCGCAGATCAGTATTCGGACATCGATGTTTACAGAGTGCCGGTAAGCCTCCTCTATAAGGTTACAGATAAGATTAGCGCAGGTTTGACTTACCAGTATCGCTATTCGGAGTACACTGGCGGTAATCCTGATTCTGCTGTAAGATTCGGTTCTGAGACAACAGACCACTTTGTCGGTATAACGATTCGCGGCGAGCTCTTCCCGAAATTGTCGGCGGAAACATTCTTCGGTTACTCTTTGCGCGAGATGAACAATTCGGATAGCACAGACGATTCGACTTTCGCATTCTCCGTAAAACTCAATTACTTGCTCACCGATAAGGTCAGCTTGTTCTTGAAGTCCGGCCGCGATTTCGGAAACGGTGCTTCTCGTCAGTCTTCGACGATTACATACGTAGAAGCCGGTGCTGACTATGCGTTCTCGCAGTACGTCTCCTCTTACGCTTCTTTGAGGTTCGCAAATTCGGCCTACTTGGCAAGCCCGCGTGACGACGACAATTATTCGGCAAACGTCGGCATCAATTACAACCCGACCCGCTATCTCTCAGTTGGCGCCACATACTCTTACCAGAACAATGCTTCGAACCTCGTAGGTTGCTCCTACATGGCTCACTTGGTATCGATAAGAGTCGATGTTAAGTACTAATAAAACTCTTGATTTAAATTTAAAACCGCGGAAGTTCATTCCGCGGTTTTTTTTGTGGGGGTAAGAAAATGTTGCGTTAGTTAATGGCGGCCGAAAATACATCAATGTGCCATTATCCGCGATTTTTGCGTTTGCTTTATATCTCAGAGCAATAAAAAGGGCTCTATTTTGCAAGTAGGCACTCTCTATTTCTAGGGTAGAATTCGACAACAAGTTGCTAATAGAGCCAAATACTCCAGTCGAAATACTTGGCTGCGCTATGCAATACAGATTGAAAAGTTCTGTAGATATTAAAAAAAATCTAAACTTTTGCCTTTGATTTTGCAGAGAGTGCGTGCAATACATTCTGTGGGACAAATTCCGACAGCCTATCGACATCGTAGTGGGCGACTTGCTTTATAATCGTCGAACTTGTAAAGAAGAATTGCTTTGAAGGCATTAAGAGGACAGTCTCTATATCGCCCTCTAGGTGCCTATTCATCTGCGCAAGCTGGAATTCAAACTCAAAATCCGACACCACTCTAAGGCCTCTTATCAGGGCTATTGCATTGTGCTTTTTGGCAAAGTCGACAGTGAGACCCCTAAGCGGTTCCAGAGATACGTAGGGCATATCTTTTATATTTTCAGAAATGAGATTTATCCGCTCGTCTAGGGTAAACATCGGCGACTTTGTCTCGCTCGGAGCTACGGCTAGGATAATCTTGTCGAAGAGTTTGCCCGCTCTCCTTAGTATGTCGAGATGCCCAAGGGTTATTGGATCAAACGTTCCCGGATATATGGCAATTTTCATATTTTCTGAAAAATTAAAAAAAGCAGTGTTAAAGACTTGTTAAAATGCAAAACTTGGCAATACTTTTCTCATACAAAAATGAATATACCGAATTTTTTAACTGCTTTAAGAGTTTTGTTGAGCTTTATAACGGCCATTTTGCTATGTGTGGGGTTTAAGTACTTTGCGCTTGCGGCCTTTATTCTCTTTGTAATAGCTGGGGCTACTGATTGGTTTGACGGCTACATAGCGCGCAAGTCAAATGCGGTTACGGTTCTCGGAAAATTTATGGATGCGCTCTGCGACAAGATAATGGTTATCGGCATGTTTATGGTCTTGCTGGGCTTAAATCTGTATTCCGAAGACTGGCAAAAATTTGCAATATTTTGCACATTCTTTAGTTCCGCGCGCGAGTTTTTTGTAAGTGGAATTAGAATGTTGGCGGCAAATACGGGTGTCGTTTTGGCGGCGGAAAGCTTGGGGAAGTACAAGGCTGCCTTTCAGATGTATTCCATAGGAGCTATTATTTGCGCATGTTCGCTCAGGGTTGATTTTGGCTTAGCTTCCGGCTTTATTTATGAGATTGTCTTTTACTCGGGCATAGCAACTCTGTTTATTTCCACGGTTCTTTCGCTAATTTCAGGGTTTAGCTATGGGATTCGCTACGGGTATTTGTTGAAGTCATAGATATGTCTTGGAGAAGCTTTTACCCGTGGTTAAATTTAGTGCCGCAAAAATTTTTTGCGGGGCTGGCAACTCTGTTTTTTTTGGGGGGCCTTAAGGCGCCCGGAACTTGGGGGAGCCTCGCAGGGGCCTTATTTGCTTGGGCTTTGATGTCTCATCTGCCGCTTTGGCTTTACGGACTTGCGACATTTATTTTAGTGTACGCGGCAATCGGTATTTGCGATATAGGCGAGCGCTACTTTAATTTGAAAGACCCAGGGCGGATAAATTTCGATGAATTTGCGGCGATGCCGATTTGTTATTTTGGGATTTTCCAAAGCGAAGCTCTGTCGGGGTTCTGCATTTGGATTCTCGCGGGATTTGCCTTATTTAGGTTTTTTGACATACTAAAACCTCTTGGAATAAAGCGCGTGCAAATTATAGATGGAGGTCTCGGGTGCGTTCTAGACGATGTTTTGGCTGCAATTTTAGTTTGCGCGATATTAAATACATTTGCTTTTTTTATGTAAATATGCTTTTACCTACGAAGTTACAATGAAATATTCCAGGCAGAAAGACGAGATGTTAAAGATGTTGCGCTCGGGCAAGCTAAACCACCCTTGCGCAGCGGAGGTCTTTAGCGCCATGAGGGAAATTATGCCGGGCATAGGTATTGCCACTGTTTACAGAAATCTAAATGCCTTTGTAGAGGCCGGAATGCTCGTTAGAATCTCATTGGCTGGAGAGCCCGACAGGTTTGACTTTAGGTTGGATTCCCACAATCACGCGATTTGCAATAAGTGCGGCAGGGTTTTTGATTTTGAGTGCGAGCCCCTGAAGTCCGTGTCGCGCAAGTTGCTTCAACAGATGGGTTTTAAGGTTTCGACCACAAATATTTTTATAAGGGGCGAGTGTGCGGATTGCAGATCGTCCTAGTTTTAAAATTTTTAAAGATATTTTAAATTTATTTTTTTGTCTATTTTTGATGCTTTGCCGATTGTGTTTTTTTGAGCGTTTTTTTTGGAACTAAAATTTTTTGCCCATTTAAATTATTCTTGAAGAGCGATAACCGTTAAGATTAAATGCGCTTTGTATAAGAATCTAAGACATGTTGCACTTATTATGAATTTAAAAATATTATTTACCTTGGTTGGCTTTGCGGCTTGTTCCACTGCCTTTGCCGGAGATGTCGCGCAGTGGGGCGGTGCCGATAGAACTTCGATTTACCCCGAAAAGAATCTTTTAAAAACTTGGCCGGCTAAGGGGCCAAAGTTATTGTGGTCAAACGACGAGATTGGCAAGGGCTATTCGGCGGGTTCTATTGTGGGAGATAAAATATACGTTTGCGGCACCACCGACGATAATAAGACCGAATTTTTGACGGTTTTAGACCGAAGCGGCAAGAAGCTTTGGAGCCTAGACTACGGCGCAAGCTACGACAAGAGCTTTCAGGACGCCCGCATAATGCCGACAATATTGGGGGATAATCTGTATGTTATAAGCGGGGCCGGCGAGATAGTTTGCGTAGATTTAAATAAGCGCCAGGTTAAGTGGAAGGTCGACGGAGTTAAAGAGTTTGGCGCAGAGGCAATGTCTTGGGGCTTTGCGGAAAATCCGCTAATTTACGAGGGAAAGATATTTTTTACGGCAGGCGGCAAGCAGACCACCGTTGTGGCTCTAAATATAGAGGACGGCTCTGTAGTTTGGAAATCCGAAAGCCTCAAGGATGGGACGAGCTACATATCGCCAATCATAGCCGAGGTTAACGGTAAAAAGCAATTTATAGGAGGTATCAGGAAATGGGCCTTTGGCTTGGATCCGGATACGGGAAGTTTGCTTTGGAAGTATGAGCTAAAGAAGTTGGGCGGCAAGAAGGGCAAGCTTGAGTACTGGCAGATACAGGCCTACACTCCCATATTTAAAGATAACAAGGTGTTTGTAACTTCCGGTTACGATCAGGGAGGCTACCTTTTGGATATCTCCGGCAAAGAGCCGAAAGAAATTTGGTCTAGTGCCGAAATAGACAACCACCATGGTGGTGCGATTTTAATTGACGGGCGCTTGTACGCTTCAAATTGGATAAATAACGAGCGCGGAAATTGGGTCTGCTTTGATTTTGAGACAGGCAAGATGATTTATAACGAGCAGTGGAAGGGGCACTCCAAGGGCAGCGTGACATCCGCCGACGGCATGCTCTACGTTTACGAGGAAAAGCGCGGCGACATAGCTTTGGTAAATCCAAAGTCCGACAAGTTCGACATAGTAAGCTCTTTCAAAGTTCCGCTTGGCAAGGGCAGAAATTGGTGCCACATAGTAGTGTGTGACGGAGTTATGTACGTCCGCCACGGCAGCGTTTTGATGGCTTTTGATGTGAAAAAATAAATGTCTGGCAAAAAGAATTTAGTATGCTTGTGTGCCGATGCGGGGCTATTGCCAAAATCGGCGCTTGGGGTTTTGTGCGGCAAGCTGAGTGGAGAAGATACTTTGATTTGCCAAGACCTCTGCCATGTGGCTGTAAATTCGCCTGAGAAGCTGCGGGAATTTTGCTTGGGCGGAGTTAGGGTTTTTGCCTGCCATAAGAGGGCGGCGAGTGCGATTTTAAACTATGCGGGCGCAAAGGCCGATTTTGAATTTTTCGATTTGCGAAGCGAAGCCTCGGAAGTCTTGGGCAATTTTGGAATATCGGAGGGGGGCGCCGCGGATTTTAATCTTCAAAAATTTGACAATGGCGGCTGGCCTGCGTGGTATCCTGCAATAGATTACTCGCGCTGCGTCTCTTGCGGAAAGTGCGTCGATTTCTGCATGTTCAAAGTTTACGTGAAGGACTCCAATGGCGTCAGGGTGGAAAATCCCAAGTCTTGCAAAGACGGCTGTCCCGCATGCGCTAGAATGTGCCCAAGGCAGGCGATAGTCTTTGCAAAGTGCGAGGACGACGCCATAAGTGGTGCGAACGCGTCTGAAAGCAATTTCTCAAGTGAGGATTATTACGAGGCTTTGAAAAATCGGCGCTTGGCTGCTAAATCCATTTTAAAGAGGCCGAATAGTTAGGCGATGAAGCTCAAGCCATTTTTGAGACCCATTTTTGAGTGCGACGGTCGCGTCCTGCGCAAGCTTGCCATAAATATGTGTTGGCGCAGCTTCTGGGGAATGCGCGAATTTGCAAAGAGGCAGAAGAAGTTTCTGAGGGGCGATGGCGATTTCTTTCCGGCGTTTTTAATGATATCAATAAGCGACAGGTGCAACTACAAGTGCAAGGGCTGCTGGGTGTCGCAAAATTCGCGCGAATTGAGCGTTGAGGAAATTTGTGAAATCGTAAAATCCGCAAATAAGAAAGGCTCATATTTTTTTGGGCTTCTTGGCGGAGAGCCTCTGATGCACAAGGGGCTTTTGGAGGTGCTTGGGCGAAATCCGAAAAGCTACTTTCAAATTTTTACAAACGGCTCGCTTTTAACGCGCGATTTTGCAAAGAAGCTAAGGAGCCTTGGCAATGCAACGCCGCTTATAAGCTTGGAGGGTGCTGAGAGAGAGAGCTCCGAGCGAAGGGGCGTTAAAAGCGCCTACCAAAAGGCGCTTGATGCAATGCGAGCCTGCGCGAGCGAAAAGCTCTTTTGGGGTGTTGCAACTAGCGTTTGCAAAAATAATTTTACGGACACTGTAAACTTTGAGCACTTAAAATTTTTGTCTGAGCTTGGCGCGCACTACATGTGGTACTACATTTATAGACCCGTGGGGGCAAATCCATCGCGAGAATTGGCCCTTGACAAATCTGAGGTGCGAGAGCTTAGAAAGTTTTTGGTGGATGCTAGACAGAGTGCGGATTTAGTTGTAATAGACGCCTATTGGGACGATAAGGGCAGGGCAATTTGCCCTGCAGCTTCCGGCTTAAGCCACCACATATCGCCTGGGGGGCACTTGGAATTTTGCCCGCCTATCCAGTTTGCGAAGGAGCGCTTCGATTCTTCAAAGGATCTCGCCGCGATGTTTTCGGAGTCGGAATTTTTGAGCGCTATGCGCGAAGTTTGCGCTAAGGATTCGAGGGGTTGCATACTGATGGAAAATCCGCAGCTTTTGCTGGATACGGTAAATCGCTTTAATGCGGAGGACTCAAGCGGCAGGGGAAGTGCGCGCGCGGAGCTTGCTGGAAGTTGCATTTTACCTAGCCACGATATGTCCGGAAACGAGATTCCCGAGCGCGGCTTTATCTACAAATTTTTAAAGAGGCGTTACTTTTTTGGATTTGGCGCGTATGGCTGATAAATTTGAATTTAAAGTTCCGCAGTTAAAGTTGGAGCGCGACTTCTTGCGAGGAAAGCTAAGGGGCTTTGCCGAAGCTTCAGGCCTCATTGCACCCCTAAGCTTAGACGAACTAAAGAGCGCTGTGGAAGAATTTTTGCAAGGCGAAAACTCCGAGTTCGCACCATATAGAGACTGGCTTTGCGTAATATTAAATAACGAAGTTTGGCGTGGAGAATTTGAGAAAATTCCGCATTCTTTGCGCGTTCTAATCCTGCCACAATGCCTGAGAAACAGAAAATCTTGCAAGGCCTCTTTCGATAAGTTTGGGCTTTTGTGCGCAATGTGCGGAGCCTGCAAGATAGACGAGTTGCAAAGTTTTGCGGATACCCTCGATTGCGTGAGTTTGGTGAGCGACTCGACTACTATGGTTGAAAAGCTAGTGGAGGAGGGCAAGGTATCGGCGCTAGTTGGTGTAAGTTGCATGGCTTCTTTAGAAAAGTCATTCCCGAGGGTTTTAAAAAAGGGAATTCCCTCTATCGCGATTCCTCTTTTGCGGGGCGGCTGTGCAGATACGGACGTTGATTCCGATTGGGTTAGGGAGGCGCTCTCTGCATCAAAGAAGGGCTTTGTTGCGCCCGACAACGCCTTTGTTAAGAGTAAAGTTTTTGAAATTTTTAAGCGCAAAAATATAGAAAAGTACATTCCTATAGTCGGCGAATGCGCCGGCGATGCTCTGTCTTACCTTTGCGAGGGCGGCAACAGGTGGAGGCCCCGAATTTTAGCTTCTGCATTTTTTGCCATGGCTAAGACATGCGAGCTTAGCGAGGATGCCCTGAGGGCTGCAATTGCCGTAGAGTGCTTTCACAAGGCCTCTTTGATACATGATGATATTGAAGACGGCGACGAGTTTAGAGATGGTCTTCCAAGCCTTCACAGAAGAATTGGCCTTGAGCGCGCGGTGAATGCTGGCGACTTTTTGTTGGGGGCGGGCTACGGTATTTTGTCGGCCTGCAAGAATTGCGCGGAGCTTATTGCGGAGGCTTCGAGGGCGCATTTAATTCTATGTTCGGGGCAGGGCGAGGAGATGCGGATTTTGAGGGAAAATTCCGGGCAATTCGGCTCGCGCGACTGTT
>URYY01000079.1 GCA_900552245.1 uncultured Opitutales bacterium | reverse complement strand
CGTGTTCTAATAATGCTGGGGGTGCCGCTATCGTCTGAAGAAGTAATAGGGTTTTCGCTTTTGGGAATGGCCTCTTTCTTCACAACTGCGGCTGCCGCTCCAATAACATCGCTTCTTTTGGTTGTTGAATTCACATTTGCCGGCAAGATGATATTCCCGCTTACGATAGGGGTTTTGACATCGCATTTCATATCAAAAATAAGCGGGGCAAAGTCTATGTACGCATCGGCTGTGTCTAAAAACATACTGCCCGCCTTCAATAAGCCAATGGCTCAAGTTAAAATCGAAAACATATTTAGAAAGAGCTCGGACACCGTCTTAGTGTCGGACAGATTCTCGGAAATATCAAAAAAGTTTTTGAGAAGCTCAGACGATGTAATATTTGTGACGACTAAGACGAACCGCTACATAGGTGCAATTTTTAGGGCTGACATAATACAGTTTATGAAATCGGAATATCTGTCGGAAGTAATAGCCGAGGATATAATGCAAACCGACGTTCCAACGCTCACGGCCGATACTTGCATAATAGATGCGGTAAAGGAATTTTCGACAGGCAGTTACGAGGCGCTACCTATATTGGACAAGTCAGGGCGCTTTTGCGGCACCGTCTATAAAAGCGACATTTTAACAGGTTTTAGCGAGGTCCTCAGGCGCGAGAGAGTGGCCGGCTGATGTGTAGAAAAAATGCAAAACTTATCGGCGCGCATCTAAAAAGCTCTGCTATCTCTCTAACATTTCCCGCCGCTAAAACTAAAAGGAGCGCCCAAGGCAAACAAAAGTGCAAAATCCTTAAATGTGTTAATCAAGTAGGAAGCAATTCGGGTTAACATATTATAATTTTACTTCTGCCGCGCTTTTTCCCCTTTGCAGCGCAATTTATAAATCTGTGCATTCGAACTTTTCTCAAAACCGAATTTTTGTTGTAGAAAAATTCCCAGAGCTCAATCTTATAGCCAGAGCATATGCGCTCAATGGTATCAATTCTCACAAGTCGCTTTCGCCCTGACTCTAAGTGTTGGTAAAACTTATAGCTAAGCCCCGAAAGCTCCGCAAGTTCCTCCTGTGTAATCCCCGCAGCTTTTCGCAATGCTTTCAGTCGCAAAGCTATGTCAAAGTTTTCCATATAGCGCCAATAGTAAGGTATTTTTCATCAATAAAACACCCTATGATTGGTAGTGTTATATCTTGACAATCTCTTTAAAATTCATTCAGAATTAAACTTATGAAAGATAAAAAACCCCGCTTAAAAAATCCGAGTGTAACGCAGATATCCATCAGTTTGCAGAAAGATTTGGTAAAAGACATAGACAAAATGGCAAAAGAGGTTAACAGAAACAGGTCAAACTTTATTGTTCACACCTTAAAAGAGCTTGTTAAACAGAATTTAAAGTCTTAGAAGTGACCGACACAAAGTGTCACGGTGTGCCCGATTGCAAAGCCGCAATTGTCGAGGTGGGCGTTTTGTTTTCTTACAGGCAGGTTATTGGATTATTGCGCACGGGCCCTATATTAAGAGTCCAATTTTATTTTGACATCGCAACGCGCCTAAAGCTTTAGTATTTTTGCGATTAAAAAAGTTCCGAATAAAAAATAGGGTTTAAACATTTTACCTATTAAAAAAAATATAAATATTTAATAATCTTAGCATAAATAGTTACATAAATAAAAAATATTTATCGCTATTTTATGCTCTTATATCGAGACTAAGCTCAGGTTTTAACTTAGCGCTCACACCTTTTAAAACTATCTTATGTTACATATATAGTTAAAGATTACTATAATATAGCAATGTATAAAATAGCTAATTTTAAACTGCACACTCCCAAGATGCATAGGTTCACAAACAAAGGGTTTAACAAAACTAACAGAGAGCAAATACTTTGGTTTAGCTTTACTCTAGGAATGACATCGACACTCTATGAGAACCTATTTTCTTGACATAAGCTAAGCCCGGAACATCGTCTAGAGCTATGAAGATAGCTTACTATATAAAATGGCGTTTTTTATATTTAACTTTTCTGGCGCTCTTACTCTGCCTGCAAGTAAATGCAAAAATACGCGTTGCCTGCATAGGCGATAGCATAACGGAGGGCGCGACAATAAGAGACAGGGAGTACTTCTATCCGTCCCAACTGCAAAAGATGCTGCCCGACAATTACGAAGTCAAAAATTTCGGAGCAAGCGGGCATACGCTTCTAAGTAAAGGAGACTTCCCCTACATAAAGAATCCGAAGTACGCACAGGCGCTTGAATACAAACCGAATATCGTTGTGATAAAGCTCGGTACAAACGATTCCAAGCCTCAGAATATGGCGCACTTTAAAAATTTTGAGCGCGACTTAACAAGTCTTGTCAAATCATTTAAAGAGCTGGATTCAAATCCAAAAATCTACCTTGCCCTTCCCGCATTCGCCGCGCGCCAAGCCTGGGGCATAAACGAGCCCGACATATTTCTAAAGATAATACCTGCGATACAAAAAGTTGCCAAAGAGCAGAAATTGGAAATTATAGATCTGCACAGCATACTATTTAATAAGCCCGAATTTTTTAACGACGGCATACACCCAAATAACTACGGCGCTCGTGTTATAGCAAGGCAAGTTGCGCGAGCGATTTTAGGAGAGAAGCAGGAGCACAGACCCCTTGGATTTGCGGGCGGAATCTCCGATTGGAACGGATTTAAAAAGCACGAGGGGCGCTTTAGCACCGCTTCGGAAAATGTTCAATTTATAATAGTAGAGCCAAAGCTTGCCGAAAAATCCAAGCCTTGGATATGGCGCCCGGCCTTCTTTGGCCACGAGCCTCAGGCAGACATTGCTCTTTTAAATCTCGGCTTTCACGTGGTTTACTTGGATCTGACAAATAGATGCGGAAGCCCTGAGGCTGTAAAGCTCGGTAAAACTTTTTGCGACTTTTTGTCTAAGGCCTATGGACTCAGCCAAAAACCCGTTATGGAGGGGCTCAGTAGAGGCGGATACTACAGCCTGCAATTTGCATGCGCATATCCCGACAGAGTTTCGGCCCTGTATCTCGACGCCCCGCTTTGCGATTTAAAGTGGATATTCGATCTGCCCGTTGAAAACCCGACGGCAAAGGAAATGATAGGCCACATATTGAGAGAGTGGAAGACTAGCCCAGAAAAAGTAAAATCGCTACCCGTAAACCCAATGGACAGACTTGACGGCCCTGCAAAGGCTAAGGTTCCGATTCTGAGTGTCTACGGAGATGCCGACACGGTCTGCATAAAGGAGTTTAATACGCTTGCATTGGAAAAGGCCTACAAGAAGTTGGGAGGCAAAATTGAGCTTATAGCAAAGCCCGGCGTCGACCACCACCCCCACAGCCTAAAGGATCCGACCCCCATAGTAAACTTCATACTGAAAAACCTTCCCAACTACGATGCCGCCGAATACGAAAGGCAACTGAAAGCCCACAAGAAAGAATCCCCAAAGTTCGAGCAGGTTGACCACGTTGTAAATCTGCGCGATAATCTTGCAAACTCGAGAATAAAGATGGAGAGTGGCAAGGCGACCGTCGCCTTCGTTGGCGGTTCTATAACCGAAATGCAGGGCTGGCGCGACATGGTAAAAGAAGATCTGAAAAAGCGCTATCCAAATTGCGAATTTACCTTCATAGACCAAGGCATAGGCTCGACCGGTTCGACCGTCCACGCATTCAGACTAGAGAGCGATGTTCTCGAGAAGGCGATGCCCGATTTGCTCTTTTTTGAAGCTACCGCAAACGACATAGCAAACGGATTTTCGCCCGAAGACCAAGTGAAGGGCTCTGAGGGCTTCATATCGCACGCGCTGAATGCAAACCCCTATGTGGACATTGTAATGCTTCACTTCATATTCGAGCCCTTTAACAGCCTCGTTTTTAACGGCACATACCCCAATTCGCTGTACACGCATGAAAGAGTCGCAAACCGCTATGGGGTTTCCACAGTGAATCTCATTGACGAAATAGCCGAAAATATGCGCCTTTACAATTTAAACTGGGAGGAGTTTGGCGGCGGGCACCCCTCGCAATACGGACACGAATTTTACAGAAGATCCATAAACTATCTTCTCGATAAAGCGTGGAGCAACCGCTCGCAAACGGAGCTAAAAAAACACGATTTGCCCGAAAATAAGCTCGACAAATTCTCCTATACAAACGGCAAATTTTTGGACGTAAAAAAGGCGAAAATTAAAAGCGGCTGGAAAGTGGAAGATAAGTGGACGCCATCTCTAAAATCGGGAACGCGAAGGAACTTTACGGATGTAAAGATGCTAACGACAAACGAGCCAAACAGCGAATTTACGCTTGAATTTGAGGGAAGCGCCATAGGGATTCTCTGCGCTAGCGGCCCTGACGCGGGAATGCTTGAATACAGCGTTGACGGCGCCCCGGCAAAGGTTCTAAACACCTTTACAAATTGGAGCAACGCCCTGTATATTCCCTGGGCTTTTATGTTTGAAAAAGAGTTGCCAAAGGGCAGGCACACGCTAAGAGTTAAGATGCTAGAGGAAAAAGATCCAAGAAGCAGGGGAACCGGGCTTCACATAAGAAACTTCCTCGTAAACCCATAGATTGAAAAGTTTAAAATTATTGAATTATGAATAGGAAAGCTTTTATAAAAAATACGGCGCTTGCAGGTTCGGCCGGCCTGCTTTGCGCATGCACTGATGAACTCGGCGGCGAAAAAATATTGCACACTGTGATGTTCAAACTAAAGCACGCAAAAGATTCGCCCGAAGAAAAAAAATTCCTGAAAGATTCCTACGATATTCTTTCAAAAATCGAAGTGGCAAAAAACTTTAGAGTGCTCAGGCAAGTTGGCAAAAAAAACGATTTTAATTTTGCCCTGTCGATGCTGTTTGATTCACAAAAAGACTACGATAGCTACAACAATAACCCGAATCACTTAGCTTATGTGAAGCAGCGCTGGGAAAGAGAAGTTGAGAGCTTTTTAGAGTCGGATTTCCGCGCGTATAAACTCTAAGTTTGCAAAAATAGCCTTTAATAATAAAAAATCCAAGGTGCGCGTGACCTTGGATTTTTTTTGCAAGCGCCACAAGTTACTTTAGCAGAGCGCGTATCATATTGCTAAGAAGCCTTGCCGCCACAAAGTCCGTATCGGCAGCACCTATAGCAACTTCGCTAAGCAGAATTTCGCCCTTGCCCTCCTTCACTTCCAGAATCGTAGAACCTGTAAACTTCAAAGAGGCGCTGGGGCCCTCCTTGCCCAGATCGACGTGTATATTGACAAACTCGCAAATCGTGCGCGCGGGCTTTGACCTGTCAAATTGGTAGTAACCGGTTGCAGCATAGGGAATTTTGCGCCTGCCCTTATCATCGAACTCGGGATTTTCAAACCAGCGCAAATCCAAGGGCTCAAGGCCGTCGAACGCGGCGTGCTCGGGAGCTTTAAATTGCATTATCTCAAGGCACTTTGGCCTAGCGCCGCCCTCGGGAGATTTTCTGTACTTTGTGATGGTTCCCTCGAGGAGATTCATGGCGGAATCTTCGCAATTCAGCGCCAAAAGCTTGCCGCCTCTGCGCACAAATTTAAGGATTTCCCCGTTTGCGGAAGCGTCTTGCAAAGCGGCCTTTCCAACCACTATTAAAAGCTTCACGTTGGAAAGGTTTTTGAGATTGTCAATAGACTTAAATCCGTAATTGTCAAAGACGTCTTCATACAGCTTTTCAGGGTTGTAAAGCACTACTTTTGATCCAACCCTGGAGAAGTCTCCAAAAGCCCACTTTCGGGACGCAAGCAAGATATCATAGTCGTTTTGCGCTATAATTTTTCCGCCGCTTTTGAGTGTGAGTCGCAACTTAGCCTCCGTCCTGCCCAAATTTGCATCCGGAATCTTAAGCTTCAAATTATCAAGCCACTCGTTTGAATAATATTTGACTGAGGGCGCCTTGAGGGTCTGTGATGCTATTGCTTTGCCATTCACCACCACTTCAACTAGCAAATCCGATGGTGGCAGATCCTTGCAGTCTTCGGAATCGTTTGCTATGCAAATCTTTTGAGTTAGAGTATCGCCGAAGTAGAAGTGCGTGCCGAATAGTTCGGCGCTTAACAATACCGGAGAAAGAGCCTTCTTTAACTCCTTAGCCGGAGCCATTGGCTCTACAGTCTTTGCATCGCAAACGTTCTTGTACCAAGTTAAGTACGCAAAGTGCAAGACACCCGCCATATAGTCTCTGCCGTAGCGGCGCACAACCTCGGCAAGCTGCTTTGTATTGAAAGCTACGCTAGTTAAGAAATATTTTGGGTCGGAATTATCGTAGGCATAATCGCCGACTAGCCCTTGGGGCACGTAGCGGTCGAAAGTGTAGTAGCGGCACGGCAGGCCGTCGTCATTATTAGGATAGCCTGTTGCAAGCTCTTGGCTTATCAGAGGTCTATCGGGACTTGCGAGATTTTTGTAAGGCTCGTAATAGTGGTGGAAAAACGATTCGTTATACCAAGTCGAATAGTTGTGAAAATCGTCTACGTCGCCATCGTCAAAATCATTCGCCTTAATGACTTTTTCGTAGTTGTCGCGCGCAGACTTTCTGCAGTAGGCAGAGTCTGCAACTATTGGGCGCGTCGGGTCGAGCTTACGCATTTGCTTCATCATTCGGTCTAAGACCTCCCACTTTGCCTTGTAGGAATCCATATCCCTTTCGCCCGTCAGGAACTTCATCTCGTTATTTACGGTCCACATGACTACAGCAGGGTCATTTCTATATTTTTTAATAAGCTCAGAGTAGTTGTTTCGCCAGGCCTCTTCCAGAGATTTTTCTGGAACTCCCGCAGGGGCGTGCATAAGCCATGGCCATATCCCCTCGTAAGAGACCATTAGCCCTCCCCTATTCGCGGCGTCTATCCACGCTCTAGACATCGGGGCTACGTGGGTTCGAGTTATATTCACATTGCCGTCTCGAGCAAGGCTTACAAATTTATTGGCAAGTTTTGCGTCGTTTGGAGTGTAAGGAGCCGGAGTGTGGTTGCCGCCCCTTAGCCATATGGGTTTTCCGTTTAGAATAAAGCGATTGCCCTCGGTCTTAAAAGTTCTAAAGCCAAAATCCACCTTAGTTTTATCAGCAAGCTTTCTCCCGTCTAAAATCGCCACTTCAAACTCGTACATATTCGGCGTTGAGGGAGTCCAGAGTTTTGGGGATAGCTTTGGCGTTTTCAAGTTTACCGTGGCTTTGCCATTCTGCGGAACTTTAACGCTTGCAGCCCTCAAATTCTCGTACAGCACCGAGGCGTCCGACTTGTCTCTTATAATGTAGGCAAGTCTCAGATTTTTTGCCGATTTCGAGCTGTTTGACAGCCCTATTTCGATATCCGCCCCGTCAGTCTGCGGCTTTACGAATATGTCGCTTACGCTAGCAGGGCTCGTAACAACAAGTTTTACCGGCTGCCAGATTCCGGCCGGATTATTCAAGTAAAAGCCCTTAGGCAAGGTCGAAACCATCTCGTTTGTTATTGCAACAGTTATCTCCACCGCAATTACGTCGCTTTGATTTGCAGTTTTATTGGATTTTTCGGGCCTGCGAATTACATGAACGGCTATGACATTTCTACCAGGCTTTGCGGCCTCTGTAATATCGCACACAAATTCCCCAAACATTCCGACGTGCCCACCCACGGATTTTCCGTTTACAAACACCTCGCAACTTTGGGCAACTGCATCAAAGTGCAACTCCAATTTCTTGCCCTTTATATCTTGCGGCAAATCTATGTAGTGGCGGTACCAGCCCGCATTTGTCTTATCCCAGTTGAAGCTTAGATTGTCCACACGCTCAAACTCGGCGTTGTAGAAAGTGTCGTATATGCCCTTTGTGTAGGCCTCCTTTGGAACATCCTTGCGTCTGAAAGACTCCTCGCCATGGAGCCATGCAAGGCAGGGCGTCCACATGCTGGGAACTTTTAAAGTATGCCATGAAGAATCGTCCAAATCTGGCTGGGCCAAGGCCGTGGCGTCGTCGGACTTTCCCTTTTCTATCGGGTAGAAAAGCCAATCGCCATCTAGGGAAAGCTCGGTTCGCGGACCGTTTAATTTTTCCAGCTTTTGGGGGCTGTAAGAGCTTCTATTTTTTGCCCTGATGGCTTCCTTGTCGGCTTGGGCCTTCCTGTAAAATTTGTCGCCGGCGCTCTTAAATTGCTCAAGGCTAGCCCCGTCCAAGGGCTTTACTGAGTAAGAGGCAAACTCCGCGGGCAGATAACCTCCACCTAGGCCGATGCCGCCTCCTTCCCAAAGGGCCTCATCTTTTACATTCAGGCGCGGCAAATCCTCATTATTCACATACACTTGGATTCTATCCCCGCTTGTGAGCACGCGCAAGTCGTACCACTTGCCGGCCTCAAGTTCAAAATTTAAGTTTGCAAAGCCCAAGAACTTCGCATTCCCATCCGGCGCGTATCTAGCCAGATAAACATGCCTATTGGGCTCCCCCCTTAATGCTACAACGTACCGGCTCTCAGCATCTTTAACTTTAAATCCGGCCCACAGCTGCACTTTTTTTGCCCCCTCCGGCGCGCGCAACTTAAAGCTGTACTCAGCGTCTGCCGGAGCGTCTGCCTTCGAGTAGAGCAAACCATTTTCAACCGTGAGCGAATTTGCCCCGGCGCTTACCTTGGCTCTGCCTGCGACATTCCAATCCTTCGCGTTAAATGCTGCATGGGCACTGAGCGCACAAAGAAAAAACAGATTTAAAATTGATATTACTTTATTGAATCTCATAGCGTAAGTTTGCGTTAACAAGCTAAATTGTTGTTAAACTGGGCTACACAAAATATCTCAAACGTTCAAGACAAAAAGAGAGAAGCTAAAGTTATGCTTGTAGTTAAAATTTTCAAAGAACGCCCAAATATGGTTATTTATTACAAAAAAAATTCAAAAATTTATTGACCGCTAGAGTCTCAGAGTTAGGTTTTAGCCATATGGGTTTGGCTTCACACGTGTGAGTAAAGCAGATATAACCTGAGGAAAGATCTTTAAAATTTCGTTAAAAAACTAGCGTTTTTTATCGGTTATTGGTAGAAATAAAGAGTAGAAAGCAGCGGTACTCCTAAATGGGGTGCCGCTGTCTTCTTTTTACAGCTAGGTAGCAAAGGGATTGCTTCTTTTATAAAAGTGATTTGCAGGCAAATATTGCTGCTATTTGTTGTTGATAAAATTTTCGGATTGTGAGAATCTGCCCAACTAAAGTGCAAATATAGCACATTAAAGATTTCAGAGAATACAATTTAACTTTTTAAACAAAATGTTGCAGGCAGGAATAGTTGGTTTGCCAAACGTTGGCAAAAGCACACTCTTTAACGCGCTAACCCGCTCGAGAAAGGCGGAAGCTGCAAATTACCCATTTTGCACAATAGAGCCAAATGTGGGAGTAGTTGAAGTTCCGGACGAGAGGTTGCAGGTCTTAAAGAAAATTGCAAAGACAAATGTAGTGATTCCGGCGGCAGTTGAATTTGTTGATATAGCAGGTCTTGTAAAAGGCGCAAGCAAGGGCGAGGGACTTGGCAATAAGTTCCTAGCAAATATAAGAGAAGTTGACGCAATTGTACAAGTTGTGCGCTGCTTTGACGATGACGACATTTTGCATTCAATGGGAAGCGTTGACCCGATTAGAGATATTCAGGTGATATCTACAGAGCTCATACTTGCCGACTTGCAAAGTGCCGAAAAGCAGCTTGAGGCGAACAAAAAGAAGGCAAAGGGCGCGCAGGATAAGGAAGCTGTAAAGAATGTGGAAATTCTAGAGCAAATTGTGGCGCACCTAAACGAGGGCAAGCCCGCCCACACTATGCAGTTAAACCACGAGGATGCAGATAGGGTAAAGCAATTCTTCCTCTTAACATCAAAACCGACGCTCTATGCCTGCAATGTAGCGGAATCTGATTTGGAAAACCCGCAGGCAAACCCCTACGTTTCGAAAGTCGCCGAATACGTAAAGTCTGAGCACGACTCCGAGATATGCGTGATATGCGCAAGGATAGAAGAGGAGCTTGCGGAACTTAGCCCTCAGGAAGGTGTCGAATACCTAAAGCAACTTGGGGCAAAAGATAGCGGAGTGTCAGAGCTCATAAAAAAGACCTATTCGCTGCTGGGGCTTTCAAGCTACTTTACGGCGGGCGAAAAGGAGGTCAGGGCTTGGACTTTCAAAAACGGAATGACAGCTCCACAGTGCGCCGGCGTGATACACACAGACTTTGAGAGGGGATTTATAAAAGCGGAAGTGGTATCTTACGAGGATTTAAAAACAGCAGGCTCTGTAGCTAAGGCGCGCGATGCCGGCAAATACAGGCTT
>URYY01000078.1 GCA_900552245.1 uncultured Opitutales bacterium | reverse complement strand
CTTGCTATTTTATCGCACTTTGCCTTTGTGCGGCTCGCCAAAAAGATGTCGGAAAAAACATCTTTCATTTGGGCGCACTTGTGCGTGGCAACATTGCTTACGCCGCCTGCGCCTATAATGAGGATTTTTTTGTTTCCCATATTCTTAAGTGAGGTTAAAGTTTCGCCTTAAAAGAGTTCAGAGCCTCGCTGAGCTTTGCCGCCGAGCCTCCGCCTTGCGCGAAGTCTGGCTTGCCGCCGCCGCGGCCGTCCATCATGGGGGCTATGGTTTTAATTATATCGCCGGCCTTTACTCCCTTTGCGAGAGCTCCCTCAGAGCAAAGCGCCAAAATCGCGCCCTTACCGCCAATGTCGGCACCCAGAACCACGGCAAGGCTCTCGACTTTTGAAGTCTTTTGTATCTGAACTGCAAGTTCGCGAAGCTCGTTAGTATTTTCGGCTGACACTTGCTTAACTATCCAAGATACGCCGTCTTTTTCGACGATTTCGCCCGCCAAATCTTTCGCTTCCTTGCCGGCGTTTTCGCGCTTTAATTTCTTTAATTCGCGCTCGGTCTCCAACTTGGATTCTATGAACTTTGCAAGTTGCCCCTCCAAGTCGCCGCCCTTGCAGGCAAGCATTTCAGAAATTTTCTTAATCTCGTCTTGCAAGCCTTCGCAATATCCGTAGGCCGCCGAACCCGCTAGGGCTTCTATGCGCCTTATGCCGCTTGCAATCGCCCCTTCCGAGACAATCTTAATCATGCCGATTTCGCCGAGATTGTCTATGTGCGTTCCGCCGCAGAGCTCTGCGTGGAAGCCCATGTCAACAACTCTCACTACCGCTCCGTACTTGTCGCCAAAAAAGGCAAGGCAGTTTTTCGGAACTTCAGTAAAGGGCACCTCGTACTTTTTAACGTGCGCGTTTTCTAGTATGCGGCTATTGGCAAGATTTTCTATACGCTTTAAATCCGCGTCCGAAATTGCCTCAAAGTGCGAGAAGTCAAAGCGCATGCGCTGGTCGTCAACGTAAGAGCCCGCCTGGCGCACGTGCGTACCCAGAACTTCGCGCAAAGCCCAGTGCAATAGGTGGGTTGCAGAGTGGTGGCGCTCTATGGCGCGGCGCCTCTTTTGGTCAACGCAAAGTATTGCGCTTTCGCCAACGTACTTTTTGTCGAGCAAGCCCTTTGCGATTTTATGCAAGAATACTCCGGCTTGGTTTGCCTTTGTGTCGAGCACTTCAAACTCTTTGTTGCCGATTTTAAAGCTGCCCTTGTCGCCGACCTGGCCGCCTTTTTCGGCGTAAAACGGCGTTTGCTCAAACACGACAAAGTCGGCGTCGTCGCCCTCTACTAAAGCTGCAATTTTTGTCGAGAAATTTTCGAGGTTAGCTCTGTCGTAGCCCGCAAACTGGGTTGCCTTCCCTTGTTCCGAGGCGTCTGCAACGGTTATAACTTCCTTCTTTTGGGCGGCTCTCGCGCGCTCGCGCTGTTTTTGCATCTCAGCTTCAAAGCCCTCTAAGTCGACTTCCATCTTTCGCTCGCGGGCGATTAGCTGGGTCAAGTCTATCGGGAAGCCGTAAGTGTCGTAGAGCACAAAGGCCTGCTCGCCCGAAATTGAAGAGCTCTTTTCCGTAATCTTATCGAGCAGTTGAAGCCCCGTATCGAGCGTTCTGTCAAAGGACTTTTCCTCGCTCTCAAGAACTTTTAATATGACGCTTCTCTGCGCCTTAAGCTCCGGAAATACCGGTCCCATTTTCTCTATTACCGAGTCAGCAAGCTTTGTGAAAAAGCCGTGCTTTAAACCGAGCCTCTTTCCGTACATAACGGCGCGGCGCAATATGCGCCTTAAGACGTAGTTTCTGCCCTCGCTGCCCGGCATTATGCCGTCTGCGATAGAGAAAGTAAGCGTCCTTATGTGGTCTGCCAAAACTCTAAATATGCAGTCTGTCAGCTCTTCGAGCGACATATCGCTTCTGTCGGCTGTAAGTCTTGCCGGACATGTCGGAAATCTTTTTAAATATGTCCGTAAATAGATCCGAATTGTAGTTTGAGGCCATTACGGAAAAGTCCGTAAAGTTCTTGGTTGTCGCCATTATGCCCGCAATGCGCTCAAGCCCCATTCCCGTATCTATGTTCTTTGAGGCAAGGGGAACAAATGTGCCGTCCTCCTGCGCGTTAAATTGCATAAATACGAGATTCCAAATTTCTATGCAAAGCGGAGAGTCGGAATTTACTAGCGCTCCCTGCGTATCGCCATTCGGAGTCAAATCTATATGAAGTTCTGAGCAGGGGCCGCAGGGGCCGGTCTCGCCCATCATCCAGAAGTTTTCCTTCTTGCCGCTCTTTTTTATGTGAACTTTCGGGTCCAGACCTTCGCTTTTAAAGATTTCCTCCCAGTAGCCGTAGGCCTCGGCGTCAAACTCGGCGGGCTCTCCGGCCTTGGGCTCGTAAACCGTGGCGTAGAGCCTTTCCTTAGGCATCTTCCAGACTTTTGTGAGTAGCTCCCAGGCCCAGTGTATGGCCTCTTTTTTGAAGTAGTCGCCAAAGGACCAGTTGCCGAGCATCTCAAAGAAGGTGTGGTGGTAGGTGTCAAAACCCACATCTTCCAAGTCGTTGTGCTTGCCGCCGGCTCTGATACACTTTTGCGTGTCTGCAGCCCTCTTAAACGGCGCTTTTACGTCGCCCAAAAAGTAGGGCACAAACTGGTTCATTCCCGCGTTTGTAAAGAGCAGGTTTGGTGAGCTTGGCATTAGCGAGGCCGAGGGCACTATAGTGTGCCCCTTGGACTCGAAAAAGTCGAAGAAACTTTGCCTAATTTCGGAGGAATTCATTTTTTATTAAAGTCTTTCAATTATGGCTTTAGCCATTTCTTTTGTTGAGACGGGCTTTATTCCGAAAGCTATATCGCCTGTGCGCACGCCCGAGCATACGGCTTCTCTTACGGCGCGCTCTATGTTAGATGCTATTTCCTCCTCGCCGAAAGAGTAGCGCATCATAAGCGCCGATGAGAGAATTTGCGCGCAGGGGTTTGCTATTCCTTTTCCGGCGATGTCCGGAGCCGTTCCGCCCGCGGGCTCGTAGAGGCCGAACTTTTGGCCGAGCGAATTTGAGCCGTCGCCCAAGCTTGCAGAGCAAAGCATTCCGAGCGATCCGCAGACTACCGCCATTTCGTCGCTTAAAATATCGCCAAACATATTTTCGGTCACGATTACGTCGAACTGGTTCGGGTCGCGCGCAAGCTGCATTGCGGCGTTATCCACATAGAGGTGGCGAAGCTCGATTTGCGGGTAGTTCTTTTCAATAAAGTTTACGATAGTTTTTCTCCACAAAACCGAAGTTTCCAAGACGTTTGCCTTGTCGACCGAGCAGAGGCGCTTTGAGCGCTTCATGGCAGTTTGTGCGGCAACTTCTGCTATGCGCTCAATTTCGCTAACTTTGTAGCACATGGTATCGCAAGCGGCGGTTTCGCCCTCAGGCGTTTGGTAGGTCTTTTTTTCGCCAAAGTAAATGCCGCCCGTAAGCTCTCTTATGCAGACGATGTCTATACCGTCTGGTATGCGCTCTTTCTTGAGCGGAGAGGCGTCTGTAAGTTGCGGATACAAGAGGCCGGGCCTTATGTTTGCGAATAGCTTAAAGGCCTTTCTAAGCGGAAGCAAAGCGGCGCGCTCGGGCTGCTTTGCGGGCGGCAGATTCTCCCACTTGGGGCCGCCGACAGAGCCGAATAAAATCGCGTCGCTTGCCGCGCAGACATCGAGCGTGGACTTTGGCAGAGCTTCGCCAAAATTGTCGATGGCCGCACCTCCCACATCGCAGGTCTTGTAGGAAAGCTCAATATTTTTTCCCGCGCATGCGTGCTTTAGCACATCTAGCGCAACGTCCATAACTTCGGGGCCTATGCCGTCGCCCGGCAAAACTGCAAACTTGTAGATTTTATTCATATCCTTAAAATTAAAAAATTGTCGAGGATTAAATAACCTATTTCGGACTTTGTAAACACTTTTTACTTTGACAAAGGCTTTTTGAGCGATTTTAGTCTGATGCTAACAATACATTAACAAAAGCAATATGCTTTCCACCCAAAAAGAACGAATTTTAAAGCGCGATACCGAGCTTGCGGCGCTCGAATTTTTTGCCGACAACAAGCCGCCAATGCTAAAAAATTTGCGCTCGCTTATAGATGGGCGAATGAAGGCCATTTACGAGGCCCACAGAGCGGGGGCGAGCGGCTACGTTGTCTGCCACGCCATAAGCGATGTCATAGATATGGTGGTTCAAAGGCTGCACGCGGCCTTTGTTGAAAAGCGCTCGAAATTCGGAAACTTTAGCGAGCACAATTTTTGCATAGTGGCTCTCGGCGGCTACGGTAGGCGAGAGCTCTGCCCAAAGAGCGACATAGACATAATGTTTCTCTACTCAAACGACAAGGTAAGCGACGTATTTAAGACGCAGGCTATAGAGGAAATTATGTATCCGCTGTGGAACGTCGGCTACAAGCTCGGGCACTCAAGCCGCACGGTTGCAGAGGCAATAGAAGATGCAAACGCCGATATTTTGACAAAGACTGCAATGCTAGACGCCCGCTTTTTATGCGGCTCAAAGCAGCTCTTTGAAAGCTACCAAAATTCATTTTCAGAATGCGTAAAGTCCACGGCCTCCGAACACATAGAGGAACTTTTGAGGCTAAAGACCGCGCGCCACAGAAAGTACGGCTGGACGCCCTATGTGCAGGAGCCCTCCGTAAAAAACGGTGTCGGTGGCCTTCGCGACTATCAGACTCTGCTCTGGGTAAGCCGCCTTAAAATAGGCGCAAGAACCCTTATGGAAATGGCGCGCGCAAAGGTGATTTCCGTAGTTGAATACAAAACTTTGCGGCGCTCCTACAATCTGCTCTTGCGCGTTAGAAACGAGATGCACTACCTCTTAAATAGAGAAAACGACCTCTTGGATTTGGAGACGCAGCCGAGAGTTGCCAAGGGCTTGGGCTACGAGCAAAAAAATATAGTGGAGCGCGTCGAGAAATTTATGCACAATGTCTATTACGCCCTGCGCGAGATAGACTCAATTTCAAAGACCGCCCGCAAGCGAATGCGGATTCTCTTGCCTGAAGACATAAACGAGGCTCTCGGCCTTAGGTTTGACGAATTTTCAAAGGTGCGCTACATTGAGGGCTTTATAATTAAAAAGGGCTTTATGTACGCCCAGAATCCGAACGTATTTAGGCGGGATCCCACTCTGCTTATAAAGGTTTTCAGGTGCTGCCAAAAGTTCGGGGCGCGCCTAAGCGACGAGCTTGAAATTTTAATACGCGATTGCGCCCATCTGGTGGACGACAAAGTCAGAAACGATAAGACCGCAAATTCGGAATTTATGAAGATTTTGCGCTCGCCGCTAGACGTTTTCCCCATACTTTCAAAAATGCACTTTTTGGATATTTTGGGAAAGTTCATTCCGGAGTTTGGCGCAATAACTTGCCTTGTGCAGCACGAATTTTACCACCGCTACACCGCCGATATACACACGCTTGCCACAATTTACGAGCTCGACAAAATTTTTAACGCAAATGTGGAGGACGACCCCTACGGCTACTACCACGCAGTTTTGTCGGACACTAAAAATTCCACGATTTTATACTTGGCGCTTTTGATGCACGACTTGGGCAAGTCCGACGGCATAAGGGGGCATGCCGAAGTCGGGGCCGAAATTGCCGCGCGCATACTGAAGCGCTTTGACGTCACAGAAGACGATAAGGAAACCATAATATTTTTGGTGCGCAACCACTTTATGATGTCGCGCTACTGGCAGTCAAACGACATAGAGGACGAGGGGGCTATACAGAAATTTGCAAAGATGGTCGGCGATGTTGACAGGCTAAAGTACCTATACGTTCTGACATTTTGCGACGCAAACGGCGTAAGCGGCGGCCTGTGGAGCTCCTACAAGCAGTCTCTGCATACAATGCTTTACAGAAACGCCCTCAGGGCCCTGCAGAAGAACGAGCAGCAGATGGAGGCCTACTACGAGGCTAAAAAGCAGAGCGTCTTAGAGTCGGTGCTCCAGAGTGAAGATCTGGCAATAAGTGTCGATGAGGCAAAGCGGCAATTTGAGCTTTTCCCCAGAAACTACTTTTTATTTCACGGCTTGGAAGACATTGTGTTGCATCTGAATATGGTTCACTCCTACAAGGAAAACTTGCTGCGCAAAGAAGAGCCCATCATGCCCATATTTGAGTGGAGAAACGACCCCAATATGTCGCTTTCAACCGTGACTGTCGTGACCTCCGATATCGTAGGCTTCTACTACAAGCTTGCGAGCGCCTTTACTTACGCAGGTCTAAACATACTTGGCTCAAAAGCGATATCTAGAAGCGACGGAATCGTCATAGACACTTTTTATGTGACCGCAGTCGGCGGCGGAGCAGTGCAAAACGAGCGCACCCGCGAGCTCTTTGCAAAGGCTATAACTCAGATTATAGCAACCGGCAAAGAGATAGAGCCGCCCGCGCGCAAGCAGGATTTGCATCCGGGCGAGATAATTCCGCACCACTACAAGCTCTTGCCCGCGCCCGACAGGCTAATAATGGAAGTGATAGCAAAGGATAGGCCTGGGCTTTTGTACTCGATTGCGAAAGCTATAAACAAGGAGGGCTACGACATCATATTTGCGCGCATAAGCGTGGAGGATTCCTGGGGTACAAACACCTTCCATTTGCGCAAGTCTTCGGGGCCTGCTAACGAAATTTCGCTGACCTTGCAAAAGAGCGTGCTCGAGGCTCTCTAGCCTTTGAGAGCCTCTTTGATTTTGTTTGACAAATTAAAAAAAAGGTCTGAAGTTTTGCGACTTTCCAAAATGGGTCATCAGATGCAATCGGGCGATTTAACAGATTCAAAGAGAAACTTTTTCGGATTTAGCCTTTCCGACAAGCTCTGCCACAGAATTGCCGTGGCGGCGTTTTTCTTCCTCTTGGGCTGCGGCTTTTCCTGCTGGGGCAGTAGGCTTTCGGATGTAAAGGCGGCCCTGAATCTAAACGATGCTGAATTTGGCATGGTCTTATTTTCAATTCCCGTAGGTTCATTTACGGGAATGGCGCTTTCGGCTTACTTGGTCGCAAAGATGGGCAGCAAAAATATGCTGACCCTTGCCGCCATACTCTATCCGCTCTCCCTTCTGTCGCTTTCGCTTGCGCATAAAACTTGGATTCTATGCTTTGGGCTTTTCATATTTGGAATATGCGGCAATCTCTGCAACATATCTATGAATACGCAGGCAGTTTGCGTGGAAAAGCAGTATAGGCGAAGCATAATGGCGACCTTTCACGGAGTTTGGAGCCTCGCCGGATTTTTGGGCGGGCTTGCGAGTATTCCAATTGTAAACCTTCTGCACGCAAGCGTGTTTGAGCACTTTTTAATGCTCTATATATTTAGCTTATTTGTCCTAATTTCAATGCGCAGATACTTGGTGGAAAAGGATCCGCCAAAGCCGCGCCAGAGCGAGGTTATAACAGGGCGTAAGCACCATAGGTTTCACCTGGATAGATACATAGTAATATTGGGCTTTATAGCATTTTGCTGCATGGCAACCGAGGGCACGATGTTCGATTGGAGCGTAATTTACTTTAAGGACGTTCTCCACGCGCCTCTTGAATTGGAGCGCTACGGCTTTATATCCTTTATGTGCTGCATGGCGATAGGCAGATTTATCGCTGACAGATTCGCGACAAAATTTGGGGCCGAAAACGTGATAAAAGTAAGCGGCATTCTCATCGCTTCCGGGCTATCGCTCGCCGTTGTATTTCCTAAAATTTCAACCTCAAGCGTGGGTTTTGCCTTGGTGGGCTTTGGCGTATCTAGCATAGTTCCGCTTTGCTACAGCCTAGCCGGCAAGTGCCGAACTATGGCAACGGGAGCAGCACTCACGGGGGTTTCTAGCATAGGCTTTTTTGGATTCCTGATGGGCCCGCCTCTAATCGGCTATATTTCGGAACACTCAAGTTTGCGCTGGTCCTTCACTCTGATACTTTTTGTCGGCTTTTCCGCAACCTTCTTATCGCCAATTTTAAAGCGCTTGAATAAGACGGATTCCTCCGAGCTGGATGCAGTTGCCGGCGAGAGCTCCGACACTAATTCTTAGGCGAGCTTTTCTTGGGCGGGCTTTCAGTCTCCTCTTCGCTAAAGAGGTCTGCGCCCTGCATTTTGTTCGGATTTTTATAGCTTAAGACTTTCCATACGCACCACACAAAAAGTGCGCTTACGAGCGTCATGGATAGCAGAAATGTAATCCAGCCTCCCAATGTCATAGTTTTTCCTCCTTGAAGCTCTTACTTGTAAATATCATAATTCCAAATATTATTGCCAGCGCTATTATAAGCCCAACCGATGCGACTGCAACGGGGTTTATGTCCGTCGTGAGGTTTGTTATCTGGTAGCTTAGCTTTCCACCAAAAAGCCCTAGGACATCCTTTGCAAACCATGCCACAAAAACCGTTACAAGTATTATTGGCGAATAGTATCGCCATATCTTCGAGTAGGATTTTGGAAGCTTTAGTATGGAATAGCCGTTTGCATCTTTTACGAGTTTCTCCGCTCCATAGACCCAGGAAAACATTATAATTTCGTAGGTTGCAACGATGAATATCAGCGTTTGCCCGACCCAGAAGTCGAGCGTGTCAAGCGCAACTAAGCCCTTTGAGTAGTACATGGAAAATATGGAAGTAAAGAACATCAATACTGCCAGAAGCACCACCGCCTTATTTCTTGAAATATCGAGTACTTCCTCAAAGAAGGCGAGGCTCGGTTGCAGTATTGAAATCGAGCTTGTAACGGCCGCCAAAAATAGCAGTATAAAGAACATAAAGCCGAAGAGTTCACCTGCCGGCATCTTTAGGAATACTAAAGGCAATACGTTAAAGCCCAGATCAAATAGGCTTGCGCAGGCCCCTACAACTCCGCTTAACCCCAGGAAGGCAACTGCCGCCGGAACCGTAATCATACCACCTAGGCAGACCTCGCAAAATTCGTTTGCGCTTGCGCTTGTAAGGGCGCTTAAAACTACGTCGTCCTTCTTTTTAAGATAGCTTGCGTAGGATATTATTATACCCATTCCAACCGACATGCTAAAGAATAGCTGGCCCACAGCCGCTATCCAGATTGACGGGTTTAAAAGCTGCATCCAGAGCGATATTTCCCTGATTCTAAAGTTCTGGAATTTTGAGGGCGCCGACTGCATTTCAAGCTTGGTCTCGCGTATCTGATTTTCGCCTACAAGCCTCTTTACCTCGTGCCACTTGCCTCCGTTAAATTCCTCCAATACAACCTTTGTGGGGTTCCACATAAAGCCCATTCCCTGGCTTATTGAGGCGTCGCTTCTGCCAGTGTCGCGGGGTGATAGCGTTACGACGCGCACGCAGAGAATTAGAGCAAGCAGTATCAAAAGCGGCATCGCAACCTTGCAAAATTTTTCTATGCCCTTTGAAATTCCAAGATATATAAGGCCAAAGTTTATCGCAAAAACTATGACAAAATAGATTGTCACTTTCTTTAGTGAAAAGCCGAGTGCGGCGCCATTTTCGCTAATACCTACGAAGTTTCCGAAAAATTCCGCGGCCTGCTGGGTGTTTTCAAAATTTAGGCTGCCAAAGGCAAAGTTTGCCGCATAGCCCAGGCACCAGGCCTCAATATAGGTGTAGTAAGAGCATATTACAAATGGGATTACAACTGAAATTGCCGCCACAAATTTTGCGGATGGGCGCCTGAAAAATGCGTAGAACGTCCACGGTACGGAATGGTAGGCGCTGCCGATTTTTCTGCCGACAGTCCATTCCATCATTGCAAATGGCAGACCGACCAGAATGAATGAAAGCACGTATGCAATCATAAATGCCGCGCCTCCGTGAATTGCCACTTGCCCCGGAAATTTCAAGAAATTTCCCAGCCCCACCGCGCTTCCCGCAACCGCGAGAATCACGCCCATGCTTGAACTCCAATTATCTTTCGATGCCATATCAATCTCTACAAGCCGCTGAAACAAGCTCGCTTAAAGTCGGGTGGGGGAACATTGCGCCGGCTAAGTTGGCTTTGCTTATCCCCTCCGAAATTGCGAGTGTAAATATTGAAATTAATTCGCAAGCATCTTCTCCAAAGACGCTCGCCGCCAAAATCTTTCCGCTTCCGCTTTCCGATACGAGCTTCACAAAGCCCGCTGTTGCGCCGTCCGCCTGAGCCTTTGCATTTGCAAGGTAAAACGATTTTGAAATCTCGCATTTGCCCTCGGAGAGCATACCTTTTAATCTCGAATCAAAACCTACCCACGCGGCTTGCGGAGATGTATAGACGCAAGC
>URYY01000077.1 GCA_900552245.1 uncultured Opitutales bacterium | reverse complement strand
GTAGTTCCCGATTTGGCAAGTTCCGAACATCTGAAGAATCTGCCACTGCTTCTGGAAATTATTGTGAGAGACTCCGACTTTGAGGCGGGCAAAATAGATAAAATTGTATGCACGTCCGGTCCCGGACTTGCGAATTGCCTAGCCATGGGGATAGCTTCAGCCGCCGCTTTGGCGCTTTATTTAAAGAAACCCCTGTTTGGCGCAAACCACTTGCGCGGGCACGCGTACTCGCCCTTTATAAGCGAGCATGCAAAAAATCCCGGCGATTTTAAGCGGCTTTATTTTGACGAGCTTTTGCCGCACTTGGGGCTTTTGGTTTCAGGCGGAAATTCCATTTTGTTTGAGATATCAAAAGACGGCAAGATGCGCACGCTTTGCGAAACCCTCGACGACGCTGCAGGAGAAGCTTTGGATAAGGGTGCAAAACTCTTGGGAATGCCATATCCTGGGGCGCCCATGTTGGAAAGGGCGGCCTTGGGCGGAGATAGAAAAAAATTCCCCTTTCCAAGGGGAAGCGCCCGCAAACCCGAAGATGACCCGGACTTCAGCTTTTCGGGCTTAAAGACCAGCCTGCGTTACTTTTTGGAGCGCAGAGGGGGCGCGGGTAGCGACCTGGCGGATATTTGCGCAAGCTATCAATATGCGGTATTTGAGCAGCTGAGAAAGAGAGTTGAATACTTCCTCGGAAACAAGCGATACAAGAGCTTCGGATTATCGGGCGGAGTTGCGAATAATTCCACGCTTAGGGAATCTCTCAAAAATTCGGCTGCAAGAGCGCATTGCAAGTTCCTTCCGGCCGAGAAGAAGTATTGCGGCGACAACGCCGCGATGATAGCCTTCTCCGCCTGGATAGATCCGACGGCGCTTGCAAAATCTTCCGCTTTCTCTCTTTCAATAGAGCCGTCCAGGCCGCTTGCAGAATACTAATTTTTTTAACTATGAAGCTGTTTAATATTGCAAAGTTTATATATTTACTTGCCCTTGTGTGCGTCCTGCCAATGGGGGCGCTAGCGCAGAATCAGGCGGCCGAGGCTGCCACGCAGGTAAAAGTCGAAACTAAGGAGGGTGCAGCCGCTAAAGATTCGGCGGCCATTGAGCCTGCAGATGCAGAAAAGTCCGCCGATACGCGCGATTCCCTAAAGGAGAAAATGAAGTCGGCAGAGCTTCGCAAGGCGCGCATCGAAAAAGAGATAGAGGAAATTAAGACGGCAGAAAAGGCTCTGCCTCAGAGCGAGTCCTCGGCAAAAGTAGATGAGATATCGGTTACAAAATTTCAGCATTTGCGAGATGTAAGAATATTTATAATAAAATATTTGCGCGACAACGGCTACGGGGGTCTCGCAGATTTTATGGTCGCAAAGTTTATGGGAACTAGGGTGATTGCAATATGCTTTGCAGTTCTGGTTCTCCTGTTTACTTGGCTTTTCCAAAGGTTGATTGTAAACGTAATCTTTAAAGTATTTAGGAGCCTCTTCGAGAAAGTGCATTTTTCGCACATAAATAAAATGTTGGATAGAATACGAAGGCCGATGCGCTTTTTCGTTATACTCATAGGCTTAAATATTGCTTTCTTCACGCTAATTCACGATTCAGCCGTGCTGCTGGTAGCGGGCAGAATCTTTGCAGCAGTGGGGCTTGCTTTGATATTTTGGATGGTTTTGACTGTCGTCGATTTTTCCTTCCAAGCCCTCGCAAAGAGGATGGAGGCAAAAAATTCTTCGGCAAAGCACTTGGTATTTTTGCTTGGTAGAATTTTTGAGTACTCGCTGGTTTTCATCGCAATTTTGCTTGTCCTTGACCACATGGGCGTAAAGATAAGCGCTTTGGTAGCCTCTTTAGGTATAGGCGGTGCCGCTTTAGCTTTTGCTTCTAAAGACACAATAGCAAATTTGTTCGGCTCCATATCCATTGTTGCGGACAGGCCCTTTGTGCTTGGCGATTGGGTCAAGGTTGGCGATGTAGAGGGCATTGTGGATAATGTTGGTGTGCGTTCCACTCGCATAAGAACCTTCCAAAAAACCCTAGTTACAATTCCTAACTCCGTCTTGGCAAATGAATCGGTTGACAATTACTCAAAAATGCCGACCCGAAAGGTTGTTATGACTGTAGGCCTGACATACTCAACTACCGCCGATCAAATTGAGGCCATAATTGCAGACTTTAAAGATTTGCTAAACAAAAATTCCGGAGTTGAAAACGGCTCAGAGCTCGTAAATTTCGTAAAGTTCAACGACTCGTCTTTGGATATTCAGCTCATATACTACACTTACAATACCGATTTAGCGGGTTATCTTGAGACGATGCAGAGCGTTAATCTATCTATAATGCGCGCTGTAGAGGCTAGGGGGCTTTCATTCGCTTTCCCGAGCAGCTCAATTTACATAGAAAAACAGTAGTTTTTAGTTTGCAAATTTCTAAAACCGCCCATTCGAAAGTTTGATGGGCGGTTTTTTTTGTGGCTTTTTTACCTTACTTAAGGATTAAGATCTCTAATTATATCCAAATCAAACTCTAACTTTCTCCGTGCTTTTAGTGCAGGTTCCGCAAATCTGAAACGACGATTTAAAGTTACAGTAATTAAGGAAAAATATTTTTTTAATAACATTATATTCAATATGTTATAAAATTGATAAAATCTGAAAAACAAGTGTTTTGGGGAAGCGCAATTTTTTAACTTCTTGAAGAAAAAAATGTGGAAAATAGTGTCTGGAGTATGAAACTTAGCATAGGCATAGATTACGGAACAAATTCAGTCAGAGCCATTGTCGTAAATTGCGAAAATGGCGAGGAGTTGGCTTCCGAGGTCTTCAATTATAAACGCGGGCACCAAGGTGTCATTATTGACGAAAAGGACGCGAATGTCGCGCGCCAGAGCCCATTGGATTACATAGAGGGTCTGGAGAAGACCGTTGTTGGCGCCATTGCCAAGGCGAGGCAAAATTTTCCATCTATAAAGAAGGAAGACTTTGTCGGAATGGGTGTAGATTCCACCGGTTCAAGCCCCATACCTGTAGATAAAAACAATGTGGCGTTGGGGCAGCTAGATGAATTTAAGGATAATCCGAATGCGCAGTGCTGGTTGTGGAAAGACCACACATCCTATGCGGAGGCTGCAAAAATTACCAAGCTTTCCGCGCAGTTTAGGGCGCAATACATTGCAAAATGCGGTGGAGTATATTCTTCGGAGTGGTGGTGGAGCAAGATTTGGCACTGTCTGAATGTAGATAAGAAAGTTTTTGACGCAGCGTATTCTTGGGTTGAGCTGGCAGACTGGATCCCATCTGTTTTGGCCGGCGTTTGCGATCCAAAAAAAATTGTGCGAGGCGCTTGCGCGGCGGGGCACAAGGCAATGTTTTCCAAGGAGTGGGGCGGCTTGCCCGACGCAAAGTTTCTAGCAAAATTAGCTCCCGAAATCGCCGCTTTGCGAGATAGGCTCTACGATAGCGCGTATTCGAGCGATACTCCTGCCGGTAAGCTTTGCGATGAGTGGGCAAATAAGTTGGGTCTTCCCGCCGGTATACCGATTGCAATAGGCGAATTTGACGTGCATTACGGTGCAATCGGTTGCGGTGTTGACAAGGGGATTTTAGTTCGCGCCGTAGGTACCTCTACTTGCGATTGCACAGTATGGCCTCTCGATGAAAATCTGCCCGATATACCCGGTATTTGCGGCATAGTAGATGGAGCAATCCTTCCGAATTATTACGGTCTTGAGGCCGGACAGTCGGCTGTCGGCGATATATTTAAGTGGTGGATTGAAGTCGTATTGGGCGGCGATTCCTCCACTTTCGGAACTTTGGCGAAAGAAGCGGCAAAAATGCTACCGGGCGAGAGCGGGCTTATTGCTCTAGATTGGAATAACGGCAATAGGACAGTATTGGTCGACCAGCGTCTCACGGGTCTAATTATGGGGCAGACTCTGCACACTAAGGATTTTGAAATCTACCGCGCTTTGATAGAAGCTACCGGCTTTGGCGCGCGCATGATTATAGAGAGATTTGAAAAGTACGGTGTAAAAATCGAAAAGATAATATGTTGCGGCGGCATAGCCGAGAAAGATCCTATGACTATGCAAATCTACGCAGATATTGCAAACCGCGAAATTTTTGTGTCGCGCTCGGCTCAGACTTGCGCTCTGGGAGCTGCTATCGCAGGTGCTGTGATGGGCGGTGTTTATCCGGATTACAAGCAGGCGCAAGAGAAAATGACGGGCGTTAAGAGCGTTTCTTATAAGCCCATCAAAAAGAACGTGGAAGTCTATGGGGAACTCTTTGAGATATATAAAAAGCTCCACGATGCTTTTGGCGGTGTAAAGACTTCCGATTTGGGCTTGGTTATGAAAGACCTATTGAGAATAAAGGAGCAACAGAAGGCTTTAAAATGAAATTTGAAAAAATAAGAAATGAAGCTTGCGAAGCCAATAAGCTCTTGGCCGCTTCCGGGTTAATTGCAATGACTTTTGGAAACGTAGGCGTGTTTGATAAAAACGAGGGCGTTTTTGCAATAAAGCCAAGCGGTGTGGAATATTCGCTTCTCACACCGGAAAGCATGGTGGTGGTAGATTTGGATTGCAAGGTTGTAGATGGTGATCTTAGGCCTTCGAGCGATACTCCAACATACGCTGTTTTATTTAAGAATTTCGGGGTAAACGCGATTGTGCATACCCACTCAAAAGTAGCTGTTTCCTTCGCACAGGCGGGTAGGGCAATACCCAGCTTGGGCACTACGCACGCCGACCATTTTTATGGGGATGTGCCTGTAACTAGAAAACTGACAGCCTCTGAAATCGCCGGCGACTATGAGGCAGAGACCGGCAAAGTCATAGTTGAGAGGTTTAAGGAGCTCGGTATAAAGCCTGAAAATATGCCGGCAGTTTTAGTTTATTCGCACGGGCCTTTCGCATGGGGAGACTCCGGAAAAAAGGCTGTGATGAATGCAACAGCCTTGGAACTCTGCGCGCAAATGGCCTTAGATACGCTGTTTTTAAACCCTCAAGTTTCGAGAATGCAGCAAGAGCTTTTGGATAAGCACTATCTGCGCAAACACGGGGCAAACTCTTATTACGGACAGGTCAAACATTAGACGAAAGATATAGTATATGCACTACATAGATTGGATTGTAATACTTCTTTACTTCGTCCTCATAGGCTTTATCGCCTGGTGGACGGGGCGCAATCAAAAGTCAACAAAGGACTACTTTCTCGCGGGCAGAAATGTGGGCTGGTTTGCGATAGGCGCTTCAATTTTTACCGCCAACATAGGTTCTGAGCACATAGTGGGGCTGGCAGGCTCGGGAGCATCTATGGGTATGGCTATGGCTCACTGGGAGATGCAGGCTTGGGTTTTGATAATTTTGGCCTACTTCTTCGTCCCCTTCTACTATAAATCCGGCGTCTATACCATACCGGAATTTTTAGAGAGGCGCTTTGGTTCAAACGTTAGGTGGCTCTTGTCGGTAGTGTCATTGGTGGCTTACGTATTCACAAAGGTAAGCGTGACGGTTTACGCGGGCGCTATCGTATTTAGCGCACTGCTTCCGGACACTTTCGGAAGCCCCGACAACGCCTTCTGGGTTGGCGCATTTGCAACGGTTATTCTCACAGGTATCTACACCGTTTTTGGCGGTATGAGAGCCATTCTCTATACGGCAGCTCCACAGGCTGTTTTGCTAATTGCAGGTTCCGCTGTAATAACCTACTTGGGGCTTAAGGCTCTAGGCGACGGCGGCGTGATAGCGGGCTGGAATACACTTGTACAGACCGCGAGCGAAAACGCCAGTAACTTTGCTCTATGGCGCCCCATTAGCGATGCAAAGTATCCATGGCCTGCAGTTATGATTTCAAGTATAATCGTCGGTGTTTGGTACTGGTGCACCGACCAATATATCGTACAGCGCGTATTCTCCGCTAAGGATTTGGAGACAGCCCGAAAGGGTGCTCTATTCGGCGGTATTCTAAAGATTACGCCGGTTTTGATATTCCTAATTCCCGGAATGATTGGCTGGGCCTTATCTAAGAAAGCTCCGGAATTGTACGTTCTTGCTACAAATCCCGACGGCTCTATACAGGGCGATATGGTTTTCCCGATGCTGGTTACAACCCTCTTGCCCGTCGGTTTGCGCGGTATCATAGTTTCCTGCTTATTGGCGGCCTTGATGAGTTCATTGGCTTCCTTATTTAACTCAAGCGCATCTCTATTTACGGTTGATATTTACGAAAAGCTCTTTCCGGGAAAAAGCGAAAAGCATTTGGTAAATGTTGGCAGAATTGCTACGACTGTCGTGGTTGGTCTCGGTATAATCTGGATTCCTATCATGCGCAAAATATCCGACGGCGGTTTGTACGACTACTTGCAGGGCGTGCAAAGCTACTTGGCTCCGTCAATAGCTTCAGTATTCCTGCTTGGTATATTTTGGAAGAGAATGAATACCACCGGTGCAATGTGGGGGCTTTTAACAGGTTTTGTGCTGGGTATGCTAAAGCTTACGGCGCAGACTATTTTTGGACACGGCAAGATTGAAAATCCGGCGTTCTTAGCTTGGATTGGCGATTTTAATCAATATTACGCGGGCGGTGTCTTGTTTGTGATATGCGCAGTGGTAATTATAGTGGCTTCAAAGCTCACGGAAGAGCCGAGCGAAAGTCAGACAAGGGGGCTTACTTATGCATGGCTTAAGTCTGATCCGGCAGCTTGTAGGGAAATTGAGGCCTCTTGGTCTCTGTCAAATAAGTGCTTTACGGGAATCATTCTCGTGGGGTGCTTAACTCTTTACATATACTTCTCGTTCTGGCTCGGTTAGAGATTTTTTAAATAGGAGGTTTGCTATGGAAGAATTGATAATCGGCGCGTCTGATAATTCAATTCTTCCATATTTTTTTATGTAAGCTTTTGAGTGCGGAATCTAATTTTAACATGGAAAATCAGAAGGAAAAAGTTACGCTTCAAGACATAGCCGACAGATTGTCTGTGTCTAAAATGACTGTTTCGCTCGCCTTGCGCGGTAGCAAGTCCGTATCAAAGGAGCGCAGAAAGTTGATATGCGAGGTTGCTAAAGAGATGGGATACAAACCGAGTTACCTATTTTCAAAGGCAATGTCGCTTATGAAAAAGAAGGGGCTTGGTCATATAAGGGAGAATATAGCCCTGATAAACGCAAATGAACGCGCCGATGCTTTCACAAACCTCCCGACTATTCCGCAATACGTATCCGGCATAAGAAAAGCTGCGCACAATGAGGGGTTTTCCATAAGTGAATTCTGGCTAAATGATCCCGAGTTGAATGCGCGCAATCTAATGAAGGTATTGCGCTTTAGGGGCATAAAGGGCGGAATTATAGTGGGGCTTATGGAAAATAACAATTTAAGCGGCAGATTTGATGCAGTATGGCGCAATTTTAAGTTCGTAGTAACGGGAGTGCGCACCTACAACCCAACTTTAAATTACGTGTGTACTGATCATTTTTTGGTGTCTTACCACGCAACAATGCGCGCTATAAAAAATGGATATAAACGCCCGGCGTTGGTCTTGGATAGAAAGATTGACGACCTCATAGAGGGGCGCTTTACGGGAGGCTTTTTAAAGGCAGTTTTATCCTTAAATAAGGCTGATAGAATAGATCCATTTTTTGACGTTCAACAGGCGAATGAGGACATTTCCATATTCAGAAATTTTTTCAAGAAAAATAAGCCCGACTGCATAATCTCACTATACAATTCGCCCGTGCGCTGGCTCGGGGAAATAGGAGTCGATGCCTCCAAAGATATAGGCTTTATACAGCTTGAGTATCGCGGAGGGCTCAATCCGCGCTGGTGCGGAATGAACCAGCGAAACGATTTGGTTGGCGAGTCCGCCGTCTTTACTTTAAGGCGCCTGTTGAGCGACGATAGCGGCATATCTCAGAACTTTGTAACTGCGACTTTAGTAAGCCCGGAGTGGGTCGATTAACTGCTTGCTTCGCATCTTTTAGCTTCCGATAAAAAACAAAAAAGACCCGCCTAGAATGTGGGTCTTTCGCTTTGTTTTGATGTGAATTTTTACTACTGCCTTGTTACAATTCTTAGATAGTATAGGCCGGGATTCGGCGTTCCCTTGTTTGCCTCGAATTTTACCGTGGCAAATTCCTCATCGTTTAAAAATTCATTGGGAATGGGGATTTCAACTTCAAAGAACCTGTCGTTGTCGTTCGGAGGCTTTGGCGAGAAGTTATCATCGAGAACATTGCCGTTTACAGAAATTGTACACTTGCGGTTTCTGTCGCCGCTTGCGAGGCGCAATCTGAGGTTTAGGTCCTTCTTGCCCTTGGTGGCAAGCTGATAGCTAAACCAACCGTTATTCCATGAATCGACGAACTTTTCACCGCCGTATTCTCCCTTTCCGAATTGTCCGGCGAGCGCGTGACCGGCGTCGCTTTGCTGTTCTCCGGTCGCGACAAAGTCAATTGTTCTGCTCTCCAACTTTTGCTTTTCGTCCTCAATTCTCTTTAGCATGTCTTTATGCTCTTGCCACCTTTGGGCGTTTGGCTGGAACCAGTAGAGCATGTAACGCGCCTCGTGTATCTTAAAGAAGGGCTGCAAGACTAAGTCGGCATATTTCTTATCCGAATACAATGAGGAATCTATTTTGAATTCGAGCTTCGATATATCGCTCGGCTTTACATGCTTTAGAATATCGCTTCTGTTGCCAAGAATTATAGGGGCATCTAGCAAATTCCACTGCTTGCCGATTCCCGGGGCGTGGTCCATTCTGCCTTCGCCTGCAAACATTAGGTCCAAATCCTTTGTGCTTACAATTGCTCCTAGTGTCACAGGACCGTATGTGAATGCAATATAGTCGTCATTTGTCGGGCAGCTTTCTATCGCAAGTTTCATTGGGGTTGAAACTTCGATTTTATCGCCCTTTTTCCAGAACCTCTCTATCTTTTCGTAAGAGCCGGGTTCGCTTTTTAGCGAGATGGCTTTGCCGTTTACTTTAATTGCAAATCCGCTTTTGCACCATATGGGGTGCCTTATTGCTATCGTGTATTGACCCTTCTTGCCGACGGTAAGGGTAGAGCGAGGTTCAAATGGGAACTTCGTGTCTTGGTGTATGGCAAAGTTTTTGTTTATGAGGGTGCTTGCGATAAACAGATTTACATACAGCGTATCCTTGTCGTGAGTGTATATAAAATGCGCGTATTTGCCGTGGTTTTCCATACCCGTTCCAACGCAACACCACATCCCCTGATTTACTTGCGAGTACATCCTGTAGTGCATGGGCCTTACGCTCGTAAAGTAAACATAACCGCCGGTATTGGGGTTTTGGGTTGAGAGTATGTGGTTTAGAACTGCCTTTTCGTAAAAGTCGGCATACTTGGCCTCGTGCGTAGAGTCAAACAGCATTTCCGAGAGTTTGAGCATGTTGTTTGTATTGCAAGATTCCGGTCCGTCGCAGCGCTCTATGTAGCGCATACCTTGGTCGGCGTGCAGGAAGTGCTCGTCAACGCTGTTGCCGCCGAATGACAGAGTTCTATTTTGCGCAACGTCTGCCCAAAAATTTTGTGCCGCCGTCTTGTAGCTTTGCATGAGTTGCTCATCTTCCGGCAGCTTATCGAGTTGCGCTATGCGCTCAAAGCCTACGTATTTGGGAACTTGAGTGTTGGCGTGCATCCCGCTTAAAAACTTTGTGTCGAGCTTTTGCATGCCATCTATCATGCGCTTGTGCGAAAATCTCTTGGCCGTCTCTAAATACTTCTTATCTCCAAAAATTTTGTAGGCGTCGGCATAGCTTTCGTTTATTCCACCGTGTTCGATATTTAACAGATCTTGCAATTGTTGGTCGCTTAAATTTGATATCAGATTAACGCCCCAGTCGCAGAGCTTTTTTAGGCATTTTTTTGCCTTTTGATTCCCCGCGTAAACGTAGGCGTCGCGAAGACCTGCGTACATCTTATGCATAGTGTAAAACGGCACTACGCCGTATTGCTGTTTGCCGTCTGCTTCAAAATTAAAAGTTGCATTCCCCTTGTAAATATTCCTCCACATCGGCTTACAGGGAATGCCTCCGACATATCCGCGCAAGCCATCTTTATCGCCGTCGTATGCACTCTGTGCCTTGTCTATCATATCGACCATATAGTTTAGGCGCTCGAGAAGCTTTGCCTTCATTTCCGGCTCTTTTGTTGAGGCATAGGCCAGTGCGAGAGCTGAGATATAGTGCGAGCCTATGTGTCCGTCCAGCCTGAAATCTCCCTCTGCCCAGTTCCTAAATGGAGGGTATTTTTCTTCCCAGTCCTTAAAGCCCGCCTCGCGCATAAATGGCGTGAGCAGGCGATTCGCATCATACTCGAGCAGGAGTTTGTTATTTATATCGAGGGCGTTTTTAAAAGGACCATCGCCCAGTGTAATTTCACTTAGGTTAAAGTGCTGCTCGTAGAGTTTGCTCTGCGAGAGCGAAAGGTTTGCCGCGAGTATTGCTATCGAAAGCCCCGCCATTAATTTCAATTTGCGCATGTAATCTCCTCCAAAATAGTGCCATTTAAACT
>URYY01000076.1 GCA_900552245.1 uncultured Opitutales bacterium | reverse complement strand
GGTCAAGCCGGATCTGGTCTGCAATCTCGCCCTGCCGTATCAGGATCTGCACATTATGGACGCCTGCCTGGAATGCGGCGTGCACTATCTGGATACGGCCAATTACGAGCCCCTGGACACGGCCAAGTTTGAATACAAGTGGCAGTGGGCGTATCAGGATAAGTTTAAGGAGGCAGGCATAATGGCCGTCATGGGTGCTGGCTTTGACCCGGGCGTCACAAACATGTATTGCGCCTACGCCCAAAAGCACCTCTTTGACGAAATTAATTACGTCGATATTCTCGACTGCAACGCAGGCGACCACGGCCTGCCCTTTGCCACGAACTTTAATCCCGAAATCAACATCAGGGAAATCACTTCAAAAGGCAGATACTGGCAGGAAGGCAAGTGGATTGAGACAGACCCAATTTCCATTCGCTGCGACTTCGACTATCCGGAAGTAGGCGTAAAGCCCTCCTACCTGCTCTACCACGAAGAACTGGAATCGCTTTGCAAGAACTTAAAGGGTCTAAAGCGCATACGCTTTTGGATGACTTTTGGCGACAAGTACCTAACCCACTTGCGCGTCCTGCAAAACGTCGGTATGACTTCCATTAAGCCCCTAAAGATTAAGGGAGTTGAAATCGCGCCAATAGAATTTTTGAAGGCCGTGCTGCCCGACCCCGCAAGTTTGGGACCGCTCACAAAGGGCAAGACCAACATAGGCTGCATAATAGAGGGCGTAAAGGACGGCAAGAGACGCAAGGTTTACATCTACAACGTCTGCGTCCACGAGGAGTGCTACGCGGAAGTTAAAAGCCAGGCGATATCCTACACAACGGGTGTTCCCGCCGCCTCTGCCGCAGCAATGGTTGCTACAAAAACTTGGGACGGCGGCGGAGTTTTCAATATGGAACAGCTAGACCCCGATCCCTTCCTAAAGCGCGTGGCCGAATACGGCCTGCCCTGGAAAGTTCTAGAGCTAGACCCCGACAAGAGCTACAATTTGCCGGAGTAAGAATAGCGAAACAAAAATTTAAAAGCTAAAAATTTCAAGGCTCGAAGCTGCACTTCGGGTCTTTTTTTTTTGCAAATTTGCAAAAATTTTAAGCTCCTAAATGGGAACTCCTTAAAAAGTTTAACAAGTTTAAAAAGATAGGTGCCTGCAAAAGCTTTTCGCCTTGAACTTGCTTTTTCCCGCGCCGATAGCGCAAAGTTTAAAGCGATACTTGCTTTCGCCTTTCTCAATTAACTTTGAATTTGATTTTGCAAATTAGGCTCTAAAAATCGCAGCTTAAATCATAATCCTTGCAAAATTTTGAAATTTTTTTGACAATTAGAACATGCAAGACGAATACCTCAAAGGCTTAGACCTGTTTAGAATCGAAACGCCCGCCTACATTTTGGAAACGCAGAAGCTCAAAAAGAATTTGAAGCTTTTAAAGGAGGTTGAGGAAAAATCCGGGGCAAAAATTCTCCTAGCGCTAAAGGGCTTTTCAATGTATTCGGTATTCCCGATAATAAGCAAGTACTTAAGCGGAACAACCTCAAGCGGTCTAAACGAAGCCCTGCTTGCGCGCGAATATTTCGGGGGGGAAATTCACGTCTATAGCCCGGCCTTTGAGGAAAGCGAGCTAAGGCAAATTGCGCGCTTTGCCCACACAATAGTTTTCAACAGCCAATCGCAATTAGATAGATTTTTGGAAATTGCAAAAGAAGAGGCAAAGAATGCGGGAAATGAAAAACTCGAAATATCAATAAGAGTAAACCCCGAATACGCGGAAGTTGAGACTGAAATTTACAACCCATGCGCCCCGAAGTCGCGCCTTGGCGAGCTTAAGAAAAATTTGCGCTACGACACTTACTCGAAGCTTGACTGCCTAAATTTCCACGCCATGTGCGAGCAAAATAGCGACGTTTTGGAGCGAGTGCTCGAGCACTTTGAAGATAAGTTTAGCGACGTAATTTCAAAAGTTAAGCGCGTAAATTTTGGAGGAGGTCACCATATAACTCGCCCCGGCTACGACGTCGAAAAGCTGATTTATCTCATTAAAAATTTCTACAAAAAATACCCGAATATAGAGACAATCTACCTCGAGCCCGGCGAGGCTATCGCGCTGAATGCGGGAGTATTTGTAGCGGAGGTTTTAGAGATACACGAAAACGCGGGTAAGATTGCAATTTTAAATATGGCCGCCCCCTGCCACATGCCTGATGTTCTCGAAATGCCCTACCGGCCAATGATTGTCGGAAGCGGTAAAGCAGACGAAAAGCCGCACACCTACACAATAGCCGGCCGCAGCTGCCTTGCGGGCGACCAAATCGGCGAGTATTCATTTGACCGCGAGCTAAAAGTCGGCGACAAGCTAATTTTTACCGACATGGCGCACTACACCATGGTTAAGACGAACACCTTTAACGGCGTAAATCTGCCCGACATAGCCCTGTGGGACGGCGCAAACTACACAATAGTAAAAAAGTTCGGCTACGAGGAATTTAAGGCGCGAATCTAAGAAATTTTAAGGTCGATTCGCGCGCGAATGTGCGCCTTTTGAGACAAGATGTGCAGATGTGTAAAGCGCTTGCTTTTAGAAATCAAAGCACAAAAACAAGCTATTTTTGCACTTGTGCGGGGGGTTGCGCCTGCGAGCTCTCAGAGGAGGGCTTGCCCAGATTAAATCCGCCGGCAGTCCACGCGTAAGAGACCACAACGCAAATCAATTGGAATAGGCCCCAGTAAATAAAGCACTTTACGATTGTAGTGCACGCCTTGACCCAATCGGTGCCGCAGTATTTCAATACTAGGTATCGAGTTGTGGCCCAGTATATAAATACGGAAAGAAGAGCCAAAACGCCAATAGATACCATCTGTAAGTTCTCTGATGACAAAAAGCGGAATACGCAATTTGAGTCAAAGTCCACTACAACTCCTAAAGCCGCCCCCACAGTAAGGAGCGGGAAAGCGCAAATCCACAGGAAAAATTGCGCAAAGCTCGTAGGGAAAAACCTGCTTAAATCAAGCGGAGAACCAATACATATTATCATGCAAAGCACAATAATGACGCAAAGCCTAAGAGTTGATCTCGAAAGCTGCGAGAGCACCGCCATTCTTACGTGAAATCTAATCCTCATCGTGTTCCGAACTTGAAAGGTTGACTTTTTTTAGGAAGTAGTAGGTTCCGTAGGCCAAAAGGACTAGCAAAAGAGTCATCACACTGTAAGTGTGCCCCCACCACACGCCCTCGGTCATCATCGTAAATTCCGACATTCCACCGAGGCCAACTATTACATTTAAAGGCAGAAATATTATATTTATTATCGCAAGTTGCTTCATTAAGACTGCGAGATTGTTGCTCACTATCGAGCCTCTGGCATCGGACATTCCGACAAGAATGCTCGCGTAAATTTCAGTCATGCGCACGCACTGGTTATTTTCTACTATAATGTCTTCAAGCAACTCGTTTTCGGATTCCAAGAAGCCTATTCGCACGGAATCGCGCACGAGCTTTGCCAAGAGAACTTTGTTTCCGTTCGTCGCGCTCTCATAGTAAGTCAAGCTCTTGGATAGCACGAACATTTCGGTCAGGTGGTGGTTAGAGACCGAAAACTCAATATCCTTCTCTATGCGCTCAGAAATTAAGCGTATAATCTTGAGGTGCTCTAGGAAGTGATTAGTTGCGTGGTGGAGTATCCTAAGCATAACCCCGCGCAGAGACCGCGCCCTTATCGAAACCCTGCCGTACTCAAAAAGCGGAGTGTCCTCCGGCTGGACTATTATTATTCTATCGTCGAACAAAAACACGCCCACTGAAGTTACACCAAAGCCCAAAAGATCGTCCGCCGAATAATTTCGGGGCTGCTTTAAAATAACGGCTATGTGGTTATCTTCAAACTCAAGGCGCGAGATTTCGTCGGGGTCTAAAGCCGAGTTAAGCGAGTGTGGGTCTATCTGGCAGGTCTCGGTGAGGTAGCGTTTTTCGTCCTCAGTGGGTGCGATATAGGCAAATATCTGCCCCTCCGACGCCTCCATAATTTTTCCGTCAACTATGTTGTATATTTTTAGCATGACGAGCCTTTCAAAAACGCTGGAGGCCCTAAGGCAACCCGGCAACGAAGCAAGACCGCCGAGCCTCTGCGCAAAATTAGGTTCTAAAGTGAGAAAGTTCCGCCCTTGCAGGCTATACTTGTAGGCAATGTCTGCAAATAATCAATACTTGTCAAGCCGTATCGACAATATTTGAAAGAATTTTTGACCATAGACAAAATTAGTGTTGAAATGTTGGTGATTTTAAACATCTATATTCTGGATTTACAAAACGTAGTATCTCACTTAAAGAATATGTCATATATATCGAAAACTCTATCGTCGTCGCTCGTAAAAAAATACGTGATGGCAATTACAGGTTTCGCGTTGGCGTCGTTCCTACTAATTCACATGCTCGGCAATTTGCAGACATTTGAAGGCGGCCCGCACGCAATTAACGCTTATGCGCACACCTTGCAGACGCTCCCTTGGGAGGTTTTGTGGGGCTTCCGCATCGGTCTTGGCTTGTGCTTTGTGATCCACTTTGCAATGGCCTACCTGCTGGTGCTCGAAAATAAAAAATCGCGCCCCCAGACATACGCTGTAAAAAAGACTCTGGCAGCTTCAGCAGCCGCAAAAACCATGATTTATACGGGTTCGCTCATTTTGGTTTTTGCGGTTTTTCATATTCTGCACTACACAGTCTTGGCTCTCAATCCGGATTTCAAGATTCTAGATTGGGTTTGCAATGCCGGTATGTATGAAGGCAAGACCCTCCACGATGTTTACGCAATGATGATTTTGGGCTTCTCTAACACTTGGGTGAGCGTTGCGTATTTGGTTGCTCTTTTTGCGATAGGCTTTCACTTGGTGCACGCAGTTTCAAGCATGTTCCAATCAATAGGCCTCAGGAATGAAACCGTCCGCTACAATCTAAATAAGATTGCCGCTATTTACGCAGTTGTAATTTTTGGAGGTTTTGCACTAAATCCGCTCGCGGCACTCGCAGGCAAGTACACCCCCTGCCAGGCTCTTCCCGTAAAGGAAGTCGTAAAGCAATACGAGGCGGCAAAAGCTGCTAATAAGGATCCGATTTTCATCGACTACTCTTTCCTGAACAAAAAGTGCGAAAAAGCGCAGACAAGCGCCGCAAAATAAAGAAGGATTTTTAAAATGAATTTAGACTCAAAAATTCCTGCCGGAAAAATCTCAGAAAAGTGGGATAACTACAAGTTTTCCGCAAAGCTAGTAAACCCTGCAAACCGCAGAAAGTACCACGTGATAGTCGTCGGTTCAGGCTTGGCCGGTGCAAGTGCAGCTGCAACATTGGCTGAACAGGGCTACAACGTATCCTGCTTCTGCTATCAAGATAGCCCCCGCCGCGCGCACTCAATCGCAGCTCAGGGCGGTATAAACGCCGCAAAGAACTATCAGAACGACGGAGACTCAATCTACCGCCTCTTCTACGATACGGTAAAGGGTGGCGACTTCCGCAGCCGCGAGGCAAACGTATATCGCCTGGCTCAAGTTTCAAACAACATCATCGACCAGTGCGTGGCTCAGGGCGTTCCATTTGCGCGCGAATACGGCGGCCTTTTGGCAAACCGCTCCTTCGGCGGAGCTCAGGTTAGCCGCACTTTCTATGCTAGGGGCCAGACAGGCCAGCAGCTGTTGCTCGGCGCATACTCGTCTTTGGTAAGGCAGATTGGCCTTGGCAAGGTAAAGATGTACACTCGCCAAGAGATGATGGAACTTGTGCTCGTAAACGGACACGCAAAGGGCATCGTGTGCAGAAACTTGCTAAATGGCGAGATAAAATCCTTCTCTGCAGACGCCGTATTGCTCTGCACGGGAGGCTACGGCAACGTGTTCTACCTTTCGACAAACGCACAGGGCTGCTCGGTATCGGCGGCTTGGAACTGCTACAAAAAGGGCGCGGGCTTCGCAAACCCCTGCTTTACGCAAATCCACCCGACTTGCATACCCGTCCATGGCGACCAGCAGAGCAAACTTACCCTCATGAGCGAATCTCTCAGAAACGACGGCAGAGTATGGGCTCCAAAGAAGCGCGAAGACGTAACTAAAGACCCCAACGATATTCCGGAAGAGGATAGAGACTACTACTTGGAGAGAAAGTACCCGAGCTTCGGCAACCTCGCACCCCGCGATATTTCCTCGCGCGCTGCAAAGGAAGCCTGCGACGACGGCAGAGGCGTAGGGCACCTTGTAAACGGCGAACGCAGAGGCGTCTACTTAGACTTTGCCTCGGCAATAGCCCGCGACGGCAAGAAGGTAATTGAAGATAAGTACGGCAACCTCTTTGAGATGTACGAGCGCATAACAGGCGAAAACGCCTACGAGCGCCCGATGCGCATATATCCGGCTTCGCACTACACTATGGGCGGACTTTGGGTTGACTACACATTGCAAAGCACGATTCCGGGGCTCTTCGTACTCGGAGAGGCAAACTTCTCCGACCACGGTGCAAATCGCTTGGGCGCTTCCGCCCTTATGCAGGGCCTCTCGGACGGGTACTTCGTAATTCCCTACACACTGCCCGACTACCTGGCAAGAACGGGTGCAGGCAAGCCCGAAACTTCAAGCGAGCCCTTCAAGGAGGCGGAAAAGTCCGCAAAAGATAGGATTGCGCGCTTCAAGGGCATAAACGGCAACAACAGCCCCCGCCACTTCCACCAGAAATTGGGCCACGTAATGTGGGAATACTGCGGAATGGCGAGAAATGAAGCCGGACTTAAGAAGGCTTTGGAATTGATACCCGAAATACGCGAAGACTTCTGGAAGAACGTAAAGGTCGTTGGCGACACCAACTGTGTAAATCCCGAGCTTGAGCGCGCAATACGCACTGCGGACTTCTTGGAGTTTGCTGAGGTTCTGTGCCTTGACGCTCTGGAGCGCAAGGAGAGCTGCGGCGGCCACTTCCGCGAGGAGTCTCAGGACGCTGAAGGCGAGGCTAAGCGCGATGACGAGCACTTCTCGTACGCAGCAGTCTGGGAGTATAAGGGCTACGGAAAGCGTCCCGAAATGCACAAAGAGGTAATTACCCACGAAGAGGTAAAGCCTGTTGTAAGATCTTACAAATAATACGCAAGGGGTACGAATTATGAAAATCAATTTGAAAGTTTGGAGACAGAAAAACAGCTCTGAAAAAGGCCACTTTGAAAACTATGTAGTCGATAACATTCACGAAGACACATCGTTTTTGGAGATGTTTGACATTTTGAACGAGCGCTTGGTTGCAGAGGGGAAAACTCCCATAGTTTTCGACCACGACTGCCGCGAAGGCATCTGCGGTATGTGCTCTATGACGATTAACGGCATACCGCACGGCCCGGAGCGCCAGACGACGGTTTGCCAGTTGCACATGCGCAAATTCAAGGATGGCGACACAATTGTCGTGGAGCCGTGGAGAGCTGGCCCATTCCCGGTCAAGCAAGACTTGATGGTATCGCGCGACGCCTTCGACCAAATTCAGCAAGCCGGCGGCTTTATATCAATCCGCACGGGTTCCGCGCAAGATGCAAATGCAATTCCGATTAGCAAAGCCTGCGCCGACAAGGCTATGGACGCGGCTGCTTGCATAGGTTGCGGAGCTTGCGTTGCGGCCTGCCCGAACGCGGCTGCAATGCTCTTTACATCGGCAAAGGTAAGCCACCTCAACTATTTGCCTCAGGGCGCGCCGGAAAAGTACAAGCGCGTAATTGCAATGGTTGAGAAGATGAACGAGCTTGGCTTTGGCAACTGCACAAACTACGGCGAGTGCCAGGCGGTCTGCCCGAAGGGTATAACGCTTGATATGATTGCCAAGATGAATCGCGAGTACGCCATTGCAAAGGCAAAGCAGGCTGTTGGCGCACTCTAATTAAAGTGTTTTAAATACTAGCGGACGGGAATTCCCGTCCGCTTTTTTTTGCGATGCAAATTGGCGTCTATTTGAAGAGTAAAGGGATTTTGGGCCGCTATCCTATTTAACTTAAATGAGCCTTAGCGTGTATTTAAAGAGTCCGACCTGATGTTGAGATAAACTTTATTTAGCCTTAGGCAAACGCTAAAAAATAAATTAGATATCCTTGAAATAAGATGCTCGAAAATTTGCACTCAAAAGCGATTGTGCGATAACTATTTAATAATCTCAAAATATTGCATAAAAATGCCGCAGAGATGCTTTATCCTTGCCTGAGTTCTACCTAAGTTTTTAGCCTAACTTTTATGGACGCCGATGATTTAAATGCAGCTTTGCGAGAAAAGATTTTGGAAAAGCTTAAGGAGAGCGGAGACTTGCGCCTGAATATAGGAGGCCTAGGTATATATAGGAGAGATGAATCAAATATAGCTGAAAATTGCTTCTATAAACCGCTTTGCACTGTTGCCATTCAAGGTACGAAGTGGTCGACGGTAGGCGGCGAAAAATTCTACCTAAAGAAGAACGAATACCTCGTAGCAATGCTTGAAATGCCGGCCCAAAATTACATAGTTGGCGCAAGCAAAAAGGAGCCCTTTCTATCAATAGCTATAGATTTGGATCTCTATTTGATATCGCAAATTCTAACCGAGCACCCTGAGCTTGCAGAAACTGGAGACACCGAATGCAAGGGAGCAGGATTAGCAAAGGCTGATAGCGAACTGCTTAGTGTATTTTTGCGACTGCTTACACTTGCCGAAGACGAGCGCAAGTCTGCAATATTGGCCCCAACCCTAATAAGAGAGCTCCACCTAATTTTGCTATTGGGGCCGCTGGGCAGGCATCTATGCGCGGCAAACAGCCCAAACACTTCCGCAAGCCAAATTGCAAGAGCCACTGCCTTTCTTCGCAAAAATTACAGGCAGGCCATTTCAATATCGCAACTTGCTAAAATTGCAAACATGTCGCTATCTACATTCCACAGGCAATTTAAGCAAATAACAAAACTGAGCCCCATACAGTATCAGAAGCGACTGAGAATGTACGAGGCAAAGCGACTTATGATTGCCGAAAGCAAGAGCGCCTCAAGCGCCGCCTACGAAGTCGGCTACGAAAGCTACCCTCAGTTCAACAGGGAATACAAGAGGCTTTTCGGAGATTCCCCCAAAAGGAGCTTAAAGCGAAATAGCTAAGCGCGCAAATTCTAGCATCTCACTAGCGTCGCGACATTCTCTATGTGGCGGGTCTGCGGGAACAAGTCGAAGGGCTGAATTTTTGCAATCTTGTAGCCATTTGCCGCCAGATATTTTAAGTCGCGCGCCTGAGTGTCGGGCCCGCACGAGACGTAAACGAGCTTTTTGGGCGAAAACGCAATTAGCTGATTTAAGAAGGCCTCGTCGCAACCCGCCCGCGGAGGGTCTATTATAAGCGAGGTATCGGTGCCGGCAAAGGGAATTTCCGCAAATATAGACTCCGCCTTGCCGGCCAGAAATTTGCAATTTTTTACGCCGTTAATCTCTGCATTTTCGCGAGCGCACCTTATTGAGTTCTCGCTGATTTCAACGCCCATAACCCGCTCAAAGTGCTCGGCAGCCCAAAGCGCAAAGCCGCCCACACCGCAATAGGCGTCAACTAAGTAGAGGCTTCCGATGGCCTCGCTTACCGCATAATCCAAAAGTTCGGGCAGGATAAACGGATTGTTTTGAAAAAATTCGCCCGCGACAAATTTTAGGTAGAGCTTTCCGACTTTTTCGCCGGCAATTTTTCTATTGTCTGTTACAACCCCTTCAGAAGTGTCGCGCAAAAGCAGAGTTCCGCCGCGCTTAAAAGATGCGCTGCGGGCGCGCAAATCTGCGTAGATGGCGGGAATTGCGGCGTTTATATTGTCTGAGGCAATCTCGCAATACTCCACATTTACAATTGCGTTTCTCCTGCCCTGCATAACAAAGCCTATTGGCATATTCTCGCCCCTGTCGCGCTCGTAGTGCGGGGTGAGCTTTGAGCGGTAGTGAAAAATCTTTGGCGAGGGGTGAGTTGGCAAAACCTCTATATCGCTAAAGCCCCCTATGCGCTCCAAGAGGTCGCGTATCTGCTTTTGTTTCCACTTTAACTGCGCCTGATAGCTCAAGTGCTGGTATTGGCAACCTCCGCAAGTTCCAAACAACTTGCACTGCGGCTCAACCCTGTCGGGCGACTTTTCCAAGACCTCAATTAAATCGCCCTCAGAGTAATTCTTGTGGTTTTTAAAAATTCTAACTTTTACAAGCTCTCCGGCGAGAGCAAAGGGCACCATCACCACAAAGCCTTCATATCGCCCGACGCCGAGGCCAAGGTTAGTTATGTCGTCTATGCGCAAAGTTATCTCTTGATGGTATTCAAAGGGCCCAGCCTTGAAGCCTTTGGGAATTTTAACACAGTTATCCATTGCAAAGTATTTTAAAAGTCTATTTATTTATTCAGAAAAATTTTTTAGATGGAAGAATTTATACAAAGTAGACAAAACCCGCGCATCAAGGCCTTGTCAAGACTTCAAGACCGCTCCGGGCGAAGAAAGTTTGGAAAGTTCGCAATAGAGGGTTTGCGCGAGCTTTCAAGGGCAATG
>URYY01000075.1 GCA_900552245.1 uncultured Opitutales bacterium | reverse complement strand
GGCTTTTGGGCATACCACTTCGCTACATGCACACCCCCGCCGAGATTGCGGATTTAAGCGACATAGAAAACTGCGTGCGCCTGCTTGAGAGCTTCGCGCTGTCGGTAAATGCAAGCGACGACTTCACTTTCTAATATGGAATCTAAAATACTTAAAGATAAGCGCATAGTACTCACCCGCCCCGACAACAAGGCACTGGCTGTCAAGCTGCAAGAGTTGGGCGCAAAAGTGATAGAACTGCCTTTAATAGAAGTTTTCCTCGGTTGCGACGAGGAAGTTGCCGCCGATATTTTTGAGGGCATAGCCTGCTATGAGTGGATTACATTTTCCAGCGCAAACGGCGTGCGCGGATTCTTCAAGGCCTTCTTTGAGCGCTTTGAGGACATACGCTCCATAGGCCCTTGCAGAATAGCAACTGTAGGCAAGGCGACTGCCGAGGAACTCAAGAAATTCTATATACAGACAGACGTCATAGCAAACCCATCGACGGCAGACGCAATGGCTGAAGCCATGATGGAGTACGAGACCATAGAAAACCTGAATATACTTTCGGTAATAGGAAATTTGAGCGATAAAAGCTTTGCGCAAAAGCTGGAGCAAAAGGGACGAGCAATTGTTGACACCTTCCCGGTTTACACAACAAAGCTAATTAAGCTATCCGAAAATTCCGCTGTGGTCAAAGACTTTGTGCAAAACGGAGCAGACGCAATATTCTTTGCAAGCTCATCTGCGGTAGAAGCCTTTTCAAACAATGCAAGGGTTCTTTCGCTATCAGATGCGGCTAGGCACCCCAAGGCCTTTTCCATAGGCCCAAAGACTACGGAAGCTATGAAGAAATTTGGCATACCTGTGGCAAAGGAGGCAGCAAACCCCTCAGAAGTTTTGGAAATGCTAAAGGAGGCGCTTGCGTAGGAAGGCAGCGCAAGAGCTTAGAAGAAGAGCTTTTTTAACTTAAAAAATTTACGTTAACTTTAAGGGGGCTTTAGGCCTCCTTTTTATTTGGGTAAAGTTCCGGCAAACTTCTAGCTTGCCCTTCAATAGCAAGGCTCAACTAAAAACTTCCCAATGCAAAACCTCGAAAGCCCAAAGCTGTGAATACGACAAGTCTTGGCTGGTATTCGAGTTTCTAAAAGATACCTTTAAATCAATCTATAAATCCGGCGGCGAATCCATCTTTGAGCGCGGATGCTTTGCGGTGTATTCCGCATTTAGAGTCTCGCTTTCTATGTGAGTGTAAATTTGCGTTGTAGATAGGTCTGAGTGCCCGAGCATTTCTTTTATCGCCATCAAATTTGCGCCCGCGTTTAAAAGGTGCGTTGCAAAGCTGTGGCGCAAAATATGCGGCTTTACGTTTTTTGTAATTCCCGCCCTTAGCGCGTATTTTTTAATGTTGTACCAAAATGTCTTGCGCGAAAGCGGCCCCACGCGGCGCGTCGCAAACAGATAGAGCGGGCGGCGCTTTTTAAAGAAATCTCCGGCAAAGTCCATGTAGGCCTCTATGTAACTTATCGCCTTGTGCGACACCGGTATTAAGCGAACCTTTTGCCCCTTTCCGCAAACTCGCAGTATGCGCGAGTCGAAATCAAAATCCGAAAACTTAAGCGCGCAAAGCTCGCTAACTCTGAGCCCGCTTGAGTACATAAGCTCTAGCATAGCCCTGTCTCGCAATTCCTCAAATACAGGTCTGTTGGGGGCCTCCAACAGAGCCTCAACTTCCTCGCGCGTCAGAACCTCCGGAATATTGCGCCTGAGCTTTGGGCGCGAAAGAAGCTCGGAGTAGTCTGTCTTCCATATTTTTTCCTCCAAAAGAAAGCCCGAGAGCGATTTTAGGGCGCTAAGCTTGCGCGACTGCGTCGTTGATTTTGCCCCTGATGATACAAGTTCTATCCACTTTCTCATATCCTCCGCACCCACAGCGGAAAAATCGCAAATTTTGCGGGCTGCTAAAAATTCCGCAAACTGCCCTATATCCGCCATGTAAGAGAGCACTGTGTTTTCCGACTTTCCAAGCTGCATCTTTAGATACAATCTGTAATCTCGCAGAGTGTCGCGAATTGCGGGTGGAAAATCCTGCTTTTTAGCTAGGGGCATTTTATTGTTTGCCGCGCGCGTTCAGCAAAATCTTTACCGCGCTTGTAACTGAAATCTTGGAGTTTTCAACATCGCTTTCAATCTGAGGGAGAATTTTTGCAACGCCCTCAAGCGCGTAAAATTCCCTCAAAATTTCCTCATTTACGACAGTTAGCAACCACTCCTTCTTCTGGCGAGCCCTCCTGAGTTCAAAGAAGCCGCTCTCTTGCACCTGCTTTTTAAAGCCCTCCAAGCGCTTCCATATCTCCATGATATTAAAGCCAGTCTGAGCCGAACAGACTTCGCAAAACGGCTTCCAGCCAGGAGTCGGAGAATTTAGAAAATGCAAAACTCCCGCTAGTTCCGCCCGCTTTAACATAGATTTTTCAACCAATGCTCCGTCGCACTTGTTGACTGCAATGGCGTCGGCAAGCTCTATAACACCCTTCTTAATTCCCTGAAGTTCATCGCCTTGCGTCGCTAGCTGCACTAGCAGGAAAAAGTCGCTCATAGAGCGCACTGTAACCTCGCTTTGACCTACGCCCACTGTTTCTATCAAAATTGTATCGTAGCCGGCAGCCTCGCAAAGAAGCATAGTCTCGCGGCTCTTCCTCGCAACTCCGCCCAGAGTTCCGCCCGACGGAGAGGGCCTTATAAATGCGTTTTTTTCGCGCGATAGATTTTCCATTCTAGTTTTATCGCCCAAAATGCTTCCGCCCGACACCGTGCTTGAGGGATCGACCGCAAGGACTGCAACTTTTTTTTGCATCTTGCAAAGCATGGTTCCCAAGGCCTCAATGAACGTGGACTTGCCCGCCCCGGGGACCCCTGTTATCCCCACTCTAAAACTCTTGCCCGTGTAGGGCAATAGCTCCGACAATAGCTCTTGAGCTGCATCAAAATGAGCGGGGGCATTGCTTTCAATAAGCGTTATTGCACGCGCTAAAATCGTCTTATCGCCCGCGAGCACCCCCTCCTTGTATTCGGATATGCTGTACTGGCGCCTCTTGTGCACTGGCCTGTGCTTTCTCAAGCTCGAAAACCCTCCGGCAAAACCGTCTGATTCTATTCCGGACATAACCTCTGTTGTAAAGAGGCTCTTATCCGCATTTTCCGGAACCCAATCGGGCCGCTTTATATTGTCGTTAGCGTCACTCATTTTCCAAATTCTCCAAAAGTTTAGACTCCATAGGTTTTTTAATGTTCGCTCCAAGTTGCCTCAATTTTTCCGCACTTCTTAAAACATTGCCCCTTCCGGAGCTCAAAGTGCTCAAAGAGTCGTCGTAATCTCGCTTGAGGGCATCTATTGATTTGCCAATCTTTTCAAACTTTGAGACAAATACGGCAACCTTGTCGTAAAGCGCCCCGCCCTGACGGGCAATTTCAAGAGTATTTGCAGTCTGCCGCTCCGTCCGCCATATGGTCTCTACAGTTTTTAGTATTGAAAACATTGTGCTTGGAGAGGCTAAAATAACTTTGTTTTGCGCAGCGAAATCCAACAAGTCGGAATCGGCTGAAATCGCAAGGCAAAATGCGGATTCTATTGGCATAAACATAATTACAAAGTCGGGATTTGCAAGCTCGGCGATATTTTCGTACTTCTTTTTTGACAAGCCCTTTATGTGGCTTCGCACAGATTCCAAAAATTGCCTCAAAGCCGATGTTTTCTGCGCTTGCTCTTCAGACGATACAAAGCGCTCGTACGGAACTAGAGAAACCTTGGAATCTATAATTATATTTCTATTTTCCGGAAGCTTAACGACGAAATCCGGACGCAGGCGATTGCCTTCCTGAGTGTGGGAATCCTCCCGCAGATAAGTTACGCCCTCCAAAAGCCCGCAAGCCTCGAGAAGGCGCTGCAAGACCATCTCTCCCCACGAACCCGCGTACTTATTTTGCCCCTTCAAAGCTTCGGCAAGCCCGCGAGCCTCCTTGCCAAGCGTTGTGTTTAATTCCTTAAGCGCGCCTATCTGAGCCTCTAAGTTGCCGCGCTTTCGCTCGCTTTCGGCATTCATTTCTTCTATGCGCCCCGCAAAGCGCTTTATGTCTTCCTTTAAAGGCGCCAGCAAAGAATCCATTTGCGACTTGTTAGAGCTTTCAAATTTGCCCCGCGCCTCTTCAAAAATCTTTGCGCTAAATGCGCTAAATTCTCCGAACTTTTCGTTTAGTGCGCGCTCGCGCTCCCTGAGCGTTGCAAGTTCACGCTCCAGACTTCTGTTTTGCGCACTAAGATTCGCCTTTTCATCCTCAAGTTTCTCCGCCCTATCTGCGAGAGTTTTGCCCTGTGTCTTTATGGCATCAAGTTCGGCCCGCGCGCCAAGCACAGCGCCGGAAAGCCCTGTATTTTTAAAAAACAGAAGGCAGCACAGCGCAAACAGAACTAACGCCAAAAGCGACAAAACTAAAATTGAAAGCTCCATAAACCTAAGACTGCAAAATCTAAATTAGCCCGAGCAATTTTAAAAGCCTTATTTTAAAAAATTGCAAGTTTTGCAAAGTAGCTGAGAACTGATAAAACAAAAAAAGGCAATAGAAATTATAAATGGAAGATTCAATTTAAAATTTGTTAACCCCATAAAAGAATCGATTCCACAAGCATTGAAAAAAGCGCCCTCTTGGAATATTCAAGAGAGCGCATGGCAAGAAAGAATTGGAACTTATCAATAAGTCTTTTTGAAAACCTCCGGCAGGCGCTTCTTTAAGCTGGAAGTGATATACTTGAAAGCCTCGTCGACAGTTTCAACGTATATGAAGAAATTTAGATCGTTCTCGCTTATTACATCTGCATCAATGAGCGCCTGAAAGTCCACAACTTTCTTCCAGAACGTCTTGCCAAACAAAACAATGGGGAAAATTTCCTGAGTCTTGCGAGTTTTCATTAGTGTAAAGACCTCAAAAAATTCGTCAAAAGTCCCGGTGCCTCCGGGAAATACAACGATGGCTTTTGCAAAGAATAAAAGCCAGAATTTGCGCATCAAAAAGTAGTGAAAATTTATGCCAAGCTCAGGCGTTACATAGGCGTTTCTGCGCTGTTCGTCGGGAATTGTTATAGTAAGCCCCGCAGTCTTACCCCCCGCCAGAAAAGCTCCCTTATTTGCAGCTTCCATTATGCCGGGGCCGCCGCCTGTCATAATGTAGAAGTTATCTTCCGGCGGCAAATTGTAGGAATTTATCCACTCTTGCAGGCGCTTTGCAAGCTCCTCCGCCTGCGCGTAATACTTTGAGGATTCAATGCCAAGCTTCGCCTTTCGCAAGAGCTTCTTGGCCTCCTCCGACATCTTCTTGCCCTTGTACTTTGCCGAAAGCTCCTCGTAATGCATTCTAGCCTGCTCCGGAGACTTTATGCGCGAGGCACCAAAAAATGTGATGGTATTTTGCAGCTGGGCATGTTCAAAGGTTATGGCAGGCATAAGCAAGTCGCGCTCTATTTTTACTATGCGCTCCGCCATATTGGATATGGCCGAATCTATTGGCTGCTCGGCCGGTTCGCCATTGTGAATTATTGCGCTACTTTTTTTGAAATAGCCCTCTTTTTTTACTGATTTTTTTGCCATAGTCTCCTTCCAAAAAAAATGCCCGAAATAAATTCGGGCGAATTTTTAAATTATTTTTCGTTGGCCTTTTGTTGAACTTTCTCAACGTTTGAACTGCCGGCGAAATCCGCCATCTTAACAGTCACCGGTATCACCTTTTCCCTGTAGCCCAAGGCGTTCACATATAGGCACCCTATGCCCTCACTGCCGCCCTTAACCGGAACTACAACTCTGTCTTCACCGGGCTTAACCACTACTTCCGGCATAATCACACTGCTTGGAATATTTGTGGTTACCTCAATCGGATAGCCTCCTTCAGGAGCCTTAAAGCCCGTGAAGAAAACCAAGTTTATGACGTCACCGCTAGTTAACTCTAAAGCTGAGGGCGATACTGAAAGCTCTGAAGTGTCAACTTTGAATGTGCCTATCCAAGTTGAACCCTCTTCATTTTCAATCTTTACATCGTAAGTAACGCCCGACTTTAGCGGCGGAACGATAAATTTTAACACATTGCGCGTCACGGAATCTATATCCGCATAGACGTCACCTATTTTTACCTTATCTTGGCTATTGAAGCCCCTGCCTGTGACGGGAACCACCGTTCCAATCTGGCCTCGGCTAAATTCCATGTTCGTGACGTAGCGCGACTGCGTCTTTAAGTCATAGACCATGGGGCTTACGATTTTGCGCTCAACGACACCGCCAGCACCCGTATCGGTCTGGTACTTTATCATATAGTAGTACTTTGCCTCCGTCCTATTGCGGGGCATCTTGTATTCATACTCAAAGGTGCGCTCGCCGTCGCGGTCTGAAACTTGCGTCATCTCGCGCATTTCGCCGTCTATAACAATGTAACCCTTGACGGAATTTTTCACGATAGAGCCGTCATTTATGTGGCCGCTCATTGTAAGCGTATAAATATCGGACGGATTGCGCGGCATTTTTGCCGGAGATAGATTTGTAATTCCGGAACACGCGCAAAGCAGTGCCAACAAGGCCGAAGCCATTGTCACTCTAAAAATCTTTACAATACTCATAGTTGCCTCTTTATTCATTCTAATGCCCTAAAAATCTAATAATTTATCGAAACAGTGCAAGACAAACTTAACGATACTTCCGTTTTTTCGGATAATTCAGACCCGCTTGAAAGGCCCGCAAAAAGGGGTGCCATTTATGTGCATGTGCCCTTCTGCGCTCGCAAATGCGCCTATTGCAAATTTTACAAACAATTTCCAAGCCCTTCTGAAATCGACTCTTACATAGACTGCATCAGCTCTGAAATTTCAAATTTTTTCGAGATTCACAAGAATTTTGAAGTCCAGAGTATTTTTTTTGGGGGCGGAACTCCAACTTGCCTCTCGATAAAGCACCTCGAAAAGCTCTGCCAAAATTTTAAAAACTTGCCGGCTAACATCGAATGGACTGTGGAAGCCGCCCCCGGAACAATCAATAGAGATAAACTAAACGCACTGCACGACTGCGGTGTAAACAGGCTATCTATCGGGATACAGAGTTTCGACGAAAATACGCTTAGAGACCTCGGCCGCCCCCACCCGCTAAAGACCGCTCTAAACGCGCTCGATTGCGCTCTGAAAATCTTCGAGAATCTGAATATAGATTTAATATTTGGAAGCAGAAATCAAACTATGCAACTCTGGCAAAGCGACCTCGAAAAAGCCCTGAGCTACCCGATAAAGCACCTGAGCGCCTACTGTCTTGAATTTGAGTCGGCAAGCTCCTGTTGCGCGGGCAATCTAAAGGAAATCGATACACAGATAAGGGAGGTCGATTTTCTCTACAAGGCTATGGAAGTTTTGGAAAATTCGGGCTTTAAGCACTATGAAATTTCAAATTACGCCAAGCCCGGTTTTGAGTGCGCCCATAATTTAAACACTTGGAATATGAATTCTTGGGTGGGCTTTGGACCCGCCGCAGCCTCGCAGATAGACTCGCTTAGGCGGAGAAATCCGGCCGACCTAAATTTGTGGGAAAATCTAGTTAAAACAAATTCTAAAGATTACGACGACATCGTAAAACTCGACCAAGCCGAGATGCTAAGTTGCAGCCTCATATTCGGGCTGAGAAAAATTTGCGGAGTAAATTTGAAAGCCCTAAAAATGCGCTATCCCAAAGCCGATTTAAACAAGTACTTCCCCGCCATTTCCGAACTTTTAAAAGAGGGGCTCTGCGAAATAGATGGCGATTATTTTAGGCTCACAAAGGCGGGTATTCCGCTTGCCGACTCCGTCGCCGAATACTTTCTCTAACTGTGTTTTTAGCAAGATAACTTCGCGCCGTCTAGAAAACTATAAAATCTTCCAAAGCTAAAATTTTGAAAAGCGAATATCCTTGTAAAAAAAACGCAAAAATAAAAAACTCCCCTGAATGCAGAGGGGCTTTCGATTCAAATCTGAAACTCTCATTTAAATGCGGATTTGTAAGGCGAGACTTCTGAGAGTAATTCCGCAAAATTTTTGCAATATAAATTCAGTCTATAAAGCTTGTGCCTTCCTCCATTATTTTATTGAGAGTTTCCGCAAGCTTTTTTGCAAGTTCCGGATTTTTGACAGATATATCCTCTGTCTCTTTTAAATCCTCATTCAAATCGTACATAGAGGGCTTTGTCTCGTACGGGCGCCTATCGACCTTGCGGCGCATTTGCTTGCCGTCTATGTACTTTACGTTGCCATTTCTGATTGCGTGTATCCCCGACTCGCCGGCGGTAATTATATTTGGCCTTTCCATTTTTTTGTTCAGCCACATATCAAAGACATCATAGCTATCGCAAGTTCCGTTTGCTGCGGACTTGTCGAGCTTATAGTCAACAACTCCGGCAAGTGTTGCCATTATGTCAACTAAGCTAAAGGCTTGGTCGGACACCGCCCCCTCAGGAATGTGCCCGGGCCAGCGAACCATGAACGGAACGCGGGTCCCGCCCTCGGTTATGAAAGTTTTTCCAAGAGTGAGATTACCGTTAGGATAAAATCCGGCTCTGTTTGCGTCTTGAACATGGTTTAAGATGGGCACGTTTTTCTTTGTTCTATCGTAATTTGGGGCGCAGTGTTGGGCGCCGTTATCGGAGGTAAAGATAAATATCGTGTTATCGTACTGCCCGCGTTTTTTTAGGTACGAAATTAAGTCGCCGACGGCATCGTCCAAGTCCATCACAAAATCTCCGTAGGCGCCTGCGGGGCTCTTGCCGGCATTTTTCTTTGAAGGAGTTATGGGTGCGTGCACGGCCGGAGTCGGGTAATATAAGAAAAATGGCTTATCTTTCGGCACACGGTCAAGCCAAGCGAAAGTCTTTTCGTTTAGTTTTTGCAGAACCTCCTCGTTTACTCGCTGGGGAGCGTCGTAGCCCATGTAGGGATTGCCTGATAAAGTCTTGCCGTTATCTACAGTTTTGTTTGAGCGAAGCCCCCAAATCTTGTCATTTTCAAGATATATTCCGGAAATATCGCCATGATTTTGCGGAATTGTGAAGGAATAGTCGAAGCCCGTGCTATTTACGCCCTTTGCAGTAAGGTCGTCTCGAAAATCCATATCGTTAAATTTTCTGCGCTTATCGCCGTAGCCCAAGTGCCACTTGCCTATACATGCAGTAGCGTAGCCCTTTGACTTTAACATCTGCTGGAGAGTTAAAGTATCCTTGCCTATTAAAAGCGGCTCAAAGCCCCAAACGCCGAAATTCATCTCAGTGCGCCACGGATACCTGCCGGTCAAAACTGCGTAGCGCGTGGGCGAGCTTACGCTGCTTGGAGCGTGCACGTTCGTAAACCTAATTCCGTCCTTTCCTATGGAATCCATATTGGGCGTCTTGACGAGTTTGTCGGAAGCTCCGTATGAATTTAGAGAGCCGTAGCCGAAGTCGTCGCACAAAACTAATACAATATTGGGGAGTTGCTTTGCAAAAGCCGCAGATGCAGCCGCAATGGCGAATATAGCAGTTGGTAGTTTTTTCATATCTATAGTTTTTAGGTAAAGTAGCTAGTTTTATAAAGATTTAATTCTATAAATAAGGAGAGGTAAATGCAAAAGCACCTAGCTTGTATTAACGCATTTCTTCCCAATAAGTTTCTGCAAATTTACCTTTTTAGATTTATTAAAAATGGGAATAACACCAAGGGCAAAGTGCACTTTTTATATTAAAATTTATTAATAATTACAGCATTTAACCGGCGATTAGCTGCGCCACTAAGTTGCTTTTTTATGGCAAGTAAGGCTAGAGCTAAAGTTCCGCTAGAGCGTTTAGGTCAAAAAAAAGCGCACCAATACGGCGCGCCTAAAGTTTAAATTTTTAGACTTTCAAAGTTTAGCTCTTTAACTAAGAGAGCTGCCTTGCAATTTTTTCGTCAATTTTTGCCATCCACTCGCTCCAGCGCTCATCGACGTAAGCCATAGAGGGCTTCGGGCTCCAGTCGTTGTTGTAGACTGAGAAGTTCAGAGGCTTGAAGCTCCCTGCTACCACAACGCCCTCCTGAGACGGATCTACGTTATCAACGGCAATATCGACAAACTCCCAACCGAAATTCGTGCTGTTTTCTATGGTGTTTGTGAGTAGCGCCTCCATCTCGTGCGGGTGGTAGTCGGTGCCGTTTATAGTCATGTGCTCCGTTATAACCCAATCGCGATTTGTGGCGTTCATAATTTCGTGAACGCGAGCGTAGGCCTTGGCGTTCGGAACGCGGTCGTCGAAGTGCCAAGTCCAGTTTACCTGCAAAATGTCGGGCTCTACGAGGTGCAGTAGGAAATTCATGGGGTTACCCAGACGGGCGTCCATGGTCTTCTCGTTCGCATCGAGATAGTCGGAGGCAATCCAAACGGGCTTTTCGCCGAAGCCCTCGCGATAGGCGCGGGCGTCGTTATTCACCCAATCGGCAAGCCAGTGAGAGCGGAACAAATTCCAGCACGGGTCGTGTATGAATTCATCTGTCGCCGGGAAGCTCTTTGGAAATTCCGGGGCGGTAGTCGCATTTTGCGCGCGCCACTTTTCGTACTGAGCCTTTGCAGAGTCCGAGAAATCCAAGTAGCGGTTGCCCATGTACTGGG
>URYY01000074.1 GCA_900552245.1 uncultured Opitutales bacterium | reverse complement strand
GCCGGTCTGCCCACTGGGCTGCTCCTGAGCCGCCGCATCCTGATTCTGAACTTCCTTCTTTGGCTCGGGCTTGTCAACCACCTCCAAGTTTAGGTCGTCTATGAGAAACCTGACGTCCATATACGTCATATTTATGCCAAATTTCTCGGACAGGCGCTTTTGAACATCGCCAATCCCCGCCCCGCCTTGGAGCCATTCCTTTACTTCGTTTGCCTGCTCTTGTGTTAGTGTCATATCAAATTACTCGGTCGGTTCCACAATAAACTTAAATTTTCTCGTCGTTGTAGTACCATATTTTTGGCGCAATTCCTGAAAGCGCTGCAACTTGCCCTCGGGCGGCATATTGCGCATTTCCAATACGCCCGTATCCGATAGGAAGGTCACCGACAACTCCGCAAAGGCCAAAAAGCCGTTCTCAACCTCCGAAGGCGAGACATTGCTCTTGCCGCCGCTTGAACTGCGCTCGTACAAATTTCCATCGACATAAATTTTGTCCGCGACAGTAAATGGAGTACCAGGCTCTATGTAGGCAACGTGGTACGGAGACTGCCCCTCGGACACATTCTCGCCCTCGCGCTTGTACATGATTGCAAAGGTTATCTGTATATCGACTACATTGCCCGCTATAAAATTTTCGGGCGACAATATCCAGCTCTTTAAATCCGCCCCCTTATCGTACGCGCCCTGATCGTTCAATACAGAGCATGTGCCGTTCCAAAAGCGCTGGAGGGCGTATTCGTTATTGTCAACAGTTCCCTGCGCATCGCCTAGAGCCTCTTCAAATGTCGATTTTGAATCGATAACACCTCTGTAGAGACCGTAGAAAGCATTAAACTGCTTTGCATTTGCACCCTCGTTTGCGGAACCCTCTTGGAAGGGGCTCTTGTAACTCAACTGATACTTTACTGCGCATACGCTACCGGGTATGGGCGTTCTATCGGTAGAGCGATTCATAAGCTGAGAGCTGTCAAAGCGCGGACGTATGTAAGTGGGTGTAAAGAACATAATTTCCGGCGGGCGAAGCGGAATAGAGCCCATGCTAGTGCCCGTGAGCATTCCTACATCCTTGGGATAGGCAACTTGCATCCAAGCCCTGCCGTCGCGCTTTACAACCATAGCCTGCAAATCCTGCTGCATGAAATCCGCCAGGGAATCTCCCTCAAAATAGCCCTGAATCTTTCCGGCGGAATCATTCCAAGAGGCCAAGACCTGACTGACCATATACAAGACCGCTCCTATTAAAAGCACCATTATGGTAGAGGCCGCCATGACCTCAACCAACGTAAACGCCCTGCGGGCGCGAGACAATTAATATCTACCTCTATGCGCCATACCTCGCTACCTCATTTTAACCGTTAAATCAGTGTGAACCTTGCGCTGGTTATTCTGATTTTCATCTCCATAACCTACGACTATATCATCCAAGGGATCTACCAAAACCTCGACTTTTATCGGCACAAAGGCCTCGCCATACTTATCTGCAGACTCGGGTAGCGAACCTCCGCCGTACTGGACCGTGGGCGCGTCCAAATTTACGTACCTGCCCCTCAGAGAATCCTCGCTCAGAGTTAGTATTACGCGATAGACATTGCCCTCTATCCTCCTTAAATCCTCTCCTGTCGGCGGCGCACCCAAAACTTTGCCGGGAGTCTCAGAAGACACAGAAACTAGCGAGGGGTCGTCAACCTCATCATAGTTCTGATACTCATCCCAAAAGTATATCACGTAGGGATTGCGCGCGTTTCTAACCCAACTGTAAACCTCGTCAAAAGACTTGGTCTTTAACAGAACTTCCAAATCGGCAACAAGCGAAATTGCCTTGCTCTGAGCTCTCACGTCGGATATCTTCGTAGAAACTGCCGTAAGCAAAACCACAAGCGAGGTAAGCGACACAGCCAATATGCCTATGGCTATCATTACCTCTATCAAAGTAAACGCTCTCTTCTTTTGCATAGAAAAACCTTATTTCTTAACGTTGCCCTCTATCTCCGCATATTCGCGGAAGCCGACAACCTTCCCCATTTTCAACACCGAAAACCCCATAATTTCAAAGGGATTATCCAATATAATGTGCCCTTTGCTGTTTATGTTGCCCATTCCCAAGACAATAACGGCGCTCGGATTCTCGGAAAGCCCCTCCGGAGAAAATTCGTAGCAATACCAGTCTCCACCGCCTTCGCCTATACTCTGCGGAACCTTGCTGCCAAAGTTTGACATGCCAACGACACTAGGCGCTCCCGTGAGCCCATTTCTGAACGTGCTCTTTATTACGTCAGACTCCTTGTAGGCCGGATTTAAATCAACCAGGGTCTTAAACTCTCCCGATGGAGGAATGAAAAACACGCCCTTTGGGAGAGTAGCGCCGGCCGAATGCGAGACCCAACCCATATTCTCTCCGTATTCGTCAAAGGCCTCGTATATTATTCCAACCTGTCGCAACTTGCGCGACACATCGTCGCCCTTGTATATTAAAACCCTCGTGCGCGTAGCCTTTGCGCAAGCCAGTATGCGCGCCTCTTCAAAAGCCGACATCAGCTGCTGCTGCCCCGTGAGAAGCGACTGCTTGCTGGTATTCCACCTAACTAAGGCAACTCCGCCCGCTCCTATCGTCGCTATGATGGCTATGACCACCAATAGCTCTATCAATGTAAATGCCTTTCTTGCACTGCTCATACAAAAAACCTCACAACTACCAAGTAAAGACGTTCTCGGCGTCGTAGTCAGCCTTATCGCGGTTTGCGTCCTTCTTTAGCGTAAATAGTATCACAGACTTGCGTATGCCCATTGATGTGTCGGGTATAAGCTCCTTTATGGTGGCGGCGCTCAAACCGTCCGTCAATGCCGGATAGCCCTTCTTTATCGAGCCGGCACCGGTCTTATCCACGCAAATGTAAATATTGGGATTCCCAAAACCGTCTATTATCGTCCACTTGTTATTCTTCTTTATGAGGGTTGTATTGTCGAAATCTATGTAGGAAATCATTCGGCGGTTGTACTTGTTTCTGTCCGAATTTGACAGAGCCGTGCCGTCGGGATTTTTGCCCGTCAGAGATTTTATCAGGTTTTCGGAATTGTTGCCGTCGCCGAGGTTGACCCTGTCTTTTTCCGTCAGAACCTCGGGATAGAAGCCGTAGTCAGCCTTGTAGCGCTCAATGGCAGTCGCAAGCTGAACCATGAAATTCTTCGACGTCATCTTCTTTGCCCTCGTCTGGGCTGTAGATATGGCGGGCATAAGAAGCCCTGCCATCACGGCTATAATAGAAATAACTATCAGAAGCTCTATTAGGGTAAATGCGTTTCTCTTTTTCATAATCTATAGAATATCTTTTAAGGGGTTAATTGTTTTTAAATTCCACTAGTTGTCCCAGCCAAATACGATGTTATCTACATTGCCCTTGGCGTCGCGATAATCGCTCTCATCGGGCAAGATGCCGCTTGAGTACATCGAATTTACCTCGGTATCAATTCCGTCCATGCCCTTCGACATCAGTATGAACGCCGAAGACTCCCACTGACCTATCGAGCCCGCAACCAAGGAGGGATCGTAGTAGTACATATAGGTATTTCCCCATGGGTCTAGGATACAGACATTGGGGCTGTCGTAATTTACCGTAGTGTCGTCCGGCTTTTTAGGGTCGCCTATGCGCAAAATTGCAACGTCCAGCAAGGGCTTGTAATCTCTAGCTCCCTGTATGTCAACTAGGGATATCTGGTCGCCATTTAACTTCATAAAGGTTTTTCCGATAATGCACTTGTAGAATTCGCGCATGGAGGCCACGCCGTTTGACTTGGCGTTTATCCTCGGGTAGTCATTGTACATTCCCTTGAAAGTCTCAAGGGCCGTTGCCATTGCGGCTATGTCGGTCGTGGCCTTTGCCCTGTCTTGCGACTGGGACACGGAATCGGACATCTTCGACGTAAATGCCGCAAGAATCGCTATTATCGCAATGACAATCAATACTTCTATAAGTGTGAATGCTCGCTTGGCGGGGTGGGATAAATTTGTATTCATAAGATGTATTGGCAGGTAGTCTGAGCGAATTTGAGACTTTTGTCAAAATAAATGATAGCCAAAAAAAAATTTTTATTTTTTGGATTTTATACTTCTAAAGAGCAAAAAAATCTACAACATCAAAACTCATGATTATTGCGGATGTATTGGCTGAACGTTACGCCTCTCAGCGCATCAGGGAAATCTGGAGCGCGGAAGGTAAAATTTTGCTCGAGCGCGAGCTTTGGATTGCCGTTATGCGCGCCCAAAAGCAGCTGGGATTGGACATACCGGAGGAAGCTATCGAGGCCTATGAGCGCGTCAAAAACCAAATAGACGTCGAATCCATAAAAAGGAGAGAAAAGGTAACTAGGCACGACGTTAAGGCAAGAATTGAAGAATTTTGCGATCTGGCAGGCTACGAACACATACACAAGGGCATGACAAGCCGCGACCTCACAGAGTGCGTAGAGCAACTTCAGGTATATAAGTCTCTGGAATTCATATTAGTTAAGTCTGTATCCGCCCTCGGAGCCTTCAAGATGTACGCCGAAAAGTATGCGGATTTTCCCTATGCGGCCCGCACTCACAACGTAATAGCTCAGCTTACGACTCTTGGCAAGCGCTTTGCCATGTTTGGAGAGGATATGATCCGCGCAGTAGAGGAACTCCAGCAACTGATTGACACCTACCCTGTCAGAGGGATTAAAGGCGCCATAGGCACTCAGCTTGACCAGCTTACGCTATTTAACGGAGACGCCGCAAAGGCCAAGAAACTAAACGAGATAATCCTAAACCACTTGGGTATATCAAACTCATTTGGAGCTACGGGGCAAGTTTACCCGCGCTCACTCGATTTCGAGACAGTTTCAAGGCTTTACCAAGTGGCGTCGGGCCCCAGCTCATTTGCCAAGACTCTGAGAATAATGGCAGGCCACGAGCTTGCCGGCGAGGGCTTTGCAAAGGGCCAGACAGGCTCGTCTGCAATGCCGCACAAAATGAATTCGAGAAGCTGCGAGCGCCTCAACGGCTTTGTGGTAATCCTGCGCGGATTCCTAGAGATGGGAGCCTCTCTTGCGGGCGACCAGTGGAACGAGGGCGATGTGTCTTGCTCGGTAGTAAGGCGCGTTATGCTTCCGGACTCCTTCTTTGCCATAGACGGCCTGCTCGAGACATTCCTTACCATAGCAAGGCAAATGGAGATAAATACGGCAGTTATAGAGGCTGAGTGCGACAAATACATGCCGTTTTTGCTAACTACGACAGTCATGATGCAGGCAGTCAAAAACGGAATGGGCAGAGAAGATGCACACGAGGTAATAAAAGAGCATGCAGTTGCCACATTGCGCGACTTGCGCGCCGGCAAAATAACATCAAACAACTTGTTTGAGAGGCTGGCAAACGACGAGCGCATGCCATTAGACAAACCCGCACTCGATGCGATTTTAACTCAGGGCAGGACGCACACAGGCATGGCAAAAGAGCAGGCGCTAAACTTTGCGGAGCGCGTGCAGGCTTGGCTAGACCGCTATCCGGAGGCAAAGAGCTACACTCCGGCCCCGATACTCTAATTAGATGTTTAAGATTATCACTACAGACGGCGGCGCTCGGCGCGGAGTTTTAACTACTCCGCACGGGCAGGTGCAAACACCCATATTCATGCCCGTTGGCACGCAAGCTGCGGTAAAGGGTTTGACCGTAGCCCAAGTCGAAGATACGCAAGCGCAAATAATACTTGCAAACACCTACCACCTAAATATCAGACCAACGTCGGCGCTGATAGATAAGATGGGGGGGCTTCACAGGTTTATGGGCTGGAATAAGCCCATTTTGACAGACAGCGGCGGCTTTCAGGCCTTTAGCTTATCAAAGTTGAGAAAAATAAGCGAAGAGGGAATCACGTTTAAGTCTCACCTAGACGGCTCCAAGATATTTCTATCGCCCGAATCCTGCATGAAAATTCAGGACGAAATCGGCAGCGATATCAGAATGGTTTTGGACGAATGCATACCCTACCCCTGCGATAAAAAGCCCTGCGAAGAATCGGTAAAGAGAACCATACGCTGGGCGGGGCGCTGCCTTGATGCGCACCTTAAGTTGCCCGACAAAGGCAGGCTTTTATTTGCAATTGTACAGGGCGGCATTTACGAAGATTTGCGGAATTTCTGCGCTAGCGAGCTGTCCTTATTGGACTTTCCGGGATACGCAATAGGCGGAGTGAGCGTCGGCGAGCCCGAAGAGGAGATGCTAAAGCAAGTCGATGCCTCGGCAAAATTTCTGCCCTTTGAAAAGCCTCGCTACGTAATGGGAGTTGGAACGCCCGTTCAGCTATTAAAAATGATTGCGCTGGGTGCCGATATGTTTGACTGCGTGATGCCTACGCGCCTTGCAAGGCACGCAAACGCCTTCACTCGCGACGGGCTTATAAATTTAAAAAACGCGCGCTTTAAGGACGATCCGTCTCCGATAGATCCTACAATTCCAAGCTACGCCTCTAATTTCTCCAAGGCCTACATAAGGCACCTCATAACGGCTGGAGAATCGCTTGCGGGCACGCTTTTGTCCATACACAACATTTCATTTTTCCTGACTCTTATGGGCGAAGCCAGAGCGCACATAGAAGCCGGAGACTACCTCAAGTGGAGCGGGGAATTTATAGAAAGGTACAACGCCCAAGCTTAGCAAACCTTGCCGATAAAACGGGTGGAAGTGGAATAAATCTTTATGTCTTTGCCGGAAATACGAATTTTGACAGACGATGTCGCAAACAAAATTGCGGCAGGCGAAGTCGTGGAGCGCCCCGCATCTGCGGTGAAGGAACTCTTGGAAAATTCGCTGGACGCAGGTGCAAAGAGAATAGATATAGAGTTTAACAATGGAGGCAAAACCCTCGTTAAGGTTTCGGACGACGGCCACGGAATGAGCCCCGATCAAATTCTGACGGCGCTCGAAGCGCACGCCACAAGCAAGATTCGCTCGGCGGACGATCTCGATACAATTTCAAGTTTCGGATTTAGGGGGGAAGCCCTGCCCTCTATTGCGAGCGTCTCTAAGTTTCTAATAAGAAGCAAGCCCGAAGGGCAAAAGGTGGGCAGCTGCGTTAGAATTTACGCGGGCAAAGTTTTGGAAAATTCGGAGTGCGCGATGTCGCGCGGCACGGAGATACTAGTTGAGGATCTCTTCTGCTCGGTTCCCGCAAGGCGCAAATTTTTAAAGAGCGACAACGTCGAGGCGGGCCATATTGCGAGACTCTGCCGCCTTTACGCGCTCGCCCTCCCGAACTTGTCGCTGACTCTCGTAGAAAACTCCAAAGTGCTGTTTCATTCGGAGGAGGGGTTCGGCGTCATTGCGCGGATATCAAAAATATTCGGGCGGGAGACGGCGGAAAATCTGATAGAGCTGAAAGAATCGCAAAAATACGGAATGAAAGTCTCGGGCGCGATACTCGTCCCAGGCGAATCTTTTTCGACTGCCCGCAACATATGCGTATTTATAAATGGCAGACCCGTTGAATGCAGGGCTGTGTACGCCGCCGTGAAAGAGGCGTACTCGCAATTCGTGCCAAAGGGCAGGTTTGCCGGAGCGTTTTTGTTTATAGAGCTGAACCCGTCGTCCGTCGATGTAAACGTCCACCCCGCAAAGAGGGAGGTGCGCCTAAAAGACGAGCTTGGGGTAAAAAATTTTATAGCAGACGCAATAATCGAGCGCCTTAAATCGTTTTCGTTCCAAGAGCCATTTGGAGCATTTGGAAGACGCGCGGGCGATTGCACAATATCTGGCGAATTTTCGCGCGCGCTTGAAAGCTTTTCCGGCAAAAATTCCGCCAGCCGAAACAATCCCGAAACCGCCCAGGAGGCGCGCATGGGCTTGGCGGCAAAAAGTTCTGGCGGCGCAGGCGGCGCAATGTACGCCCCGCGCGAAGCCCCCTTCCCTTCCGATATAACCGCAGCGGGGAAGCAAGCGGACTTTCACGGTGCGCGGATAGCCGGAGAAAATTCTTTTGAAGTCGGCGAGAGCGCGAAAATTCTAAAAGAGAGTGCTCCCGACGACGGAGCAGAAAAAAATCGCGGTGCTGAAGAACTTCGCGCTTTTGAAGTTGCGGCGGCCTCTCCGGCCCCTGCAATACTCCCCGACGCAGACAAAAGCCGCGCTTTCAGCGAATATTCGGAGGATTTGCGGACGGCGAAGGCGGTTCGGGCAGCGACGGCGAACCCCACATGGAGGTATGTCGGGTGCATAGCCCGAAGGTTTGCAATATTCGAGACGCCAAAATCAATGGCAATAATGTCAATTTTATCCGCTCTCAGGAGAGTTGACTTCAACCGCATAATGAAGGCGTTGGAGGGGGAAAAGACGCCTTCGCAAAAATTATTGCTGCCGATAACAATGGAGTTCGGAATCTCCGATGACGAATTTTTCCGCGCCAACAGGGCGCTTTTTGAATCGTGCGGCTTCGAGATAGACGATTTCGGCAAGGGATATTACAGGATTGCCGCAACGCCCGCATGGCTCGAATTTTCAGAGGCGGAAAAATTTGTGCGTGACATTGTCGAGAGCTCGTCAGAAAGCGGGCTCAGAACGCGCTCCAAGAGGCTCGGCGACGAAATGTTTGCGTATATCGCCGCGGGCAAAATAGGCATAGGGGGCTTCGTATGCACGGAGGAATCCGCCACTTCCCTGCTATCAAATCTCCTCTCGTGCCCTATGCACATGACTTCCCCCGACGGGCGCAAAACTCTGTACGAAATATCGCACTCGCGCCTATTGTCGCTCTTTGGAGAAAACGCGTAATTTTTTTCGCGCCTTGATATCGCATTTATTTTGCGCCGATTCGCGAGCAAAATTTAACTTTTTTTATTTAATTCGCGCAGATTTTTTGCGAACTTGCCGCATAAAATTAATGAAATTTTATGACTTATAAAAAACGCGGAATTTTTACTTTTTTTAAGGGTGAATTGCAATGTAAGGTTTAACTGATATTCCGCAAAAAATTGAAAATTTTTCTAAAAGCTAAAATGCCTCGTGCTTATAAAAAACCTTCCGCGCATTTTTTTAGCCCCGTTTGGATTCCGCGCCAATGCGCGCGCGGCGGGGGATTTTTCAGGCTTATCCTAAAAATTTGCCGTTTGGCAAGCCGAATGGGAACCACAACCTCACAACTTAAACTTTGAAGGAAAACTCTTATTAAAAACGATAAAAAAAATTCTCGCCGCATTACAGGCAAACGCGAAAAACAAACGCAAAAAATATCCCAAACCGCGAATGGAATTATAAGGCAACTCTAAAACAAAAATCCGCCCCTGCCCCATGCGCCGCAACGCTTTTGGCGCCGCCTGAAAAAAATGTCGCAAAAAATATCGAAAACTGACAATCGCCGTTCAATTAGGCTGGACACACCCGCCGTTTAATGTTTGTCTTGCAGACGCATATATTTTATTCGGCTAAAAACAACACGCCGACAAAGAGAAATCGCACGCCCGAGACGTCCCAACCGTACGGCTGCAAAAAAGGAAAAATATAATGGATCAAAAATACAGTGTAGAGGTCCCCGACCTCGGAATACAAATCTCCACCGGATCGATAGCCAAGCAGGCGAACGGATCGGTGACAATAAGCATGGGAGAGACAAACCTCCTCGTCACCGCGACAGCGGCGGGAGCCCTGCGCGACGGGCAGGACTTCTTCCCCCTCACGGTGGACTACCGCGAAACCTTCTCCGCCGCCGGAAAAATCCCCGGAGGCTATTTCAAACGCGAAGGCCGCCCCAACGAAAAAGAAATTCTGACATCGAGACTTTGCGACAGGCCCCTTCGCCCGCTATTTCCGAAGGGCTTTATGAATGAAGTCCAGGTAATAGGGCTTCTGCTCTCGGCGGACATGGTAAACGACCCCGATATTTTGATGGTAAACGGCGCGTCCGCGGCGCTGCTTATTTCCGACATTCCGTGGAACGGACCTATCGGCGGCGTAAGAATCGGCGAAATCGACGGGAAATTCGTAGTCAACCCGACCCACGAGCAAATGCTCGACTCCACCCTCGACCTCGTGTACGTCGGCAACGAGCGCGAGATGATGATGATTGAGGGATCCGCCGAACAGTGCCCCGAAGACAGATTTATAGAAGCTCTCGAATTTGCACAGGTTCAGATTCAGAAAATAATCTCCGCCCAGAAGGAGCTCGCTAAAATCTGCGGAAAGCAAAAGCGCGAATTTCCGCTTGTCGTATGCAAGCCGGAAATTATGCAGATGTGCTCCGAATACGTCGGCGGGCGCCTTCTCGAAGCCGTATTCCAAGACAGCAAGCTAAAGAGGCAGGCCGACGTCGACGCCCTAATGCAGGAGACCGCCGAATTTGTAAAAGGCAAAATCGGCGAGGAAGAATTCGACATGGCGCAAATTAAAATGGCGTTCGAAGAATTGCAGGAAAAAGTGTACCGCGACAATATTCTCGACGCCGGCAAGCGCTGCGACGGCAGGACCTACATGGACTTGCGCCCGATAAGCGCAAAAACAGGCGTTCTTCCCCGCGTGCACGGCAGCGCGCTGTTCTCCCGCGGAGAAACACAGGCCCTGGTGCTTACGACCCTCGGCACAACGAGAGACTGCCAGGAGCTCGACGGGCTCACCGGCGGAACTAAACAAAAGTCTTTCATACTGCACTACAACTTCCCGCCCTACTCCGTCGGTGAAACCGGACGCTTCGGCAGCCCGGGC
>URYY01000073.1 GCA_900552245.1 uncultured Opitutales bacterium | reverse complement strand
CATGATGGCGTCGATGTCGGCCGTTTCAAACGCCTTGGAGATGCATGCGGCAATAAAGGCCGCGCCGGCGCCGAGAGACGAAAATTTATCTGCGTCAAACTCCATCTTTACTCTACGCCTCTATCGAGGCTATAGACGCATTTGCCGCCTACAAAGGTGCGCTCAACCCTGGCAAAAAGCTTCTTGCCCAGCCACGGAGAATTGATGGAGCGAGAGTAAGTTTTGTCGTAAATATACTCTGCGTTAAAATCTACTACCGCGAAGTCGGCAGCTGCTCCCTTTGAGAGGGTTCCAGCATCTATACCCAAGAGCCTGGCCGGATTTATTGTCATAAGCTCAATCAGCTTATTTATCGGCATTATGCCGCTTTTTACCAAGGTCTCGTAGCAGACGCTCAGGGATGTCTCAAAGCCAATGATACCGAATGCGGCGTAGTCAAACTCCTTGTCTTTGTCGTTCACAGTATGCGGCGCGTGGTCGCTTGCTATGGCGTCTATGGTTCCGTCGCACAAGCCGCGTATGAGGGCCTGCCTATCCTCCTCAGAACCTAGAGGCGGATTCATTTTTGCATTTGTATTAAAATTGTCGCAAGCTGCGTCGGTGAGGGCTATGTGGTGCGGGGTGGCCTCTGCCGATACCCTCACTCCCCTTGCCTTTGCCCTCCTTATAATGTCGACGGAGTACGCGCTTGAAATATGCTGCAAGTGCACTCTCGCCTTTGTGTAGTGCGAAAGTATGACATTGCGCGAAACAATAAGATCCTCTCCGGCCGACGGCCAGCCTGTCAGCCCCAGTTTGCAAGACCACTCCCCCTCGTGTATCTGGCCGTTTTTGGTTAGAGAGGCGTCTTGGCAGTGATCCATGACTAAAAGCCCGAACATATCCGCATACTCCATGGCTCTGCGCATAAGCTCGTGATTCTGGACGCAGCCGCCGTCGTCTGTTATGGCGACAACGCCCGCCTTTTTCAAAGATCCTATCGGCGCGAGCTTCTCGCCTTTTCGACCTTCAGTTATGCAGCCGCTCTGGTAGACCCTAACTTTTGCATTTTGGCGTATCAGCTCAAATATGAGCCTTACGGTGGCTGCGTTATCAACAGCCGGAATTGTGTTTGGCATTGCAAGCACACTAGTAATGCCGCCCGCTGCAGCGGCGCTTGTGCCGCTTAAAATAGTTTCCTTAGACGTTTGCCCGGGCTCGCGCAAGTGAGCGTGCATATCGACTATTCCGGGAATTATAGCCTTATTTTTTGCATCAATTACCTCGGCGTCTTTCGGGGCCGAGTCCACAAAAACTCCATCTTCAACATAGAGATCCGCAACTTCGTCTCTCGAGTTTGCCGGATCTATGAGCCTTGCATTTTTTACAATCAAATTTTTCATTTTCTATCCTCTTTTGCTGGCGGCGCTAAGGCAAAGATGTATCACTGCCATTCTCACGGCCACACCGTTTGTAACCTGCTCTAGAATTACCGATCTTCCGGAATCCGCCAGATAGGTATCAAGCTCAACCCCCCTATTTATCGGGCCCGGGTGCATTATGATTGCGTCCTTTTTAAGATAGCATTCGCGGGCTTTATTTAAACCGAAGACGTTTGCATATTCGGCTACAGAAGGAAAGTGGGTTGCGCTCTGGCGCTCGTGCTGTATTCTGAGAAGCATAACAGCGTCGGCGTCCGCTACGGCCTCCTTAAAGTCGTAGCAAATTTTTGCGCCCATTTTTTCAAAATCGCGCGGAATCAAAGTTGAGGGGCCCGATAGAGTCACCTCGGCCCCCAATTTCTGAAGGCAATACAAATTTGAGCGTGCAACTCTGCTAAATAGAATATCACCAAGTATGGTAATCTTCTTCCCCCTTAGGTCTTTGCCCAGATGCTCGCGCAATGTGAAGGCGTCTAGCAGGCCTTGCGTGGGGTGCGCATGGGCTCCGTCGCCCGCGTTTATTACGGGGATTGAAAGTCTCTCGGCCAGGTACTGCGCCGCCCCTGCTGCAGAGTGGCGAATTATAATCATATCGGCAGTTATCGCCTCCAAATTCCTTGCCGTATCCTTCAGAGTCTCGCCCTTTGTTATGGAGCTTGCCGAAGAATTTACGCTCAAGACGTCGGCCCCCAGCCTGTGCGCCGACATCTCAAAGGCGTTGCGAGTGCGCGTGCTCGGCTCCAGAAACAAATTCACTATGGTCTTGCCCCTCTGGTATGGAAGTTTTCCTATCTTGGAAACTATGCTCTCTTTAAAAACCTCTGCAAGAGACATTATCTCTTCAATCTCCCAGAGCGACAAATCCTTTATGCAGGTCAGGTCTTTGCGGGACCATTTGAAACCGTTTAAAAATTCTTTCGACAACATAAATCAAAAATTTTGAATACTCTGTCTTCAATAAGCCTAATTGTCAAAAAAAATAGAGTTTAAAATCGAATTTTGGCAAAAAAAACCCGCTCCGAAATCGGGCGGGCTTTTTGTCGCAAGAAACTATTACTTTACGAACTTAAACTCGTATATGCTCCAGAATCCTCCGGAATCCTTGGTATTTACTATGCAAATGACCTTGAATTTTTCGGGTTTTGCGAAAGTGAACACATCTTTGTCCTCAGCCTTGGAGTATTTGACATCGGCCTTTCGCAAATTTGATGGAGAGTCTCCGACAAAGACCTTGGGCTCCAAGACTCTGTCTCCCCTAGAGTTTGCAAGCATAAGCTCGACAGATTTTACACTCTCTGCCTGCGGAAGCTCGACCATGAAACCGATTCCCGGCTCGCGATTGCCGTTGCTTGCCCAGCGGGTTGTCATATCGCCATCAAAGGCTTTTTTGACGTCTTCTCCCCCTCTGTTTGCAATGGCTTTGACTCCGCCGCCTACGTCCACAAACTTGCTATCGCCGAAAGTCGGAACTTCGAGCATTGTAAGCAAATTTCTCTCCCTTTCATTTATTGCAGTGCTCGAAATGTACTTGACCACAGGCGAATCAAACAGCGCATTCTTTGTAAGAATTGAAACCATCACGTCTCTTATCTTGGCCTTGTCAGCCTTATTAGCCTTCTCAAGCTTCATAAGTGCGTCGAATGCAGTGTCGTTCTTCCACTTTCCAAACTCTCTCAAAGCCTCGCTTTTCATTCCCTTTGAGTAAGCGCCGGCCAAAAATTCCGCCGCGGCTTTGCTTGAAGTTTCGGAGGCAAAGCGAATGAAGAAATTGCGGGCCTTGGCGTCTTTTGCGGAATTGAACTGGGCGATTGCCGCCTGCAACATTGCATCTGTGCAAGATAGTCTGGATTGCGCGACCATCAAGCGCTGCATTGCCGACAAAACGCCGGAATCCTTTATGCTCGGGTAAATTCCGCAAAGTGCCACAAATATCTCGGGGGCCTTGGCCTGGGCCGAAGATAGAGTCTTTATAGCATTTAGCTGAGATGTTGAATCGCCAGACTTAACCTGCTCTATGAGCTCCGCTGCGGCGCTGGAAGAATCCAAGTTCTCCAACGTTGCCGCTATCAAGTCGGAAACAGAGGCATCAGCCCCCTTTTGAAGGGCGCTTAGCGTGTGTGTCTTGTTCTCGCCATTTACGTCGGCAATGTAAATGGAAATTGCGCGCATCGCCCGCTTATCGGAAAATAGCGGAGCAAAGGAAAGGAGCTTTTGATAGTCCTTTTGGGAGCCCATTTTGGCAGCCGCTCTCGCTATTGCCTCCGCCAGCTCCGGAGTTTTTGGATTTAATTTTATGATTTCATCATACCCTACGCCCCTATCGGTCAGAACCTGAACGAGCATAGTCTGCGCCGACTCGTCTAGATTTTGCAGGCTGAGGAAAGTCGGTATCGGCAAGCTTGGATTCATCCTTAACAAATCTATCGCAAGCAGCTCAAAATCGCGCGACTGAGGCTTAGAGGCCTTGGAGGTCTTTAACTGATACGCATAGGCCTGCAACTTCGTCGGCAGATTCGCCTGCTTGTCTGCCATTATCTCTGCGGCAAAAGACTCCGCAGCCGCGCTAGCTTTCTTTAAATTTGAAGCCGCCGTAAAATAGGCCGTAGAAGCCGCTAGCTTAACTGCCGGATTTTTCGCCTTTTTGTAAGCCAAGGCCAAACCCTTCATTGAGTTTTCACCGCCCAAATTTGACATTGCGGCTATTGAAGCGTATGTGAGTGGCAAGTTCTTAAAGCCCGATGCAATCTGAGAATTTAAGACACCTGCCGCCTCCTTAAACCCGGCCTTTCTCGTGCTTAGCGCGCTCATTGCGGAAATCTTTAAAGGCTCGGAAGCCCCCGCAAAAATCTTTAGCAAAGCCTTGTTTGCATCCGGATCTGAAGCAGAGCCCAAAGCCGATATGATGCGCTCGCACCAGCCTTGGTTCTCGGCGGATTTAGACGCCTTTAAAATTTCTTCGGCAAGCGCCATTGCAGACTGCTGTATGCCAGAAATCTCTAGAGACTGGGCAAGGAGCATCTTGTAGCGCAAGTTGCCCTGTCCGGACTCAAGCTCGCTTAAGAGTTTCTTTTCAATTTCCAGAGCTTGCTTTTCGTCGGCAGTAGCTGTGTAGTAGAGCGGATACACGTAGCTTACAAGCTCGTGCTTGTTGCCGGTCCACTCAAAATTTCTCATAGACTCAATTCTGGCCGACATGTCCTGAACGCTCAATTTATCCGACGGCTGCAGGGCAAATAGAGCGGATCCCGCAAATAGTCCAAATAGCAAAAATGTTTTTTTCATCTTATAAGTTCTCCTCTTTCGATTTTAGTACATAGCCCACTGTCCGCGATTTTTGCGGCTAAGGAATCTATTTGCCTCTTCGTCATTTACGAACTTTTCAGTGCGCCAATTCCACTCTAGGTCGCGCCCCAAATTGTTGGCTATGTTGCCAAGTATGCAGAGTGTGCAAGACGAGTGACCAACCTCAACGGGAGCCGCAAGAGGAGTACCTTTTAATACTGCATCAAAGAAATTATCGCGATGGTTGTCCGAATTTAACACAAATTCGTCGCCGTCGTTTAGCTTTGCCGTTTCAAGAGCGGGATTGCTCGAATAGAAATGGCCGCGAGAGGCCGCTATAACGCCTTCAGTGCCCACGAAAGTCAAACCTCCGTCAATCTTCTTTGGAGATTTTGGATACAGGCCCTTGTAAAGCGGAATTCCGGATTCTGTGACATACTTGTATTGCCTCCAGCCCTTGCCGCCGGGCATATCGCCCTTGTCGCTAACATTTATATATTTTATGCCCTTTCCGTCGAGCCCCAAGCCCCACATCGCAATGTCGAACTGGTGGGCACCCCAGTCGGCCTGGCTGCCGTTTCCGTAATCTATGTGGGATCTCCAAGCATTCCAACCATGGTCATAGGGCCTGTCGGGGTTGAATTTTGGAAGCAAATTTGAGAAGTACGGATTGTATGGAGCCGGGCCGCACCACATTTCCCAATCTATAGTTTCCGGGCACTGCTCGGGCTTCCAATTCATGGGCTCTGGGCCGCCTACGCTAACGCCCACCCAGACTTCCTTTATATCTCCCGCATAGCCGTTTCTAACAAGCTCCACAGCCCTTCTAAATTCGGGCGACGAGCGCTGTTGGGAACCAACTTGGAATACGGCTCCAGTACGCTTAACAGCCTCTACCACTTTGCGGCCCTCAGCAACTGTAAATGTCAGCGGCTTTTCGCAATATACCGCCTTGCCAGCCTCTGCAGCGCAAATTGCGGGAATTGCATGCCAGTGGTCCGGAGTTGCAATTAAAACTGCATCTATGCCGGGCTCCGCCAAAAGCTCTCTAAAATCTTTGAAAGTCTTGAGGGAATCCGCCGCAATTCCGCGAGATTTATAGGCATTTTCAATGCGCTGCTTTTGGTAATTCATTCTTGCGCTATCAACGTCGCAAAGGGCTACCAACCTGCACTTTTTGTTGTCAATCATACCACCTATGTGGCCGTCTGCCATCTTTCCGCAACCGATGACCCCCATGTTTATCCTGCCATTTGCGGAAACGCAATTTCTGGCAAATAGGTTGGACGCAATTAAAAATCCGGCGCCCGTAAGCGAGGCAGTTTTAAAGAACCCCCTTCTTGTGTAATTTTTTCTGCTCATATATTTGTGTGTTAAGTTAAAGTATCAAGCAATCTGATTTCTGCAGTACAAATGAAGTAAAACTAGAATGTACTGTTCGAGCATACGCCACATATTGGAACGATTGCAAGCGAATTTTATGACAGTACAAATTCTAAAAGCGCTTAAAAATAATGTGCAATTAGTCCAACATACCGGCCTAAATTCGTTAAATTAGTTTGTATCGTCCATCACTTTTATCTTAAAGACGGCCTCGCGCGTTGACTTCCCCTCCCAAGGGCGTTCGTATTCCAATTTTATCTCCGATTCTCCCGGATGCTGGGCTACAAAGGCAATCTCAGTGACACCGGCTGCGCCCACAAGCTCATTCGCCTCAAAAGATCCCGCCGATACGATATTCTCCGCCCTTCGCATAAATTCACTGCTCTTTATAAAGTTGCGGGATTCTAGTTTTAGTATGGAGGAATTGTATGACACCGGAGTCCAATCGTAACCCGTGGTCGGATTTGAATCCAGGCTTACAATCACAATATCGCCAACTTCGCAAACAGCTTCTGAATCGTCAAGCCTCAGCGTAATTCTATTGTATGGCGTAAACAAAGCGGAACAGGCGGCGAGTAAGAGCACTGCACACATAGCCGCAAAAAATTTAAAATAGTTAAAGCCGCGCATTCTTTGATTCATGTGTAATTAGATAGAAAAAGCTACGTAATTCTCGCCTATTTTAGAGGCCTTGTAAAGCTAAAATCTGAGTAGAAATTGGCAAAGATTGCCTGATTCAAAATAGACGCACACTTTAGAAAGAGCCCCAAAGCGGACAATCCGAGCCCTCTTCCTCATTTACGAGCGCCGCGCAAAGGCAAATGCCCTGACATTCTCAAATCCCGAGCGCTTTAGAACCCTGGCACACTCGTTCAAGGTAGCGCCGCTTGTCATGACATCGTCTAGCACTATAATGTTTGCGTCTTTCGGGACGTTGTTAGCCACGATTTTAAAGGCGTTTTTAACGTTCTCAGCCCTGTCCTGCCTGCTGAGTAGAGTCTCGGTGGGTGTCGGCTTTACACGCTTTAAAATTTCAGCCAAGTGCAGGTTTAGGTGCTTAAAATTCTCACATATAGCGCGCGCTATTTTTTCGCTTTGGTTGTAGCCGCGCTTCAATTTTCTGGAGCTGTGTATCGGCACAGGAACTAGAAAAGCATCGCGAAAATACTCGTCAAAATCAGCGAGCTTTTCGCACATTTTGGCCATGTCAGACGCAACCCAAACGCCGCCTTTGTACTTTAACTCCAAAATTAAATCCCTCCCAGCATCCGCATACTCGCAAACCACGCGGGACTCCTCAAAGTTAAAGTTCTGCCCCTCACACTTAGCGCACCTTCGAACAGGCACATCGCCCCCGACAATTTCCGAGCAACGCTTGCATCGATTTAACTGGTGGGAAAACACGCCGTCTGCGCAATCTTGGCAAAGATACTCGTAAACCCCCTTTGGGTTCGGCTTTCCGCAAGATACGCAATGCCTGGGAAATATCAAATCTAAGAGGAAGCTCTTCGCACTCTTCCCCGCAGATGCTAGAAATTTTTGCAGAGATTCACTCAATCCTTGAAATCGGCAATTTTTATAAAAGAGTAGGAAGCCCAAGAGTTTTTAAGGCACTGCATATCGTTTAGGCTCTCGGGATTTTCGGCCTCGGCTATTGCGTATTTAAAGTCAAACGAGTCATCGCCGCTGCGCCTGTAGAGGGAGCACATCTTAACGACCGCCGCGACGCTCTCTTTAAGGGGCGTTGACTCGGAGTAGTCGAGCGGGAAATTGACGTTGCAGACCTCGCCTCTCTTGCACTTTTGATTGAGTAGAAATTCATTTAAAAGCTCCGCGCTCTTTCTGCAAGATGCCAGCAAAATCTTATCTAAAGCCTCTGGAGCGGGCGCGTGCTTTAGTCTGCAAATTTCGTAAAATTCGCTGGCAAGTTGCTGAGAGAATGCAAAGGCCGGCAAGCCCCACCCGGCACCTTCAGCAGCAGCCGAAAATGTTCCAGAGCTCCACAAAAGCGGCATTCCCAAATTCTGACCTATATTTAAGCCCGACACCACCGCGTCGGGAAGCCTTCCATCTTCAAAGAGGTGCCCGAGAGCTATATTTACGCAATCAGACGGAGTTCCGTCCACGGTAAAGCACTCGGCGCCGCCTATCTTACCGCGACTTTTGAGAGTCAATTTTTTGTGGCGCGAATAGGCCCTGCCAATCCAACTTTGCTCGCAAGCCGGCACCACCGCCAAAACCTCCGCGCCGCTACCAGAGAACGCCTCCAGAAAGCGGCCTAAAAACGGAGAGTCTATGCCGTCGTCATTACTTAGCAGTATTCGCAGGCGCTTCATTCAAGGGTTCTCCGCGCAAATATTTATTTATGTTTGCCGCGGCCTTCTTCGCCTGCCCCATAGCGCTAATTACAGTAGCAGCCCCGCTTACAACGTCGCCGCCTGCAAAGACTCCCGGAATGGAAGTTTGCAAGGTTACGGGATCGACCTCCAAAGTCCCCTTGCGCGTAGTCTTCAAGCTCGAGCAAGTCATGGGAATTAGCGGGTTCGGACGGTTTCCTATCGCAGCCACAACAGCATCGCACTCTATCACAAACTCAGTACCCGGAATTTCGACAACGCTTCGCCTGCCTGAAGCATCTGGCTCGCCTAGCTGCATCTGTATGCACTCAAGTCCAATTACCCTGCTTTTCTCGTCTGCCACAACCCTCTTTGGAGCCGTTAACAACTTAAAGTTTACTCCCTCCTGCTCTGCGTGGTGCACTTCCTCAGCTCTCGCAGGCATCTGCTCGCGCGCTCTGCGATAAACGAGTGTAGATTTTGCACCGGCTCTCAGGGCGGTTCTTGCGGCGTCCATAGCTACATTGCCACCGCCAACAGTAATAATGTGCTTTGCTCGTATGGGCGTTGTTCCGTGATGCGGGAAATCGTAAGCCTTCATCAGATTAAAGCGCGTGAGGAATTCATTTGCCGAGAATACGCCAACGCTATTTTCGCCCGGAATGCCCATAAAGTTCGGAAGCCCCGCGCCGGAGCCAATGAATATCGCATCATATCCCTTTGCGAGAAGCTCGTCTATCGTCTCCATCTTTCCTACGAGATGGTTTAGATGTATATTCACACCCAAGCTCTTCAGGGTATTTACCTCGTGCAAAACAATTTCCTTGGGCAGGCGGAATTGCGGTATTCCGTACATCAATACACCTCCCGGGAAGTGCAAGGCCTCAAATACGTCAACCTCATGCCCTGCCAAGGCCAAATCCAAAGCCGCCGTTATCCCTGCAGGCCCCGAACCTATAACCGCTACTTTCTTGCCCGTTGGCGCCGCCTTCTGCGGAATCTTCTCCAAGTGATTTTCGCGCACGTAATCCGCCGCAAAACGCTCGAGAGCTCCGATTGAAAGAGGCTTTGACCTAAGCCCCAATATGCAGGAACCCTCGCACTGCAACTCCTGAGGGCAGACTCTTCCGCAAACGGCAGAAAGCGCGCTCTGCGTCTTCAACTTTGCGGCAGCTTCCTCTATTTTACCCTCTGCTATAGAACCCACGAAATCGGGAATATTTATGTTGACAGGGCAAGCCGCCACGCACCTCGGCTTTGGGCAATGCAGACAGCGCGTAGCCTCTTCCATCGCTACTTCCAAGGAAAAGCCCAAGGGCACTTCCTCAAAATTGGTGGCTCGCTTCTTTGGGTTTTGTTCCGGCATAGCGTGGCGCGGCAAACCCGAAGCTCTCAACTTTCTTACAACATTTTCAGACATTGCGAACACCTCTTTAAATTATTTGTGGCAAGCCCCGCCCAAATGGCGCGGCATAGCGTCTATTTCAAGCAGCGAGTAAGCAGTTCTGCGCTTTGCAAGCTCGTCAAAATCAACCTTGCCCAAGTCGAAGAACGGACCGTCGACACAGGCGAACTTTGTATCGCCCGCTACGCTTACTCGACAAGCTCCGCACATGCCGGTTCCGTCAACCATTATGGGATTGAGCGCGCAAAGCGAAATTTCAGTTTCCGGTGCGAGGCGCGAGCACTGCTTCATCATAAATACGCAACCGACACTCACTGCGGCGTTGAATTCCTTTGCGTGCTGCTTGTAGTAGGCAGCGCAATCGCCCTTGGTGCCAGCGGTTCCATCGCGCGTTAGAACGTGAACCTCGTCGCAAACCTCTGCGAGCTTCTTGTCAAAGAATACCATAAACGCTGTTGAAGCCTCTATGGCGGCAACGACGCGCGCGCCCATCTGCTTTAACTTGCGGGCGATTGGATATATAGCCGCAATTCCGTAGCAACCTCCCAAGAGCAATACCTTGGAATCCTTATTGAACTTTGAGAAGTCAAACGGAGTTCCCAGGGGCCCGCTCGCGCTCTCTAAGAAGTCGCCCTTCTTTAACCTTGCTAGCTCCGAACTCGAGCGGCCGACCTCCTCAATGACAAACTGAACCCAGCCCTCCTTCTCGCTCCAATCTACAATTGTAAAGGGCGAGCGCTCGCTGTTTTGATTTGCCATTAAAATAGCAAACTGCCCGGGCTTGGCGTACTTAGCCATCTCCGGAGCCTTTATCTTTATGGAGTGGAAATTCGGAACCAAAAGCTCGTTTTCCAAAATTTCGTAAGTGCCTCTTTCGGAATCTTGCTTTGATTTGCTTCTCTCGAGCCCCAGCGCCTCCATATCCGGAACCAAATCTGCAATCAAGTGGC
>URYY01000072.1 GCA_900552245.1 uncultured Opitutales bacterium | reverse complement strand
AAAACCGCGCTTCCAAACAGAAGCGCGAATCGGGAAAATATGCGATTAAAGTTCTGCCGGAGTAAGCCAGCGGAAAGATACAATCTTAAATTTGCGCCCGAAGGGTTCTAGGGGCTTCACAATGTCGTCCGAGGGCTCCACAGTCTCGGCACTGCGCTGCACTAGGGCCTCGCAATAAGCCTTTGCGGACGTGCCAGTCAAGGGGTTTAGGTATTCGCCGTAAGCCCTGATAGTGAAGGTATCGCCGCGGACGGTCATAAATGGCGCATAGGCCGTCAGAAGCTGCGACTGCAATAGCTGCGCGCCGGGTATTCCCGCGCTTCTGCGGTAATACTTGCCGTAGGGCGCCATGGAAGCCTGCTCTATTGACTCGCGCGAAGTATCGCGCATCATCGTCAATAAATCCGTAGCAGACGGGTTTTGCTTTGTGAAGTTGTAGTCCGCATTGAATATTGTTGCTTTAGAACCAGTCTGCTGCTCGGAAGCCCTTGCAATTGCCGCCGACAGGGTGCCCATCAAGCTCTGGTAAGACAAATCCTCATCGCCCGAAGCGTCCGAATACTTCATCAAGCGCCTATTTATAAAATCCGCCAAGCTAAAGAATGGCGCCCTGAGCTTTACTTCCGCAACAACCTCTCTTGCAAGTTCGTCAATCTCAGCCTCGCTTATGTTTCTACCCACACCCAAATCTCTGTAGCCAACCTTCTTTTCAACATCCTGTGGCTTCAAAACCGTATTTAGGTTTCCGGGATTTGGCATGTAGAAATTTGTCGGCGACGATGTATCCTCATTTTCAGGATACTCCTCCTCAAGCTGGGTTAGCTTTTTAGTTCCCAACATTCCACCGAGAAAAGCTCTCCAAGCCTCGTACGAAGTCGAATTTACATTGAAAGCCCCCTCAACGCCGATGTGTGCCGCCGAACGCTCAAAGGCCATTGTATCGCCAAAAAGCTCGGAAGTGTCATTTTCAACATTTGTCAGTATGTGGCGGGGATTTCTCATGCGCATGCCGGCGTAAGGGTCGCGAAGACCGTCCTGCGGTATGGTGCTCAAGTAAAATCTATCCCATACTGAGGCGTTTAGCATGTAGCTTAAGTCTATGAGTTCATTGTCGTGCAAGACCTTGTCTTCCGTATTTACAATTTCCTCTCGCTTTATAAACGGAGAGGCCCAAGACTCGCCCAAAGCTCGCTGAGGCTGCCAAAGCATGGTGCTTAAATTTGCGTTTGAAAACACTCCCAGAGACATCACCTCATCTGAATTTCTCACAAAATCATATATTGGCAGTGCATAAGCCACATCGTTTTTAGTAAAGCCATTTATCGAAAAATAACCGCAATTGCCATGCTCGGGCGTGACCGTTGGGTAAAATATTGTCGGAGAGCCTCTTCTGTAACCACCGTCAGAAGAGTATTTAGAAGTCCAGGAGTAATCCCCGCTACTATCAACGTACTGAGAAGTTGTTGTTTCATCTATGGCATGCGACGACCAGTAGCGGTTGTGGTCCTGCTTAAATATTATATCCTGCCAATAGCTTCGGCTTCCGTAGCCATCGTCAATAGGATCAATCAACACCAGATTATAGGAGTGGAAAGCATCAACTCTCGGAACAATACCATTATCTCGCAAAGGATTCATAAGCGCCATGTAAGGCGGCATATAACAGGCTCCGGCTGGCGCTGCGTCATTAGCCTTATCCTTAGGTGGTCCAAGTGTAGTAATAGACCAAGCAGCGTAACCGCCACCTTGTCCGCCATTGCCGCCCCAAATCTTGTCATTAGATGCGGCTATATCGTTAAAGGCTCCAGAAGAGGTTGCAAGTTCTATTCCCATGTCATCATGGTTTAAATCGCTTGGAACTTTTGAGTAGATAGCACCTATATTGCCGGCAGAGGCCCAAGGCGTATTCTGCACAGAATCTACTGAAGGTATAAGTGGCACCATATAGTAATCAGGTCCACTATAATTATTCATGTTAAAATATGGACGCTGACTGTATGACACACCAACACCATTAGAAAAACCGTAATAGCCGTGAGAGTCATTTTTCGGATTTAAGTATGATGCACCGTCTCTATCGACTCTACTATTCCATGCGTAACTAATTGAAAAACGCCCAGGAACAGCGGCATTAAATATAACAACGTGCGGGAAGTTGGGTTGCATTGCCTTAGTTTTTGAATAGTGCCATATTTCATCCGAATTACTTGTCTGTGACGCAACGGTTCTCGTTCCGCCCGATTTTAACATGGCCGTATCAAGGGAAGTCAGATATTCATATCCGCTGCCTCCCCTTGTCCAGAGCTCATAGCCCAAATAGGAGTGCCCCTGCTTTGTATCAGTTGTATCGCTCGTAAAAGAAAACAGCGCATTATCATTCAAAAGCGGAACAACTCTCCAATTTGCGACAACTTTAGGATTATTAGCAGTTCCCGTAGGCTTAACAGCAGCCTTAAATTCGTCTGTAATATCCGGATTTCCCCACTCTTTAGTGGTACAGGAAATAAGATTCTCCTTCTCCCTAAAATCTAGGCCGGTATCAATCAGAAGGCCAACACCCCTTACGTATGTACCTCCTGTTTGAACTGTCATACAGGGCTGAAGTTCAGGATAGCTATTCTGAGCTCTGCGTGGAATAATCTCGTAACTGGAAGACGTTGCGCTATAAGTTTGCATTTGGCTTGAGCCATCGTAGGCGACAAGCTCCACAGTCTCGCCGGGCTTCAGCTCCAATTGGTCCACTCTCATAGATATAACTGGAGTGCCGTTTGCGGAGCTTTCGTCAGTAGAGTGGTCCGCCTTGCCTCTGTACATACTGCTCGCATTCAAGATATTTCTAAATGTAACGGCCATAGATTTATTGAATTTTTTTGGCGCATTTATCCCTTTGGCCGCACTAGCAGAACCGGAATATTCAAAAATCCTATATGGGTGTAAGGTTCGCTCTATACTATCTTCCCCTTCCTTTCGCTCAACAAAGGTCTGCGCATCGTAGCGAAGAGCCAAGGGCGGATAGAACTTCTCAACTTCGGTTTTATCAGAGTCAAAGTAGCCCTCGCCGGGAGTGGCTAGTTCCAGTGCGTACGGCAACATGAGCCTCACTAGATAGTCGCTAGATTTTATAGTGACCTGATGAGGGTTGTATATGGATATTCTCGGATAGAATACCAAAAAGAGACGAATAGTGCTATCGTTGCCGAGCTGTCCGCTCGGTCTGTAAGCCAACCTGAAAGTCCACATAGCCTTTGTGATTATCGGATACAGCCCGTGTTGGACATCAGCCTTTGTAGTCTTTTGGGCTCTTGCCTTTATGCCGTCTTCAAAATTTTTCCCGGCATCGTCTAACATAGTTGCCCAATCGCGCAATAGACCCATTCTGGGCAGGTTGGTGTCGTAAGTATCCAATTCAAAGTCGGGGCCCGTGTAATTCTTATCGTCTTCGCTTCCCCTTATTATAGAGTAGTTGTCATTCAAACCCTTGCCTGAACCGCTCTCCGTCAAGTAGACTGACAAATCCTCCTTGAGCCTGCCCTGTGTGACGTCGACCGGTATGCCGAGGGAACTTACGGTGTAATCGTTTTTGTTCTTCTGAACCCACTCTGTCAAAGAGGAATCCAGCATTGCAACTTCGTCGAGAGATGTCGCCTTTTGGAGTATCCTTGAAGATTCCTCGTCAAAAGACGGTAGGAAGGGATTTATCTGAAATTGGGAAAATTCGTCTATAAAACTGTTGTATGAAACCTGCGGGATAAGCCTGTCGGCGGGGCCTTCAAAATTCTCGGCACTTCCCGTGGTTTGTGCGTCCAAATATTCATCTTGGCGAACCATGTTTATCTTTGCCTTTAGGGATTCGTCCGAAACCCACCATGCATAGGCGCCGTTTTCCAAGCCTACCTTGCCCGCTTCAACATCGACAGTCTCACTCTTTAGCTGAGATGTAACCTTGCCTCCCATAGTCGTCGGGAAGTCCGTTAACTGCGAGTATGAGGCGAGTTTTACGCTCTCTTCGCTTAGCTCTGCAGGAGATTCTATCGATGGATTCAACATGCGCTGCTCTGACGAAATAAGCCATGAAATCTCGGAAGACTCCACAGCCTTTCCCTCTTTTAAAAGATCTACGACCTCGCGCTCATCCTGTTGTGCGTCGTAGAAGGTTTTACCGCTTTTTTGAGTGTCTATTGGAAAAGCTCCTATAACATAAGGAGTTCGCACGCCGTCTATTTGAACGGTGCTTGGGTCGGTATCAAATATAGTTGAAGGAGCTGAAATTGCATTGTCGGGGCCCATAGAGCGCTGCAGTTCGCTAAGCGCTACACTCATGCCCAAGAGTGCGTTTGAGCGGGCCATTCGGTTTTCCTTCTGCGAGTTTAAAAGCCTGAGCTTTGCCGAAACTATCGACGATAAAGTCAAGACTAAGAGCACCATAAAAGCCATAGCGCCTATGGCCAACACCAGCGCGAATGCGCCTCTCTTTTTATTAGGGGAAGTGATTTTTTTCATTGTAAGAAGTAATAGTGGGGTAGAGAAAAAGTAAGTGCAATAAAGGCTGGAGCGCAAAATCAAGACCGAGCCCCACTGCGAGCGCCCGCACAGGAAAATGCACCCCGTCTTTAGAGTGTTTTACAAAAAATTTGACGCACTTCAAGCATTATTTGTTCAAAGCTAAAGAAAATTCAGAGCTGTTTTGATTGACAAAGTAAAAACTTACAAATAGTACTTGAGCGATTTATTTACTCCTACTTGCCTTTTATTATGAAATTACGCAGTACACTCTTACGATTGTTATTAATTGTCGCCTTTGCGGGTATTTATCCCCTTGCCTATTCGCAACAAGATCTTAAGCAAAACTCTGTTCCCGATTTACCTGGAGGCAAAATATCAAAGGTAAAAACCGATTACAAATTTAAGGCTCCTACAGCAAACGACATGGCTTTCTACCTGGTATCTCTAGATAAGAAGGTTCATAAATACTTAATAAAGATAAATGACGAAACCTACACATTTATAGAGAGCGCCCCAAAGAATACCTTGGGAATGCAGTATGCACTGCCAAAATCAAAGGAGATAAAAATATACTCAAGAAGCGTGGTTGAGGGGGCTGAAGTTTTTACGGAAATAGGATCTCTACCCACCGATGGCTTCTCTGACTTTGTGATGGCGACATTCCAAAATGAGGGCAAAATAACGGGCAAAGCCATTGATTTATCATTGGAAAATATGCCTATAGGCACTATGAATTTCATAAATCTGCAACCCGTCCCCATAGGAGTGATTGTGGATAAAAAACCTGCAAGACTCGCTTTGTTTGGGCATTTCAGAAAAGCGCTTACAAGCAAGAGGCAAATTTTGACGAAGCCCGTGCAAGTTTTCGGGCTCAGAAACCCCAATAAGCCTGAAGAGTTTTACAATACCGAATTTATATTCGATAAGAGCAATAGGGCCATAATATTCCTAATGGGGCTTACAAAGACTAAAAATGCGGTAGATTTAAGAGACATGCGCCAGTTTGTGGAAATGCAAAACGCCTCTCCGCGCTAAAGCCCCATTCAGGAACGAAAATATAAAAAAGTATTGCCTTGCGCGGAAAGCTTTCCGCGCATTTTTTGCACATTGGATTTTGACCTTAATGCGAGATATTTTCCAAAGCATTAGTATAGGTTGCCCGACATCGGGGAAAATGGAAGTAGTTAAAAAATGAGACTCCAAATTCTGCCCCCTATGCGCTTGCGACACATGACAACGGATGCGAAATTACTATGCACTTAAGTTATTAAAGTGGGAATAAATTAGCTCCACATCTTTCATAATGAAACTATTTTTTTGAAAAATAATTTCTTTGGAAGTGGCTCACAAAGACGTAAGAGAAATTTTACCTAGCCCAAATTTGAGATTTACTTACTCTTTTATAAAGATGGAGCCTTGGCAATCTATGAATTTGTTGCCCTGCTGCCTCAAATCTAAAAATACCTTTGCCTTTCTCGGAGAATCCTTGCCGTAAGTAGCGTCGGCCACAATCGCGTAATTGTGCGGTTTGCGGGTCCAAAAGTTGCAGGATTTAAAGGTGCAATTTTTGATTAATACATTGTTTGCGGGCAGAGCCTCAAACCAGTAGTTGTTGTCAACCTCCGCCAAAATTCCGGCAGCACTTGTGCTGTCAAACAGGCAATTTTCAATCACTACATCGTGAGTCTTTATTACAAAGCCGCGAGCGCGGTTTGATTTTACCGAGGAATTTTTTATGCGCACCTTTGGGAGAGCGCTCATGTTTGCAAGGGTCGTTCCCGAAAGCGGAGCCAAATTTTTGTCGAGCTTTAAGTATATGCGCTTTGCCTTATTATCGACTTTCTTTTCTAAGACTTTTGCGCGAAGATTTTTGTCGGGCAGCAAGAAATTTTCGGAGCTTCCGAAGGCGACCTCGTCTCCGACATGCGGCGAAAATTCAGGCCAGAATACATCCTTGCGCCCAAAGCTAAATTCATACTCAAAATCACCCTTCTTGCCTATGTAGGTAAGGTACATGTGATGTATGTTCGTGCCGTCGTCGCCCATGCCCTTGAAGTGGCAGTTGTCGAAATTTATCTCGCCGTAGCACTGGTTAAAGTGCGTGGCGTCGGCGGTGGTGCTCATTGCGATATTCTCCGCCGGCGGTTCAATCCTAAAATCTTTTAAATCTACGTTTTTAACGTTCATAAACTGCGCGCCCATGCCGCCTATCGCGCCGAGCTTTACGTTCTCAAAGCTCAGGTTTTCGCACTCCGAAAACCTGATTGCGCTAAAGGAGTAAACATCGAAGCGAAGGAGAACGTCTATGCCCTTTTTTGGAGCCTTGCTGTTTTTAAATTTGATTCTAAGTTTTTTGTCGGAGAGCCTTTCTATGCTGTTTTCAAAGAACTGCAAATACTTGTCGTAAGTCTCGCACATGCGCCCGCGCTTTTTGTCGTAAGACATAACAGCCTCAACCTTGTCTCTATTTTCAATAGAATAGGGCTCGCAGATTTCAACGTCAAAAAAGTCATCTCCAGTTTCAATGACCTTACCTACGGCAAAAGGCAGCTCCTTTGTAGTTAGGGTAAGATTTTTTATTTTTATATTTTTGCACTTGTAGAAGGTAAAGGCAAGGTAGGGTCTATCCATCTCCAAAATTCCACCCTTCCCGTCAATTGTAAGCGAATCGAAGTTCTCAAAGTAAAAGAGCCTGTCGCCCTTGTTTTTTGATGAAACTTGCAAGAGTCCGCCGGAGTTAAAAATCCACTCTCCGACACTGCCCTGCCTAAGATTTTTTACGCTTAGATTTGCGCTGTCGGCAAGTGCGGAATCTGAAGAGCTGAACCTTATTTCCGATGTGCTTAGTTTCGGAGCTGAAATGAGCTCTGAAAGTGAAAATACAAGCAGTACAAAGCTTGGAATGAGTCTAATAAAGTTGGCAAGTTTCATAGTTAAGTATCTAAGTAGTTTCTATTTGCCTTAAATAGCCTGCAAAAAGGAAATCAAACAAATCCCACAATGCAAAAGGCAAGCAAAATTGCGGTGCATTTTGAAGTTATTGCTTAAAAAATGCAAATAAAAAGACCTCCCCGCTTCCGGGGAGGTCCGATTTACTATTATACAGTTTCTAATCTCACTTATTAATCTGTCGTTTTGAAGAACACCCTGTACAACACCCCTTGCATAAACACCTGCAGGAGCACCCTTTCGAACTAACTATTTTTTTAATATCTTTGGCTTCCATAAAAAGTTTCAATTTTCCTTTAAGATTTTTGTGTTTTCTTTTCTGTAGATTTCGCACTTTTGACAAAGTTAGATAAATCTAACTTACATTTCAAAAAAAACTAAATCCCGCACTTCTGCGCCCGCGATTACCACAATTGTAAAAATAACCTAGGCAAATTTGCAACAGCTTTGCAGAGCGCGTGAAGCGCGTTTTTTATTTTGTGATCTAAGTAAAGAGCATCGCGAAAAAAAGGTCAAGAAAAAAGTTAGACACATTTAACTTTTGAAAAAAGTAAAAGCTACCCTCCTGATACAAAGCCCTCAAGTTCCCCCCTAACTTGCCATTATTTTTAAGAGCCCGCGTGAAGAATAAAATTTTCCAATTCTTCCAATCCAATAGAAATATAAAGATAAAAAATAAAAGCTAGGCAAAGATTCAAAACTGTACTTTCCAGATGAAAAGCGCCGCGCAACACTCTTACCCCCCCTCAAAAAAAGACTCCCTACCAATGCGCCATGTGTATTGGCAGATCCGCAAAGTAAATTAAAGCGACCAAGCCAAGTAGCATAATTATAGTTCCGCCCCAATTTAACTTTGGGCTGCGGCCTGAAAACTTGTCCAATAAAAAGACCCAAATTGGAATTGTAAGAGTGAGGGCGTTTATGAAAGCGGGATTCGGGACCTAGAATGTAGCGGTATTTCCGCATATAATAGTTACGGAACTAGCCAAGGCCATAACGATACCGGCCTTTAGAACGCGCGGAGTGCCCAACTGGGTTTTAAAGCTTTTAAAACCTACCTTGAAAAATTGAAATATTTAAAACCCCGCTTAAGAATATTGAGACTGCGCAATAGTAAACTGCAGCCGATAGAAAGCTAGAGTGTTCCATGACCTCCTTTCTATTTATTAACATCACTGCCGATATCACGACAGCCGGCATTAAATAGGCAAGCTCACCCGCCTGTGCGCGCGCATTTTTAAGAGCCATAAAGTAAAAGCCAGCACAGACGACACATAGCGATAGCACAATTCCCAAAAGTACGGGTGTATCCCTTATTAAAACTAAGAACCTCTCATAGTCTATAGCCCACCAAAATACGACTCCAAAAGCAATTGCAAGAACACTAATTCTAGCCGTGGAGCCCGCCCCGTAACGCGCTGCCGATTCGTAAAATCTGGCGTTGTAAAATGTCGACAAGGCAACCTGAATTGCAATTAGCGCCCAGAATATTCCGCTTTTGGGAAAATCCACAAATGGAATTGCCGCGCAAAATAAAAGCCCCACAAAAATTCCCCTCAAGCCCGAAATCAGATGCCCGTCCAGCTTATACTTCTGGTTTATAAGCATCGTTAGCGAGGAGAAAAATGAAAATAGCAAACCCGCGACAATCCAAGATATAAACTTAATAACGGCAGAAAAAGCACCGCTTTAAGCCCGAGAGAATCGAAAGTTAAAAGCCCGCAAAATTTGCAAGTTGACAAGCGCCTTTGCGAGAGCCGAAGAGCGGCTTTGAGATAAGCTAATCGCTAAAAGTTTAATCGTTCAAGACATCGCCCAAAATGTTAAAGGCAAGAACGGCAATCAAAATTGCAAGGCCGGGCAGAAGCATCCACCAAAAGCCCAGCATCAAAATTTTTGAGTCCTGTTGAGCCTGCGCAAGCATTAAGCCCCAAGAAGCGGAAGGCTCCTGAATGCCTAAACCTAAGAACGAAAGCGAGGCCTCGCCCAAGATGTATGCTGGGATAGACAAAGTGGCGCTAACAATTAAAAAGCCCATGACGTTCGGCAAAAAGTGCTTAAAGATAATCTTTAAAGGCTTTTGCCCCATGCCCTCCGCCGCCTGCACAAACTGCCGCTTTGCAAGCGAAAGCGACATTCCTCTAATTACCCTCGCAGCCCCCGCCCAGCCTATGAGAGACAAAATTATAACTATCATTAAGTACATCTGCGAACTTTCAAAGTAGTCCGCAAAGGCCGAGCGCATAGCAAGCAAAAGGTATAGCCCCGGAATAGCCATTAAAAATTCGCAAATGCGCATGGCGACAAAATCGAAGGCTCCGCCAAAGTAGCCCGCAAGCCCACCCACTACAAAGCCTATCACCATGGTAATGGCAATTCCTATAAGGCCTATGCTAAGCGAAATCTGCGCTCCGTAAAGCAGGCGCGAAAACACGTCCCTGCCCGTTGCGTCGGAACCTAACAGATATATGCGGGCGTTCTCGTCGCTTGTGTCGGCGGCAAAGAGCGAGTAGTTGCAGGGAATTAGCCCCAATATTTTTTGCCCGCCTGCCGACTTTTTCTCTGCAAAAAATTTTATAGGAAAGCTCGCGCCCTCCACAGGCTCGTACTTTGAGGCCGAGGGGTCTAGATTTTCGTAAATCTGGCAGTGCAGCCTCCAGTCCTTAAAAAAGATTTTTGTGGGCGGGTGGAAGGGCTTTTGCAGACAGGGAGTAGCCGCCTCGTAGGGCGCGATAAATGGCGCGAGAGCCGCCAAGATGTATAGAATAAGCAGCGTAAAGAAGGCGCATGCCCCCCTGAAGGAGCGCATAAGCTTTGGCAAAAAGTTCTTGCAAAAATAGACTGCCGCCGCAACTAAGGCCGCGAAGAGCGAAATTAAAACAAGCGCTATAAAAATCTTTGCGCCCCAAAGAGCGAGCGCCTTTATAAACTCAAAGCCCTCCTGCCAAAGTTCTGAAATTGCAGTTAGGCCAACTACCATTGCAAAGGCAAAAGCCAAGATAAGCCCCACCCACTTGTAGGGCACGCGCTCATTTTCAAGCCTTATGCGCGGGTCTGTGAGCGCAAGCAAAATGTCCGCCAAGAGCTGCCCTAAAACTAACATCACACAGCCCATCACAACGCCCGCCATAACCACATACTGGTCCTGCCTAATGATAGCCGTATAAATGAGCTGCCCCAAGCCCGGGTAGTTCATAACGTTTTCAACCAACAGCGCCCCCGACAAAAGCCCCGCAAATGAAAAGCCGAAGGAAGTGACTATGGGGTTTATCGCGTTTCGCAAGACGTGCTTAAACATCACGGCCCTCTCGCTAAGCCCCTTTGCGCGGGCGGTGACGGCAAATTGGCT
>URYY01000071.1 GCA_900552245.1 uncultured Opitutales bacterium | reverse complement strand
GAGTAGTTCCCTTTGCCTCCATGGACAGAGCAGGCAGAGTTATGCGCGACAGAAGCGGAACCCCGATTTTCGGCGGCAGCGCCCAGAGCCAAATAGATGAAAGCGCGCTCAAAAAGATTGCGGAAATTACCGGGGGCCAATTCTACCGCGCAAACGACTACGCCGACTTGCAGTCGATTTACAAGCGCATAGACTCCCTTGAAAAGACGAATGTAAAAATTAAAAACTTCACCGAATACGAAGAGCTGTTCGCCTACCCTCTCTGGCTTGCGCTAGCACTTCTGCTGCTCGAGAGATTTTTGGCACACACAAGATATAGGACTTTACCATGAGTTTTGCATATCCAATATTGGCGATTGTCGCGATAGTTTCATTTTTCGCGTACCTTGCGGTATTTGCATCGCTGCAGCGAGGAAGGAAGGCGTTGCTGTCAAAGTTTGCGGCTTTAAATTTGCTGCCGTCGCTTGAAGTAAACTTAAGCAAATTTAAAGTTTGGCTAAAGGGAGTGTGCGTAGCTTTGGCGATAATGTTTATGCTGCTTGCGCTCGCCCGCCCTCAGTGGGGCTACAAGTGGGAGGAGCAAAGGCACGTTGGCCTAGACATAGTTTTTGCCCTGGACACTTCAAAGAGCATGTTGGCGGAAGATATAAAGCCTAACCGCCTAGAGCGCTCAAAACTTGCCATCTCAGATATTTTGGACAGGCTTGACGGCGATAGGGTCGGCCTTGTGGCATTTAGCGGACAGGCGTTTTTGCAATGCCCTGTGACATTGGATTACGGAGCTTTCAAGATGTCTTTGGAGGCGCTTGATACAAATATAATCCAGCGCGGCGGCACAAACATAGCGGCGGCGATAGACGAGGCCGACGCGGCGCTAGCAAATACAAAAAATCAAAAGATAATAATACTTATAAGCGACGGCGAGGAGCTTGAATCATCAGGCATAGCGCGCGCCGAAAAGATTTCAAAAGAGCAAAATGCAAAAATCTTTACGCTGGGCGTTGGCAGCACAACCGGAGAGCCAATACCCGTGCGCGACGAGCGCGGCAACTTGACGTTCCTAAAAGACGAAAATGGGAAGCTTGTATCCAGCGTATTAAATGAAGACTTGCTAAAAAAAGTTGCGCAGGCTACGGGCGGCTTTTACGCATCGCTAGCCGAAAATGGAATGGACGAAATATTTGAAAACGGAATTTCAAAAGAGGTAAAATCGGAGCTCAGTTCAAGAATGAAGAAAGTTGCGATAGAGAGATTTCAAATCCCGCTTGCGATAGCCATAGCAATTATCGTCTTTGAGCTTCTGCTTGGAACGAGGAGAGCCTTTGCAAAGAAACTTGCAACTAGGTCTATAGCTCCCCTACTCGCATTTGCGCTGCTTTCGCCAAATTATTCTAAAGCGCAGGCAACCCCAGATCCGGAGAGCTTCTTTAATAGCGGCGTAGAAGCATTTAAGGCCAAAGATTTAAAGAAGGCTAAAGACGATTTTTACGCATCTATAGCTACGTCCTACGACCTCGGAATGCAGGCTAAAGCCTACTACAACATTGCGAATGCAAACTACGAGGAGGCAAAGGCCCTGTGCGAAAAATCGCCCTCAATAGAGGAGGCGCAGGGCAAGGCCTTGGAAGCTGTAAAGCAAGCGGAGGGCGCTATATCTCAGGGAAATCCCGTATTGCAAAAAGCCCAGCAAACTTTAAAGACCGGCGGAGAGCAGGCGTTAAAGGAAAAGTCTTTGCAAGATCAGCTAAAGCAGTCCGTACAAATCTGCGAGGGCGCTAAGAAGGCTATTGAAGACAACTCAAAGAGCCAAGGAGAGCTCGTAAATTCTATAAAGAATATAGAAGCTGCGGCGAATCTTGCGCGCAAAAACTACGAAAATGCAATAGAGCTAGACCCTCAATTTCAAGACGCCAAGGAAAATCTAGACGCAAGCAATAAGGCTATTGAAAAATTAAATTCTTTCGACAAGCAATTTGAAGAAATACAAAAGGCTCAAAAAAAGTATGCGCAGGATTTGCAAAAGTTGATAGAGGAATTAAAAAAGCTTATCCGCGACGAAAATAACCAGAATAATCAAAATAACCAGAACCAGCAGAATCAGAACAATCAGAATCAAAACAATCAACAAAACCAAGAGCAAAACAATAATCAGCAGAATCAACAAGATAAGCAGAATCAACAGAATCAGCAGGATAAGCAAAACCAGAACAACCAAAACCAGCAAAACAATAAGGACAATCAGCAGGACAAAAATCAAGATTCAAGCGAAAATAAACAAGATAATAAAGACAATCAGCAAGCCGACAAGCAACAGCAAAACAATCCGCAAGACCAGCAGAGCCAAGGCAGCCAAGATAAAAAGGAAAGCCAAGAGCAAAGCGAAGATAAGGCGGATAAAAATCCAAAAGATGAAAACGCCCAAAGCGAACATACTGAGAATGAGTCCGATAAAAACGGCGATAAAGATAGTAAGCAAGACGCCGGTAGCGAGTCCCAAGCCGACCAGTCCGAACAAAAGCAGGACGAACAGGCAACTCAAAGCGGCTTAGAAAATCAGGAGCAAAGCAAGGAGGAAAAACAAGGCGAGCTCGCGAGCAAAGAAGAGCAGGCAAAGCAAGAGCAAAAAGCCGCAGCGAAAGCTGCTGAAAAGGCCGATAAAGAAAATCAGGATTTCCGCGCAGCAGAGGGTGTTATGACTCGCCGCGAGGCTGCCCAGGTCTTGGATTCTCTCAAGGACAACGAAAAGAAACTTCCCTTCAGCGCTACGGCAACCAGCGCCGCCGCTATGAAGATAGAAATTACAAGGATTGGTAATTTATGAAAAAATTCTTAACTTTTACCCTAACAACTATGGCCGCACTTTGCGCGCTCGCTCAAAGTGTAACGACCCTCGGCTTTAAGCCGCAAACCGTCCGCCCCAACGAAATGGCAGCCTACGTCATATCTCTAAAAGACGCATCGCCGGAAATTGACATATCTGACATTCCTGTTCCCGACGGCTTGCAATTCGTAGGCACTAGCCGCTCGGAGCGCTTCACTATGTCAACGGGGCGCGGCACCCAGCGCGAGACTCAAATCTCCTTCAACTTCATTCCGGCCAAAGCCGGCGAATACGAGATAAAGGCATGGCAATTGAAAGACGGAGGCAAAGTTTACGACATAGCCGCGGCAAAGCTTGTGGCAGATCCCAACGCACCTCAAAATGTGCAGACACGCTCGGCGCGCATGCGCGATCCCTTCGAAGAATTTGAGCAGCTCTTTGGCGGAGGCGGAATGTCGCGTCGCAATATTCAGCCGGCCCAAGAGGAAGTCATAGACTTAAATAAGGAAATAAACTTAAGCGTTGAGCTGCCTAAGGAAAAGTTCTACGTAGGCGAAGCTCTCGAATGCAAAGTTGCGGTAAAGTTTAACAGAAAAATATTTGACGCGGAATTCTCGCTAAACGGCCTTGAACCCAGAATCAAAGATAGCGACGCCTTTTTCTGCGCAGGCTTTAAGAAGGAGCCCTACGAAAAGCCCGCCGCCGATGGAAATTCAACGACGGTTTACTTTGATACGCTCATAATTCCGCTTAAGGCGGGGAAGCTGGACTTGCAGTTTGAGGCTTATGGAGTCCTCATAAGCAGGGCTATGGGCGGAGGATTTTTCTCGCTCAGAGGTTTTGGACAGCCTCATCAATTCACAAGCAGCATGAAGCCCATAAAGCTCGATGTGCTGGAGCTTCCCAAGGAGGGTATGCCAGCCGATTTCTCCGGAGCTATTGGCGAATTTAAGATGGAGGCTTCAAGCATAGACGAGTCTTCCTTGAGCGTTGGTGAACCATGCGTGCTAACAGTCAAAGTTTCCGGAAAGGGAAATTTTGAGCGCATGTCGCCGCCCGATTTAATCGAAAAAGACGGTTGGAAGGAATACAAGCCAAAGACATCATTTTTAGATGCAGGAGCGGGCTATGCAAACGACGGCACAAAAACATTTGAGTACACCATTATTCCTCAGAAGCCCGACCTGCCGACAACCCCAATTGCGCAACTAAGCTATTTTGACCCTGCAAGTGGAGAGTTTAAAACCTTAAAGAGCACTCCCCTCAAAGTTAGTGTTGCGCCCTCAAAGGGCTATGCAAAAAAAGTAGCGCAAAAGAGCGAGCCCGAAAAGCTTCCCGACCCACTAGACGTCGTAGATAAGGGCGGAAGCTCAAATATATTTGCTGTCGGAAGCGCTTGGTTTTGGGCTCTTCAGGGAGCAATATTGGCTGCGCTAATAGCGTTTGTGGTATATAAAAGAAAGAAATTGCGCCTTGAGAACGACCCAGAGTACGCAAGGAGAGTTGCGGCAAAAGCTGCTCTTAAGGCGGATCTAGTAAGTGCAAAAAATTCGGCGCAAGGCGGCAGAGCCAAGGAATTCTTTGAATCGGCTTGCTCCGGATTACAGAATGCAATTTCGCTTGCCGGAAACATGCAGGCAAAGGCTGTTACGCTTAGCGATGCCGAGAGAATTCTAGCTGACCTAAAATTTGAAGAAGAAGTACTAAGCGATGTAAAGACATTCTTTGAAGGCGCCGACGCCGTCACTTACGGAGGCCAAGTAAGGCAAACTTCGGAATTGAACAATTTATACAAGAGACTGGAGGAAATATGCTCGCAAATATCGCAAAAGTAGCGTTCACCCTAATAGCACTATGCCTTTCGCAGACTCTATTTTCCCAGAGTGCGGACGAGCTCTTTGCCCTTGCAACGCGCTCGTACAACTCCCAAAACTATCAAAAGGCTGCCGAGGACTTTGAAAAAAGCGCAGCTCTCAGCGGGAATGCGAGCGCCTACCACAATGCGGCAAACGCCTACTTAAAACAGAATAAGCCGGGTCTTGCCATGTTAAATTACGAGCGCGCACGCTACATAAATCCGCGAAGCCCCGAGACAAATGCAAATATTGCCTCGCTAAAATCTCAACTAGGCACGCACGAGCGTGAAAGAACACTCGTTGACACAATCTTTGGCGAACTCAGCAACGGAGAGTGGATTGTTGTTGCCGTGTCTAGCTTTTGGATCTGCGCGCTTTGCTTTGCACTAATTCCCCTTTTTATAAAAGGCAAAAATCGCTTTAAGCTCTTGGGCTACATAAGCGCAATTGCCTTTGCGCTATCTTGCGCCGGAACAATATACTGGAGCGAAATGCGAAGCACTGCCATATCAATCTCGCAAGACGCGATGCTAAAGCTATCTCCGGCCGCAAATGCGCCCGCAACTGTCGCCTTCCCTGAGGGGAGAAGCGCCGTTATTAGAAGAGAGCACGGCAACTACCTGCTGTTGCAAACTCCGGACAAAAAATGGGGTTGGGCAAATAAGAGAGACGTCAGGACTCTTTGGGGCGATTAGCCTCCTCCTGCGACTTTAGCTCCGTCTCCAATTCCGGAGTGTCTAATCCGTGGTACTTGCGGTAGGCTATGGCCTCCTTTAGCCCCATGTAAGACTTCAACAACTTCGGGTCTGTCTTGCACATATCAACCATTATAAGCCCGTCTATGCAGTTGTTGAAAGACTTATCGACATTGAAGGCCAAGAGCTCTCCGTTCAGGCGCAAATAGTGCTTTAAAAGAACTGGTATTCCCTTGTTGTCCACCTCTATTTCGGATATCAAGGCGGAGATTTTGTCTATGTCGCCGCCGGCGCAGCTTATCGCTTTTTTGTCGTCGTAATTTAGCCTAACTTTTGGCGGGGTCTTCGCCTTTACAAACTTGGCAAGGTCCGCCGAAGTCTTGTGTTGCGACAAAAATTGAACCATCAAATCTTTCGATATGGAGTTGTATTCCGTAGTAATACTGACAGGTCCGTAGAGAGTTTTGTACTGAGGGTTTCTCGCTAAATACACACCGATGCCCCTCCACAATATAGCGAGCGTCGAGCGCTTCTTTTGATATTCGCTTGTCACAAATGATCGCCCCATTTCGAGCGCATGCCCCATCTTTTCAAGCAGCTCGGGGCGCATTTTAAATAGAGTTGTAGCATACAGTCCCTGAGGGCCAATCGAGTGCACGATTTTGTCCACATGCCCGACCCTATAAGCGCCCATTATCTTTTTATTTTCGCTATCCCACATGAATATGTGCATGTAGTACTGGTCGTACTCGTCCGTATCTACGCTCTTTCCGGTTCCCTCGCCGACTTCCCTAAAGGTCTTTTCGCGCAAGCGCCCGATTTCAAGCATAGTCCACTTTATCTGCCATGCGTAGGCCGCGTAAACCGAAACCCTCTCACCCGACACCAACTTTGCAGACTCCGGCAGCTCGTCTATCTCAGCTTGCATGAGAGCCGGATCTATGGGCAAAATCAGATCCTGCATGGGCTTTTTGCGAGGCATAATCTTGTTGTACAAACTTTTTATATGCCCAAATTGAAAGAATGAATTAACAGCCGGAGCCTCGCGCTTTGCCTCCTCCTCAAGCTTTTTTTGAGCTAAAATATAAGTGTTTAGGCGCATCCAAGCCGTAAGCTCTTCGTCAGTTTCAAAAGCTGCTATTTTGCGTGGCAAAAGCGGAGAGCCTATGCGCATCCTTACGGTTTCTCGCTTTGCCTTTCTAACTAATTCCCTAACCAAGAGCGCCGTCCGTAGGCGCGGGTGGAGAAGCCCTGCAAGCTGGAAAAAATTGCTATTTCTGCCCCTGAAGTATATAGGCAAAATGGTAGCACCCGTCTTTCGCGCCAAGGTGGCGAGGTTTGTATTCCACTCGGGATCCGAAACCGACATGTTGCGGGGTTGGAAGTAAGATACAGTGCCAGACGGAAAAGTTGCGATGCAGCCGCCCTTTTTCAAGTGCCTTATAGTATCCTTCATAGCCGATATGTTGGAGCTTGTCGCGGCGTTTCCACCAAAGGGATCTACGGGAATAAGCCAAGGCTTAATCTCCTCCATATGCCCCAGCAAATAATTTGCCAAGAGTTTTACGTCGGGGCGAACCTGGCAGAGCAAAGCGCCAAGCACAATTCCGTCCAAGCCACCCATCGGGTGGTTTGCAACAACAATAAGCGGACCCTCCTTCGGAATCTTTTTTAACTCGTGGCCTGAAACTTGATATGAGCCATCTAAGGAGGAAAGCGCCCTGTCAAAGAAGTTGCGCTCGCTCGACAAGCTGCGCAGCACATCGTAGGAGCGGTTTAGATCGCGAATCCCCATAAAGGATTCAAAAGGCCGCTGAAATAGGCCGTAAAGCCCCCTGAGAAAGGGGTTTTTTATGTAACTTTTTAGGTCTATGAGCTTTTTAGCCATAAGTAAAATCCGCCGCCGAAATCAATGCAAGCAAGCTAACACAGTATTTTTCAAAATACAATAACTAATGCTACATTTTCTGAAGCTTGTATTCCACAGCATCTTTCAAAGCCTCCCAAGAGGCCTCTATTATGTTGTCGGAAGCACCAACTGTACCCCAGATTTTATCACCGTCTTTAAATTCAATCTGAACTCGCACAATGGCGTTTGCACCCAAGCCGCTATCGATTACTCTAACCTTAAAGTCTATAAGCTCCAATTCCAAAATCTTCGGGAAGTGCTTTATCAGGGCCTTTTTGAGAGCCATATCCAAAGCCGCAACCGGGCCGTGGGCCTCTGCTACAGTGTGCTCTATCGTGCCGTTTATATCGAGCTTTACTGTTGCCTCGGAACGCACAACATGATTTCTTTCGTCGCGCTCCACCATAACGCGATAAGAGCGAACGTCAAAGGGCGTTCTGTACTTATTTAAAAATTTGCTAAGCAAAAGCTCAAAGGAAGCATCGGCCGCCTCATATCCGTAACCCGCAAATTCAAGCTGTTTTAGCTCGTCCAAGAATTTCTTTATCTGGGGATCCTTTGCGTCTATATCCATTCCAAGCTCGCGCGCCTTCATCATGACAAGCGCCCTGCCCGACATGTCGCTAACAAGAACCCTAGTCTTATTGCCTACAAGCTCCGGAGCAATGTGCTCATAGCTGCGCTTTACCTTGTTTGCCGCATCCGCGTGCACCCCGCCCTTGTGGGCAAATGAGGACGCCCCAACATAGGGCTGGCGCGAGTCGCTTCTGACATTTGTCATCTCATCTACGAACAAAGACAAATCCCTAAGCTTCTTGAGATTATCTGCGCAATTTAAATCGTAGCCCAGTTTTAGAATCAAATTTGGAATTACCGTGCAGAGATTTGCATTGCCGTTTCGCTCGCCGAGGCCGTTTAGAGTTCCCTGAACCATTCTAGCTCCGCTTTCGACGCCCGCAAGCGTTAGCGCCACCGCAAGGCCGCTATCGTTGTGGCAGTGCACTGCAACCGGCACTTCACCCGCAACTTCCACAACTTCGCAAACTATGCTCTTAAACTCCTCGACCATAGTTCCTCCATTTGTGTCGCAAAGGCATATAAACTCCGCTCCGCCCCTCATTGCAGCCCTCAATGTCTCCAGCGCGTATTCGGGGTTATCCTTGTAGCCGTCGAAAAAATGCTCGGCGTCGTATATAACCCTGCGCCCGTTATCCCTCAAAAATGCGACGCTTTCCTCTATCATCTTTAGGTTTTCCTCGGCGGTGGTTTTTATTACCTCCTCCACGTGCAAGAGCCAAGTCTTGCCGAATATCGTCACATACTCCGTCCCGGAATCTATTAAAAGCTTTAGCTGATTGTCGTCTTTGCACTCTATATTAGCTCTGCGCGTAGAGCCGAAAGCAGCTATCTTTGCATGCTTTAAATTGAGCTTCTTTACCTCGTCAAAAAACGCCATGTCGCGCGGGTTGGAACCCGGCCAACCGCCCTCTATAAAATCAATGCCAAAGGAATCCATCTTCTCGGCAAGGCGCAATTTGGACGCCACCGATATAGATACCCCTTCTCCCTGCGTACCGTCGCGCAAGGTTGTGTCGTAAGTAAATATTTTTGATTTCATTTTTTTATTCCTCTGGACTCTATTATTTTTTTGACTTCGCTTGCAGACGCCTCTGCACATATTCTTTCTATCCGCTTTTCCTTCAAAGCCTCAAGTATTGGCGACAGCGGCCTTTCCCCCACCGTCTTTTCTATCAATTCCGGAAACTTAGCAGGATGCGCCGTAGATAAAATTACATTCACCCCGCCGTCCAAATCCTGAAAACCGCAAGCCGTATGCGGATCTATAATCTTGCCGTAACGCTTGTAAACTCTGGCTATGTTTTCAGCAATTTGCAAATCCTCACACTTTGTGGCGCTAAAATTCTGAGCGTCGAAATTATCAAAGACCCACTTTCCATCGCTTTTAAATGCCGCCATAATTTCGCGAACCTTTGAGCAGTCTTTATTTTCCATAAAGTAGATGAAGCGCTCAAAGTTTGAAGAAACTTGAATGTCCATGCTTGGCGCGTAGCTCGGCTTTACCTCGCCGACCTCATAGACACCGCTTTTAAAGAGCCTGTAAAGAATGTCGTTTTGATTTGTCGCAACGCAAAAACCGCGCGCCGGCATTCCCATTTTATACGCTAGCCACCCGGCCAATATGTTGCCGAAATTACCCGTTGGCACCACGTACTTTACGAGCCCGCGCTGCGACTTAGGAAATTTTAAGCCGGCATAAATATAGTAAACGCACTGCGCAAGTATGCGCGCAAGATTTATAGAATTTACGGCAGCCAAATTCCACTTCGCTTTGAAATCCGCCTCTCCAAAGAGTTCCTTTACTATTGCCTGCGCATCGTCAAAGGTCCCGTCTATTGCTATGGGAAAGACGTTTGAAGCCCCCGTGCAAGTCATCTGCCGCTGCTGAAGCGGCGAAACTCTGCCGTTGGGATAAAGTATGAAGATATTTACGTTTTCCTTTCCAAGCAATCCGTTTATGGCGGCACTTCCGGTATCGCCGCTTGTGGCTCCCAAAACGTTTATCACCCTATCCGACTTCGCCAGCAAATACTCGTACAAATTGCCCAAGAGCTGCAAGGCAAAATCCTTAAAAGCCAGAGTGGGCCCGTGGTAGAGCTCCAAAAGCCAAGTCTTATCATCAAATTTTGTCAGCGGCGCGATTGAGACATCGTCAAATTTTTTGTATGAGCGCTCCACTATGCCCCTCAAATCGGATTCGGGAATGTCGTCGGCAAAGAGCTTTAAAAATTCAAAGCAAAGCTCCGAATAGCCCAAGCCCTGCCAAGAATCCAACTTCCCACTTATGTCGGGCAGCGCTGCCGGCACAAACAAACCGCCGTCGCTCGCCAAACCCTCCATCACTGCCTCCGAAAAACTCAACGGCTTGGCCAGACCTCTCGTACTTACAAATTCCATAGCAAACCTTTATTAAAAGCTATGCCCGACTATCTTCAATAATCGGGCATATTCCAAGAAAAAAATTAAACACCTTCGCCCGCAAAAGCTGCGCGCAAAGTCTGAATATAAAACGCGGATTGCAATACTCGCCGCAAAACTACTTGTCGAGATTGAATGCCGTGTGCAAGGCGCATGCGGCTTCGTCCGCCCTATCCAAACTTATCGCAACGCAAATTTTAATTTCGCTTGTCGTAATAAGCTGAATATTTATCCCAGCCTTAGCCAAAGTAGTAAAGAAGGTTGCGGCAACTCCGCTGTTGGAGCGCATACCTATGCCGACTACCGAAACCTTGGCTATGTCGCCCGTTAGCGAAACCTGCGCGCCGAGCTTTGAGCAGACGTCGCGCAAAATCTTCTCCGTCCTGGCAGCATCGTCTTTGGCAACCGTAAAAGTTAAGTTTGCCATGCCCGCGCGGCCGAGATTTTGAACTATCATATCAACACCTATGCCGTTTGAGCCCAGGGCCTCAAAGACTTCAGCCGCAGCTCCCGGCTTGTCGGGCAAGCCCGAAATCGTGACCTTTGTCTGATTTTTGTCGACGGCTACGCCGCTTACGACGAGCCCTTCCAATGATGGTACTTCCGCTTTCACTATCGTTCCGCTATTGTTGTTAAAACTCGATCTTACTTCAAAAACTACGTTGTACTTGCGCGCAAACTCGACAGAGCGCGCTTGCATGACCTTAGAGCCGCTCGAAG
>URYY01000070.1 GCA_900552245.1 uncultured Opitutales bacterium | reverse complement strand
ATATTCTAAATAGAATTCTCGCGGAAGCTTCAGGTCAGCCCATAGAAAAGGTCGCCCGCGATACGGATAGAGACTTCTATATGACGGCTGAAGAGACCATAGCCTACGGCTTGGCAGACGCCATAATAGATTCAATATAAAGCAACTTAATTTTGGGCGCCCACTGTAGCTTGCAGGGGGCGCCTTTTTATTTGCATACTTAGTTGGATTTTTACAGCCTTGATGCGCCAACAGTTCCCGACTCAACCCATTCGGGGCTTATTAAGATTGCCTTGACTGCATCTTTTCTGGCGTAGTTTGACTGCCTTAAAATTTTGCTTAGATGCTCTACGGCGGATTCTCCGACGAGGTCGTTTCTCTGGTTCATTCCGCTCCAAAACGGCTCGTCCCGCCTCCATTCAAGCTGGATTAAGGCTATGTCTTTGGGCGCTTCAACTCCGATTTCCCTGAGCCAATCGTAGGGGAAGTTATAGAGGGTTATTATGGCGTCGGGCTTATTCTCCACAAACCAGTCGTAAAAAATTTTTCTATTTTTTTTCGCAGCCTTTACGTTGAAGAAAGGCTCTAGCCTATTTGCCCTAGGAAGTTTGAGTTGGGCTCTCAAGTAGCCTCCGGTAAATCTGCCTTCTATCAAATCGTCTATTGTTTCGTCCAAAATTAGGGCAGGGCGCTCATAGCCCCGGTTTATTGCCTCGACAGTTGCCTTGTAGGACAGCAGAAAGTGGTCGGTTGAGACAAAATCGAAGGTAGGGTTGTAGGTTCTTACGCCGGTTACTACAAACTTAAAATTTTTCCAAACTTCAGCGAATTTTCTCGGCAGCTTATTATTATCCATAAGCCCCACTATTATTCCACCGCTTATCCCCCTAGAGCTCAGTATGCGGGATAGCGATTTGCCGTCCAATTTTTTATCGTAGAGCCAAAATTCGTTTATAGCAAAGCTCTCGCGCCTCGCGGCCTCGTAAATTCCCTTTACGTATTCGGGAATTGTGGGGTGCTTCTTGAAGGCATCTTTGTCGGGATTTGCATTTATAAGAGCAATCGTCGCAAAAAATTTTGAGTCGAAGGAGCTCTTTATCTGAGACATCACGCGCGATACTTCCTCATTTCTGACGTAGCCCAACTTATTGGCTGTATCTATAATTCTTTGGGTCGTCTCTTTTGATATGGAGCGCGAGTTTCTTAGAGCAAGCGAGACGGCATTCTTTGAGACGCCGACAATTCTTGCTATATCCGAAAGACTGACCTTCTGTTTAGCCCTTTGCATATTTCCCATTTAAAACTAATTTTAATAAGCAAGTTGGGTCACCTTTACAGTAAAACTAATTGAGGGTCAAGCGAGATTGGAGAGTTAAAAAATAGAAGCGCCGCAATTTTGCGGCGCCTAAAAATTTGCTATATGCTCTTGCAGTCGTTTTCGTCTTTTACAGTGTAGCCTGAATCCTGGCGCTTGTGGTTAATCTGGTTTTTCTTAAGGTAGGCTTGGTAAAAGTCATCGCTTTTCATACCCAGAACTTCCGCTATTGAAACTAAGAAGTGCAGCATGTCAACCACTTCAACTCTGGCGTTTTGAATGTCGAATTTCTGATATTTTGCCCACCATTTCCAGGGCAGTGAGTCGGTAAGTTCCGCGGCTTCCTGCTGAAGGGCCCGTATGTAGTTTAGCGTCCACTTTATGCGCTCTTCTTCGCTCAGGGCTTCAGAATCTATCCCGATTCGCTTATTGAGCTCGTACTGCATCTTGAAAATTTCTTCGAGTTTATCCATATTCTTCGAGTTTGTTTCTTTTTTTGTTTAGGTCAAATTTTTAGTTCGCTTTTTGCAATTTGAACTACACTTTCCAAGTCCGAAAGTTTAAAGCGCATTACGGGAGCATCTGGCAGGGCGTTTAGGAAGTTTTTGCCGTAGGGCTTGGATATTAGGCGCGAATCCAAAAGCGAAACTATGCCTCTGTCGGTCTTATTCCTTATGAGCCTGCCCACGCCCTGCCTAAATTTTATTACGGCATCCGGTATTGCAAGCTGCATAAATGGGTTGCCGCCCTGTGACAGCAGCCTGTCGTACCTCGCCTCCGTAAGCGGGTGAGATGGATTAGCAAAGGGAAGGCGCGTTATTATAACTTGGCTGAGAGCCGCTCCCGGAACATCTATGCCCGTCCAAAATGAATCCGTACCTAGAAGTATCGCAGAGCCGTCCTCCTCAAAGCGCTTTATTAGCTCTGTTCGCGAGGCCTGCTTTTGAACGAGGATTTTGCGCCCATGCAAAAGCTCTGATTTTTCCAAAATCTCGGCCGTTTTATTCATCTCAAAATAGCCGGTAAATAGAACGAGGCTGCCGCCGCTTACGCAGGCGCAGAGCCTTTCTATGACACCTGCCAGGTGCTCGCAATCGAGCTTCTTTGAATCCTTGTCAGGCGCGGGGGCATCAGCGTAGAGCAAGACGCGCATGTTTGACGCGTAGTCAAAGGGCGAGTAGCACACGTGCTTTTCGGCGCATTCGGCGCCAACTTTCTCTATGAAGCTGTCGAGATTTTTGTTGGACGTAGATAGAGTTGCCGATGTCATTATTACCGATGTGTCGCGCTCAAATAGGGCCTCGCGCAAAATGGGCGCAACGTCTATCGGGGCGCTATTTATGTGAACAGATTCCTTTGCCCCCCTTTCAAGCCAGTAAACTTGGTCGGAAGACGCCAAATAGAGGGCCTCTTGCAGTGCTTGGCGCGTTGCGCTCAGTCGCCGCTGGTAATCTTTTATCTCGGTCTTCAAATGCTCCGTAATTGCGCGCTGTGAGATTGCTGCCAAAACTTGAATTAAATTTTCCAAGGGAGCGTCTAAAATGTTTTCGCACCACTGAGGGGCGGATAGCGCAACGGTGTCGCGCTTTGTGAGGTATTGCCCGCGAATTGCCGAAAAAAATTCTTCGCAGGCAAGCAGCGCCTCCGACACCGCTTCCTTTTCTCCCTCTCTTGCAAGTTTTTCGCGCGTTATTAGCCCCCGTTTTTTATAGGGGTCGTATATGCGCCTTAGCTCTCTTGCAATGCCCGAGCTTGAGACCGACAATCCGTAATTTTCGGCGGCTATATCCGGAACAAGGTGGGCCTCGTCCAAGACCAGCATATCAGACGGAAACAACACTCCCTTTGTTCCAATCTCCTCCGCAACTCCGGCCGACAAAAGCGAAAATAGCAAGCTGTGGTTTACCACTATTACGTCGGCGCCGGCTACTGCCTTGCGAGCCTTTTGGTAAAAGCAAGTGTCGTCGGGGCAGTTCTTAGCAGTACACGTAGGCGAGTCCGCATTTACCCAGCCCCAAACTTCCATATCGGGCAGGGGATTTAGCTCCTCCAAAAGCCCCGTTTGCGTTACGATTGACCAGTCGCGTATGCGCTCCAACTCGCTCTGCTGGCGGCTCGCAAATAGCTCTGACTTATCGGCTATCGCGCGCTTTAGGCGCGTTGTGCAAAGGTAATTCGCGCGTCCCATTAAGCATGCGGTCTTAAAATCTGCAAATTCTTTCAAAACAGGATCGCGCGAGAATAAGAGCGAGGCTAGCGGCAAGTCCTTCCTCAAAATTTGCTGCTGAAGCGCGATTGTGTGTGTGGAAACTACAAGTGGCCGCCTTAGGCGCTTTGCCGCAATTATGCCGGGAATTAAGTATGCAAGGCTCTTGCCCACCCCGGTTCCCGCTTCAAATACAAGCGGCAAATCGCACTCGAAAGATTGGGCGCAGTACCTTGCCATCTCCTCTTGTTCGGGCCTGTGTTCAAAGCCCAAAAACTCGGCAAGCGAGCCGTTTGCCCGAAAGATTCCCTCGCTAATTTCAGATAAAAAAAGCGGATCCTTTACATCGGGCGAAAACATTTGGCTAAATTAAAAGGCGCAGCGCCGCAATAATCGCTTACACGTGCTTTTTAAAATTTCTCATGTGCTTTAGCGCGCGCATCATTCCGCCGAAAGAGCCGAATATGTCGCAGACGGCACTTGCCTCATAGCCGCTGTGCAGCATGCAATCCTTGCACTCAGGACGCGTGCCGTTGTGGCCGAGGTTGTAAGAGTCTATGCAATCCATAAGCTCTTTGTATGTAGCAACATAGCCGTCGTTAATTAAATAGCAGGGCTTCTGCCAGCCAAAAATCGTGTAAGTGGGGTTTCCCCACGGAGTGCACTCGTACTCCTGCTCGCCCTTTAAGAATGCCAAAAAACCCGGAGAGTGGTTAAATATCCACTTCGGATTTGGATTGCCCAATATCTTCCTAAAAAGCTCAATTGTCTTCTTGCGCTCCAAGAATATGTCCTGATTAGGAGCTTTCTCGTAGGGGAAGCCCGGCGATATCATCATGCCTTCAACTCCGAGTGCCATCGTCTCATCAAAATGGCGGCGGACTTCATCGGGGTCGGCATTATTAAAAATCGTGGTGTTTGTAGTTACTCTAAAGCCCCTCTTTACCGCTTCCTTAATCGCTTTAACCGCTATGTCGTGAGCGCCGGGTTTATTTACGGAGCGGTCGTGCATCTCGCGCGTTCCGTCCAAGTGTATTCCGAAAGAAAAATACTTATTGGGCTTAAAGAGGTCCAACTTCTTTAGCAGTATTTGGGCGTTTGTGCAAAGGTAGATAAATTTTTTGCGCTTTATAAAGCCCTCGACCATCTCTGGCATCTCGTTATGTATAAGAGGCTCGCCGCCTGCTATGCTGACAACTGGCGCACCGCACTCCTCTATGGCCTTCCATGCGTCTTCCTTAGGCATGCGCTTTGCGAGCACGTCTTTGCCGTATTGGATTTTACCGCAGCCTGTGCAGTTGAGATTGCATTGAAATAGAGGTTCCAACATCAAAACCAAAGGGTAACGCTTGTTGCCTTTTATAGAATTGCCAAGCGCGTATTTCGCGACTTTTATCACTTGTGAGACTGGTACTGCCATAATCCGCTCAAGACTGTACTATATCTTAAATCTTTCAATCTTTTTTTTTAATGCTTGCAAAAACTTGCAAATTAAAATTAAACCCGACTTTGTATATGAAAATATTAAAACTAGTCGGCGCATTTCTTGCGAGCTCGGCTGCGCTTTCTCAATTTGCGCTAGCTGAGGTGTTTAACCTAAAAAATGGAGACAGAATAAGCGGGGAAATCGTCGCAAGGGGCATTGATGACGTATACCTAAAAACGGCATTTGGCACGATAAAGCTTCCGAAGGATCAGGTTGTATCTATAGAGGGTTTAGAAAACGAAGCTAAAGATAAAGTCTTGGCCGATAATTCGGTACAGCCTGAAGCCGCAAAGAACGAGCCTGAAAAAAATGAGGAAGACCTTACCAAAGCAGAGCTCGACGGCAATGAGGGCTGGGTTGAAGCCTACAAAAATTTTGTGCACGAGCACGTTCCCGAAAATTGGGACTTTGTCTTTAAGGGTGGCTTGGACTACAAAAATACTTCTTCCAAGACCATATCCTACACCTTTGCCTTTGACGGGCACACCGCTTGGGACGAACTAAACGACTTCAAGTTCCACGCCTACTACGAATACGCCGCCGAAACTCCGGAAAATGGAATAAAAAATTCCACTGTTGACAAGTACGGAATTACAACGGATTACAAGCGCTACTTTGAGGTTGAGAATACCTGGTATCTGACAAACGGCCTCTCGTACGGGGTCGATACCATAAAGGGAATAAAAGACCAGGTTGACGAAATGGTAGGCATAGGCCGGACAATCAAACTTCTGGACGAAAAAATGGTCATAAACTTCGCAATAGGTCCTGCCGTGCGCTACATAAACGCCTACGATTACGACAATCACTGGGCGGCTCTTGTTACTTTCAATCAAGACTTGGCTTGGGATTTTCACGAATACGCGAGGCTTGAGCAGAATTTCTATTTGGGCGAGAACGTTTTAAACGTCCACCAATATAACGCTGTTTTCGGAATAGGCGTAGTCTTCAAGCTAAGCGACGTATTTAATCTGACTGCGCGCTATACCTACAGCTATGACGCAATAAACAGTTCCGAAGCTCAGAAGACTGAGCAGCGCATACTATTGGGCTTTGAAATTCCATTTAAATGATTTGAACTTAAGATTCCAAATTTTACTTAACGGCGAGCATACTCGATATGTCGCCGTTTTTTTTGCGTGCATACTTTCAAATATCTCAAATAGTTCAAACTTGGCAAAGAGATTCAAAAGTAAGTTTGACTATTATAAAATAATATTATATAATAGTTGAATGAACTTTGAATACTCACAGACAATAGGCGCTGGGCTCTTGGTCTTAAGCTCTATTTTAGGTGCTTACTACCTTGCGCTCAAGATACGCGCCATACATGAAGCCGTGCGGGACCCGAATCTCGCATACGTAACGCATTCGCATCTCGAAAAAGTGAGAAGCGAATTTATGCGCACAATCGCCCAGGCCACTCAAGACTTGCGCAATTTGCGCGCCGAAATCAGGGAGGACACTCGCTCAATACAGCGCCAGCATTCGGCAAGCCTCGCGGAGATGCGGGAGCTAATAAGTAAAAATGCCCAGAGCATAAGCGCCCTTGTAGCGCAAAGCCAACTTGCAAACCAAAGAATTTGCGAACTTACCTTAAAGACCGACAAACTCGCAATAAAATCATCAAAGGGGCAACACTAATGAGCGCTTTAAAAAAACAGATGCTAAGAAACTGCATACTCTTGCAGTTAAACGCCTCTTACCCCGCCTCCATGACCGCACAAATGCTTATGCAAGGGATAAGGATTGGTGGTATATCCTGCGATGAAAATCGCCTTTTGCGCGAAGTTGAATATTTGTCTGAGAGGGGGTTTTTAACTCTTGGAAATTCCGAGTTGAGCCGAGGATTGAAGCGAATTAAGATAAGCGCAAAGGGAATAGACTACTTGGAGGGCGAGGGCTTTTAGATGGCAAGGGCAAAATCTGAAAATCTTGAGTCGAGGGCTGTAAGTCCAAAATTCTACGCCCACTTAAAGAAGCTAAATGCCGCCCGCAGGCGCACGGCAGAAACTATTGAAAAATATTCGCAAGAAGGGCGAATGGCAGAGGCCGCAGTTTCCGTGGCTTGGGAATTGCTGTTTGATTTTTTTGCAAAAAATGCGTCGAAGGGCTTGGAACTTTCGGAGCTAAACACTTTGGCGGGGGTAATACAAAAGCTTGCCTCAGGCGAAATTAAGAGCCTTTCGACAAAAGCGGCCGAGCAAGCCAAGAGCCCTGAAAGCGGTTTGAGCGAGGAGGGAGTAAGGCGGATAGAGCAAATGTTAAAACTGCTTTAAAACTATATGTGTGAGGATTTTTTTTTACCATACCAAAAGAAGTGGATACTCGATAATTCGCGAATTAAAATCATGGAGAAGTCCAGGCAAATTGGAATGAGCTGGACGGCGGCTTATTCGCTTGTAAGAAGGCATTCGCTTTCGTCGGCAAAACTCGATTCCTGGGTGAGCTCGCGGGACGACACTCAGGCAAAGCTATTTATCGAGGACTGCAAGAAGTTTGCAAAAATTTTAAACGTCGCAGTTTGCGAGTTAAGTGGCGGGGATATCTGCAGGGAGGATTCAAGCTCCTCTAAAGTATTGGCCTTTGCAAACAATACGCGCATAAATTCTCTATCTTCAAATCCGGACGCGCAAGCGGGGAAAAGAGGGGCGAGAATTCTCGACGAATTTGCCCTGCATCCTGACCCCAAAAAGCTCTATTCTATCGCGTATCCGGGCATTACTTGGGGAGGCTCTTTAGAGATAATATCAACTCACAGAGGTCGGGAAAATTTTTTTAATAAGCTAATAGAGGAGGTCAGATACAAGGGAAACCCCAAGCATATTTCACTACATAGAGTAACCCTTCAGGACGCCTTGGAACAGGGTTTTTTAAAAAAGCTCAAGACTGCGGTGGGCGAGAAATCTCCAATTTTTGAAATGGACGAGGGGGCTTACTTTGACTACATCAAAAATTCCTGCGCCGACTACTCTAGCTTTATGCAGGAGTATATGTGCGAGCCATTTGACGACTCCAGTTCATTCCTAAGCTACGATAGCCTGCTTGCCTGCGCCTATAAAGACGATGAGAATTGGCGTAAAATTTCGGGCGGAGATTTGTATATGGGCATAGATGTTGGCAGGGCGAAGGATTTGAGCGTATTTTGGCTTTTGGAGAAGTTGGGAGATACGCTTTATACGCGCGCCGTAAAAACATTTCAAAATGCAAAGTTTTCAGAGCAGGAGTTGGAGCTTTTTTCATTCCTTAAAAATCCTAAACTGAGGCGCGTGTGCATAGACCAAACGGGAATAGGTAGGCAGTTTGCAGAGAGGGCCTCGGAGCGATTTGGAGAATCTCGCATAGAGGGTGTGAGCTTTACTCTGTCTAGCAAGGAGGAGCTTGCGTATCCGCTAAAAACGCGTTTTGAGGACTGTAAAATAAGAATCCCCGGCGATAGCGAGATATTTGCGGATTTGCGCGGAGTAAAGAAGCAGCCTGCTTGGCGGAGTGCGCTTTGTCGCGGAATCCACAAAAGACGGACATTCGGACCGCTTCTGGGCTTTGGCGCTTGCAAATAGGGCGGCACACGGAGCGGGCGGAGCAATAGAGCTTATTCAAAAAAATCAGAAGCGCATAATGTGGTGAGCCTGCGCCTTTTTAATTTGTTTGACTTTTACAAAGCAAAATAAATGCTCAAAGAGCGTTTTTATTTCTATTGCAAACTATTATGACAAAGAATTCTACCATACAAAAAATATTGGGCGCACTTAAGAATGTCCCGAAAGGGGCAATTATGGAATCGGCCGAGGGCAATTTGCGGGAATGGCTAGACGCCGATTTTTTGCCCGAATGGGCCTTAGACAGCATATTGGAGCTGCTTGAAAAGGGCCAGTACACCGATATTAACGACAGGTTTTACAAGCTCTTGGCATTCGGCACAGGCGGAATGCGCGGCAAGACCATAGCAAAGGTTCCGACTTCATTTGAGCAAGGTAGAATTTCGGAGCAGGGCACACCGGAGCACGCGGCTGTGGGTTTTGCAAATATGAATGACTTTAACCTAATTCGCGCCACTGTTGGGCTTTTCAACTACTGCAAGTCTTGGTGCTCAAAGAAGAATCTTGGAGCGCCCTCCCTTGTAATAGCTTACGATGTAAGGCACTTCTCAAAGCATTTTTGCGAGCTTGCTGCAAGCGTATGGTCGAGCTTGGGCGGAATTGTGAGAATTTTCGACGGGCCGCGCTCTACTCCGCAGCTCTCTTACACCGTCATTGAGTCTAAGTCAACGGCCGGGATTATGATTACCGCAAGCCACAATCCAGCTTCCGATAACGGCTACAAGGTTTACTTTTCCGATGGAGCGCAGGTAGTGAGCCCCCATGCGGAGGGAATTGTAAATTGCGTAAACGAAGTTTCTTGGCGCCAAGTTGGCGAGCTTTTGTTTAAGAATCTAACTAAAGTTTTGTATGTGGAAAAATCTTTGGAAGAATCTTACATAAAGAGCATAGAGGATTGCGTTATAGACAAAAGTGCAATGAGCACCAATAAACCCAGAGTAGTCTATACGCCCGTTCACGGAACCGGGGCCGTTTTATGCCCGAGGATAATGAGACATTTTGGCTTAAGCCCAATTCTTGTCGAAGAGCAGATGATTATGGATCCGCGCTTTCCGACTGTAAAGCAGCCCAATCCGGAGTATCCGGAAACTCTTGCGATGGCAATTTCCCTGGCAAACGACACAAAGTCGGATTGCCTTATGGCGACGGATCCCGACGCCGACAGAATGGGAGTGGCTTACAGAGCCGCAGATTCAAATATGACGCTTCTTACGGGAAATATGATAGGTTCGCTTTTGACCTATTACCGCATAAGCAGAATGCTTGAGCTTGGAATCATAACTAAGCCCGAAAATTGCGCAATAATTAAGACTTTTGTAACAAGCCCCCTGCAGGACGCCATAGCGGAATCCTTCGGGATAAAGTGCATCAATACGCTCACAGGCTTTAAATGGATAGGCGCAAAGCTTAAAAAGTACGAAGAAAAGTTGACGTCGGCTGTGAAAGGTCTGGATTACAGAAAGCTGCCGTACTTGGAAAAGGCTAAGCTCTTGCAGGAGCACTCAACTTTCTTTGTCTTTGGCGGCGAGGAAAGCTATGGCTTTTTGGGGGTGGATTCCGTGCGCGATAAAGACGCAAACGCGGCAGTCATAATGTTTAGCGAAATGTTTGCCTACTTAAAGCAGCAGGGAAAATCCGTGGGCGAATACCTCGATGAGATATATCTTAAAAACGGATATTTCCGCGAGGACTTGCGCAATATATACAAAGAGGGCGCAAGCGGCTCGGTTTACATAAGGGACTTCCTCGCAAAGCTCGACGAGTCTCCGCTTTCGCAAGTGGGCGGAGTGAAGGTTCAAAGCGTTATGAATTTTGACAAAGACGACATATTTGATGCGGATTGCGACAAGATTCCGAGAGAGCGCTTCTTCTTTTACAAGCTTGAAAACGGATATTCATTTGCGATAAGAGCAAGCGGTACCGAGCCCAAGATTAAATTTTACGCCTTTGCAAAAGAGGCTGTGAAATCGGCTCAAGAGCTTCCGCAAGCAAAGCAAAATGCGGCGGAAAATTTAAAGAAATTGCTAGACGCCTTGGAAGAGATATTTAACTCCTTTAGGGCTTAGCAAATTTTTAAGCAAAAAAAAGAAGCGGAGTTTTTACTCCGCTTCTTTTTTATAGTTTTAATCTAAGTTACTTTAGTAGATTTTTCAATTTATCAGAAATAGCATCTACGGCATTTCCGCCCTCTTTTGTAGAAATATCGACCGCAGATTTCGCCGTAGCTCGCACCGCTTGGTCGATGAGCTGAACTAGAACTTCGCCCATGAGCTCTGAGGATGTTGCTCCATTTTCTCTGCCGAGGTTAGTAAGCGTAAATGAGGGCAATTTTTGAGTTAAGTTTTCTCCCTTTGAAATAAAGGCGACGTTGCCATCTTCAAAAACGAGTTTCTTTATGATAAACTTTCTCTCCGATTTTTGCTCGGGGCTTTCCTCTT
>URYY01000069.1 GCA_900552245.1 uncultured Opitutales bacterium | reverse complement strand
ACGTCATAGTTGCAGGCGGCAGTGAAGCTGCCGTTACAGGGCTTTCGTTCTCGGGATTCTGCGCAATGAAGGCCATGGCCACAAACTTTAACGACGCCCCCGAAAAGGCCTCGCGCCCATTTGATAAAGATAGGTGCGGCTTTGTAATGGGCGAGGGCGCGGGAATTTTGATTCTCGAGAGGCTTGAGCACGCGCTTGCAAGAAACGCAAAGATTTACTGCGAAATTGCGGGCTACGGCGCAACTTGCGACGCCTACCACATCACAAGCCCCGACATTGAAGGTAGGGGTCTTGCACTGGCTCTCGAGCGCGTGATGGACGATGCCGGAGTAAAGCCGGAAGAAGTGGACTACATAAACGCCCATGGAACTTCCACGCAATACAACGACAAGTTTGAGACACTCGCAATCAAAAAGGTCTTTGGCGACTACGCAAAGAAGCTCATGGTAAGCTCCACAAAGAGCATGACCGGCCACCTCTTGGGTGCTGCGGGAGCAATAGAAGCCGCCGTCTGCGCAAAGGTTATTGAAACGGGTATAGTCCCCCCGACAATAAACCTTGAGCATCCGGATCCGGACTGCGATTTGGACTACGTTCCGAACGTCGCAAGAAAGGCGGACGTAAATGTTGCCATAAGCACGAACTTGGGCTTTGGCGGACACAACGGCACGCTCCTATTTAAGAAGTTTGTGCCCTAATGGAAAACTGATTGGCTCTAAATTAAAATTTGGGCGCGCCTAGTTTTGGGTGCGCCTTTTTTTGCGGGCAAATGCGAATCGCTACATATTTGCAGTTTTAATAAATTGCCAAACCAAGACCGCACACAAAACCTCGCCCCCAGAATAAAATTTAGAGTCCAAGTTTAGATACTTATATTTTGCTTGCAATATAGGGAAATCCCTACCCCACCCCCTCCAAATAAATTCTGAGAAGCTCTGAGAAACAGGCTCTTCAAAGTAAAAACTCAAATGGACCGCCCTGGAACGCAAGATTCCAAGTGCAAGAGCTATTCGCCCGATTTTTCAAGGGCTTCAAACTTAGCTGCCATTGTGGGGTTACCTCTCACGAGCTTCTTTATACTCAGAGCCTCGGCCTTGTCGTTTGCAAGGCGCAAGTTGTTTTCGGAAGATAAAAGAGCCTCCTTTGTCTTTTGCAGGTGGGCTATGGTCTTGTCGATTTCAGCAATCGCGGCATTAAACTTTTCGCTTGCGAGGCGGAAGTTTCTGGAAAACTTGTCCTTAAATTCGTTCATTCTAGATTCGAAGTTCGAAACATCTATCTCCTGACTTCTCGCTAGCGCAAGCTGCCGCCTGTACTCCAGCGAATTTGCCGCGGCGTTTCTCAAAAGCGTTATTATCGGGATAAAGAATTGCGGCCTTACGACGTATGTCTTGGGGTATATGTGCGAGACATCGACAATCCCCGAATTGTAAAGTTCGCTCTCCGGCTCAAGCAGCGAAACTAAAACCGCATACTCGCAATTCTTCTCGCGGCGGTCCTTGTCGAGTTCCTTTAAAAAGTCGATGTTTTTCCGCTTTGTAGCTGTGCACTCCAGCTCGTTTTTCATCTCAAACATTATGGATATAAACTCCGTGTTTTCAGAATCGAAGTCGCGGAAGATATAGTCGCCCTTGCTGCCGCTTCTTGCATCGTTGTCCTTACTGAAATAGGCGTTCTTAAAGCCCGTTGCGCGCAGGCGCTCAAATTCTATCTCGCAGTGCTGCTCGAGAGTTTCGCCAAGCATTTTTGTGGACTGCTTCAGCTTGAAGTCCTTTAGTTCGGCGATGCGCTCGTCCTTTAGTTTTAGCGCGCCCTCGTACGTTTCTCTTAGCGATTTCTGCTCTAGTTTAAATTTGCTTTCGGCGAGACTCCGCTCGCTTACAAGCTCGTCTATTTTGCGCTCTTTAAGAGCAAGCTCTGCCTCTTTTTTTCTCAGAGCCTCGCTTATAGCAAGCTCAGAATCTTTACTTGCGTTTTCGAGTTTATGGCGCAATTCCGCAAGCTCTGCGCTTTTCTTTGCCAAGGCCTCGCCCATCTGCGCCCTGCCCTCGAGCTGCGCAGTCCGCAACTGCTCCCGCAAGCTCTCAAGCTCAGCGTCTTTCTTTGCAAGCTGTTTTTCAAATCTGCTCTGAGCTTGCGTCTCGGCAAGCTTTATGGCGCTAGTCTTTTCGCGCTCAAACTGGCTTTCGCGGCTCTCTATCTCGGCGGCAAATTCCCTGTCGCGCACCTGTTTTAAGATTGCAGCGTAGCCCGATTCGTCAACCTGGAATACCTCGCCGCACTTTGGACATTTTATTTCTCTCATTCCCACTTTCCCTTTCACTTAAAATTTATACTCCACACAAAAGCGGACTTACCAAAATATCGCACCTCAAAGAAAAAAATCATTCTACTTTTGCAAATTTATTTCCAAATATGCAAGCCTAGCATTCTGTTAAAAAAGCGCGGAATAAACGAAAGTTTTTACAAACTTGACTAAGGGTGGCTTTCGGACTTAACATTGCCGGCACATATTTGTTAAATAGAAATTTCTAACTCACTTAAAATGGCACAAGTAGAATTCAAATACCAGAAGATGTTCCCCCTAGGCGCGGACGACACCAAGTACAGACTCATCACAAAAGAGGGCGTAAGCACCGCCGAATTTGAGGGCGAAAAAATCCTTAAAGTGAGCCCGCAAGCGCTAACGACGCTGGCGCGCGCCGCTTTTACAGACATAGCATTTAAGCTGCGCCCCGCGCACTTAAAGATGGTTGCCGACATTTTGGAAGACCCGGAAGCCTCTGAAAACGATAAGTCGGTGGCTCTTACGATGCTTAGAAACGCCGAAGTGGCAGCGGGCGGAATCCTGCCCTTCTGCCAAGACACGGGAACTGCGACAATCGTCGCCAAGAAGGGGCAGCGCGTATGGACCGGCGCAAACGACGAAGAAGCTCTATCAAAGGGCGTATTTGAATGCTACACGCAGGAGAACTTGCGCTATTCGCAAAATGCGCCGCTTGACATGTATAACGAGGTAAATACGGGCTGCAACCTGCCCGCACAAATCGATATTTTTGCGACCGACTCAAGCAAGTACGAATTTCTGTTTGTCGCAAAGGGCGGCGGCAGCGCAAATAAGACCTACCTTTATCAGGAAACCAAGGCGCTCCTAAACCCCAAGCGCCTCGTAAGTTTCATGATAGAAAAGATGAAGACGCTCGGAACTGCAGCCTGCCCGCCCTACCACCTAGCTTGGGTAATTGGCGGCACGAGCGCCGAGCTCTGCCTAAAGACAGTTAAGCTCGCCTCCACAAAGTACCTAGACAACCTCCCGACTTCAGGCAACAAGTTAGGTCACGCATTTAGAGATGTGGAGCTTGAAAAGCTCGTATTAAAGGAAGCCCAGAAGCTCGGAATAGGCGCACAGTTCGGCGGTAAGTACTTTGCACTCGATGTGCGCATAATACGCATGCCGCGCCACGGCGCCTCCTGCCCGGTGGGGTTGGGCGTATCCTGCTCCGCCGACAGAAACGCGAAGGCAAAAATCGACGAAAACGGCGTATGGCTGGAGGAGCTTGAATCCGACCCCGCGCGCTTCATACCCGAAAAGTACAGGAGCGTAAATACAGGCGACGGCGCAGTAAAGATAGACCTAAACCGCCCGATGCCCGAAATCTTGGCGGAACTTTCAAAGTATCCTGTAAAGACGCGCCTGAGCCTAAGCGGCACAATAATCGTTGCTCGCGACATAGCCCACGCAAAGCTCATGGAGAGAATTGAAAAGGGAGAGGGGCTTCCGGAATACATCAAGAAGCACCCCGTCTATTACGCAGGCCCTGCAAAGACGCCAAAAGGCAAGCCCTCAGGCTCTTTCGGCCCGACGACGGCAGGTAGAATGGACCCCTACGTAGATGTATTCCAAGAGCATGGCGGCAGCATGATTATGATTGCAAAGGGCAACCGCAGCCAAGCAGTAACAGACGCTTGCAAAAAGCACGGCGGCTTCTACTTAGGCTCTATCGGCGGCCCCGCGGCGCTACTTGCCGAAAAGAACATCAAGAAAGTCGAACTTTTGGAATATCCGGAACTTGGCATGGAAGCTGTCTGGAAGATTGAAGTAGAGGACTTCCCCGCATTCATTCTAGTTGACGACAAGGGCAACGACTTCTTTAAGATGCTCTAGGGGTAAACTCCCAAGACTTAAGAGATAAAAAAACCGCGGCTAAGCCGCGGTTTTTTGTTTTCTTAACATTTGGGGTACCCACGAAACAAAATACGCTCCGAACATGCGGGAAAAAGCTTTTTTAAAAGCGAAAAGCCCTACCCCAAAAAACTTTAATTTTTTAAGATACCGACAGCTCCCCTCCCGAAAAGCCTCAAAGAAGCTCCCGAAAATCAAAAATCCGCAAGGGCAAGCCGAAGCTTCCCCCAAATAGCGAAGCACTAAAACGTTCTACTTCTTCAAAAGTTCGACGGCATTTCCCTTCTTAAAGCTCATGAGTAAAATTTTCTTTCCATCGTCTAATTTGTAGAAATTCAGCACATCGCCCTCTAGAGCGATTGAGTCAACTTCGTCCAAATTTTTCAGAAAGTTTCTCTCATAGTCGAGGTACTTGCCGGCCATCATAGTTGATATCATAGGCGAGAAATCGACTTCGCCGTCCCTTTCAAATTTGAGAGAGCCGTTAAAGACATTTACGCCCGACATTCCGTGAACGCGCAAGCCCTGCGGCGAGTTTTTGAAGGAAATAAAGACTTGGCCAAACTCGCTCTTGCCGTTTGCAGGAGCCTCAACACCTTTAGCTAGCTTTACAAAAGTGGGAACCCAAGCGGTGTTGTCCAAATTTGCAGAGCTTGCAGTTGCCGAAATAGCGCAATTAGTGGCGCTATTGCAATCGCTCTTGCAAGAGCAAAGGACAAGCGCAAAAAGCGCACCCAGAAAAACAAGTGATACTTTCTTTGAGAATTTCATAATTTTTTAGCACTTTCTTTTTAGGTTAAAATGCGCACTCGCCAAAGCAATGCAAGACGCTATGCCAGGGGTATCGCAAGATTAAGTAATTTGTAAAGGCGATTTTGTCAAAGTTCCAAGTAAAGCTTCAAATTAAAGGCCGGATAAAAAAATTAAATTCTGCACAAGCGCCACTTAAAGATAAAAATTTGCGCTCCGCAAGAAGGCGCAACTAAGTCGAAACAGCGCTTAAAACCTTGACAAAGTTAACATAGTCTGAAAATCTAAACAATAGGGCTCTGCAGTGTACGTGACTCTGCGTTTGGATTCGCCGCCTTAATGATTGTTATTAGGGAGCTTGACCCGAGATGAGATGGACGTCATGCCGCTTCTGGCGGAAGGCGGAAGTTTTGCCGGTAGCACCCACTTGGTTGTTGAGAGGCAGCCGAGATACCAACGTACGACGGCACAGGTGGAGCTCCTTTTTTTGTGCCCACAACATTCCCGATTATCTAAAAAGAGCAATATTCTTCGAGCGAGACGCCTCTTGGGCAAGGGACTCAGCATGCGGCTTATATATTAAAAATCACAAAGCTTTGTGGAACATAAAAAGTTAAGATTTGTCCGATACGGGGGTTGCAATTTGAAATTGCGCTAATGCCAACTAAATAAACAAGGGCAATATCGTTGAAGAGAAATATTTAAATGCAATGAGGCAGCATGAGGACTGATTTGTACTGTACCATAAAAAAGTTAAAAAATAGGCACTTTCAGGCTAGAAAAAAGCAAACTCGCAAGAAAGAACAAAACACAACAATATAACAATTAATAACTTACGAAAAACAAAAAATGAGTAATACAATATTGACATTTTGAAGGAAATATCAGATAAGTGTCTAGTTAACTGTTATTCATTCTCTTTTAGGACAGTTTGTACAGATTGCTTACGACTCATATAAAGGGGAAATGGAGGAAGAATATTATGTCAAAAATATCCAGAAGAAAATTCATTGCAAAGATGACGGGAGCTGCTGCGGCCGGAGTGTTTGTGCCCACGCTAATCCCTTCAAGTGCATTGGGCAAGGCTGGGACAGTCGCGCCCAGTAACAGAATAAACATTGCGTTCATAGGCCACGGTTGCCAATCCGGCGGACACAGAGGCGATATGGCGCGCCGTCCCGACACACAGATACTTGCAGTGTGCGATGTGAAGGAAGATGTGCTCGACAAAGTTTACGGAGAAGTTGAGCGCATTAACAAAGATAGGGGCATAGGAGATTCCTTGCAAAGGACAATCCACTATCAGGAGTGCCTCGATCGCGACGACATTGACGCGGCTTTCATAGTTACGCCCGACCATTGGCACGTTGCAATTTCACTTTACGCAATTCTGCGCGGCAAGCACGTGTATTGCGAAAAGCCGCTGACGCTCACGGTGCGCGAGGGTCGCATACTTTCAGACGCCGCAAAGAGAGCCAATGTACGCTTCCAGACGGGTTCGCAACAAAGAAGCGAAGACGCCTTCCGCAAAGCTGCCGAACTGGTGAGAAACGGCGCTTTGGGCAAGATAAAGAACGTTTACATAGGCATAGGCAACTTCCCTCCGCCGCTTGAGCTGCCGGAGCAGGAAATCCCCAAGACCTTGCACTACGATTTGTGGTTGGGTCCGACACCTTGGCGCCCATACCACCCCGAGCGCGTAAAGGGCGACTACGGTGGCGGTTGGCGCAGGTTCTGGGAATACGGCGCACGCAAAGAGGGCGACTGGGGAGCACACCACTTTGACATAGTTCAGTGGGCTCTTGGTATGGACCACTCAGGCCCGACACTCTTCTGCCCGATGGGTACAGACGGCGCACCATGCAGATTTTATAAGTACGAAAATGGCCCGACAATCTACATCAATCCTCCGGGCGATATGGACAAAGGTCAGTGGGGCGGCGGCACGCGCGGCCAAGCAATTAGATTTGTCGGTGAATCCGGCGAGCTTCTCGTAAATCGCGGAAATGTTCTAATAACAAATCCGGATCCTGCGCTCGCGACACTAGCGCTCAAAAGCGGCACTACGAGGTTGCACCCGAGCATGAGCCACCGCGAAGACTGGATACACGCAATAAAGACCGGTCGCGAGACGCTCTGCCCGGCGGAAATTGGTCACAGAACAGCGTCTATATGCCATCTGTCGGCCATAGCCTTGCGCACAAATCGCACAATTCATTGGAATCCCGAAAAGGAAGAAATCATTGGAGACGAATTGGCGTCGAATATGCTCGATCGCCCGCGTCGCGCTCCGTACTTCCTCGGCGCATAACCACAAACTAAAGTAAGGATTTTCAAATGAAATTTTCAAAATTATCAATAGTTTCGATAATAGCCCTCTCGGCACTGCCGACTTTTGCTTGGAAGAACATGCCCGACATCTGCATTGACGCAACAAAGCAGGTTGAAGCGGCGAGTCCTGCCGAGATAATTAAGGCCTCTCTGGAGGCTGTCGGCACCGGAGTTCAAGATCCGAACCTCGATAGAAACAAGAACTTTGAGCAGCAGGAGAATGCCTTTATCAAGACATGGACTGCAACCGAAGCTTCTTTCTATTACGGCAATCCCAAGATGAAGGATAAGCGCGCGGACTTTGTGAAAGCTGTCTGTGACGCCTACAAGACGCAAAAAGGCAAAGAGCAAAAGATATTCCTCTTGGGGCTTTTGCAGAACTGCCCGGACGAGGCAGCTCTATCAACCCTGCAAGCTGCAATGAGAGAAAAGGACAAGGATGTGGCCGACGCGGCTCGCATGGCAATCCAGATGATACCTGAGGCAAATGCGGTTCTCGGCAACGCCTTGAAGACGCAGCGCGATGCAAAGCTAAAAAGTGGCGTGATAAACGCTATCGCAACTCGCTTCTACGACAGCAAGAAGATCCCCACTGTGATTTCACAGGCTCAGGGTTCCGAGGAGAAAAATGCCACATTTGAGAGAGCCCAGAAGAATCTAAACTTTGGAGCATCTCTGATTGCGGGCAGAAATTGGGACGAAGACAAAGGCTTGGAAAAGTTTGCGCAGAAATTCTACGCAAAGCCCGACAGAGCGACTGTTAAAAGCGCGATATCTTCAGGCAACGATCGCGAGTTCATAATCGTGTTCCCGTATGCGTTTAAGCAGTTTGACGATCTAAAGAGTGCCGCTAGCGAGCGCTACAACAAAAGCGATGTAGCCGTTCAGGCTTGGGCTTTGACTTCAATCGGCGATATGCCCTCAGAAGCTGGGCGCGACTTCGTTATAGAAGCTCTAAAGAACACCAAGGACGAAACGGTCCGTTTGGGTGGCGCTTGGGCTTTGTCTGAAATCGGCGACGAGGCCTCGGCAATGGCTATCATAGATTTGCACAAGGCTGCTTGGGCTGACGGTCAGAATAAAGTTCGCGAACTTGCGGAGTATGCGGCGGGTGCCATGAAGCCCTCAAAGGCTTTTGACAAGGCCATTGCAGACGGGGCAAAGAACGCTGACCGCTCTTGCATAAGGCTAGTTGCAGCTCGCGGTGTTTACGACGCATTCCCCTCTGTCATGCAGGCGATAAAGGATAACAAAGAGCGCGGCGACGCTTGCTGGGTTGTTGAGAAAATGGGTATGGAAAACGACTTCTTAACAATCTGCGAACTCGCGGTTGAAACGAAGGACAACTGGCTATGCGGAAGAATCCTGCCAATTGCATCCAACGTTGCAAAGCGCATTTCCAATCCGGAGCCTGTGATGGCGAAATTGGAGCAGCTAAAAGCCAAGGCGGAAGCTGCCGGAGTTAAAGCTCCTTGGGATAGAGCAATCGAAATGGTTAAGTACAAGGGCGTACTTCCCAAGAAGAGGTAATTGATGAAAAATTTAAGCGGCGCTAATGCGCCGCTTTTTTTTGCTTAAGTTGACGCACTTTTAGAAAATAAAAAACCGCAGCTTAATTGGAATTAGGGTACCAAGCTAAGTATTTAATATGGCTATCCCCTTTTCAAGAGTTGCAATTAAAACTTGCAATAATTGCCGGAATGTCAATGTGTATGCAATCGCAAAGTTAATCTAAAGAGGCAAATCCGCAGCTAGTTCTTAAAAGTAGGGCAATGAATAATTTTGCATTGCGGATTTACTGAATAAAGACGCTCAAGTAGTGCACAGCAAGGCGAAAGCAGAGTATCATCGCAAATAAAAAACAAGTAGGCCGCAATTTAAATAAATCTCGATTAGAACATATACTGGCAAGTTCCGCAGAACCTAACGTAAAAGAATAGAGGCAAATCCTTAGGCGCCTAAGTCCCAAAAATAAGAACTAAGATAAGAAGCAATACTAATTCCAAGGCAAGTAAAGATAAGCCCTATAGATCCGAAAAATTCCAAAATAAACATAAAAAAAAGCGCCTCCGAGGGATATTCGGAAGCGCAAATAAAAGGGAAGTTTTTTAAGATTAAACAAGGCTTAAGCTCTCTTGCGGTAGGCCGCAAGTGCCAAGGCGAGTGCCCCAAATATTGCCGCATAGGTCGCAGGCTCCGGAACTGCCGCAGTGTAATCCACAAAAATAGAGGATCCATCAAGTTTCAAGGTAGCAATATCACCCTCGTTTGCATATGTAAAATCCGCAATTATCTTATCGAAGACTTCTTGCGAAATCTCCGAGGAGATGGAAGCGACAAGTTCAAATGTCCGAGTGCCCTCAACCGCGGCAAGGGCTGAAAAATCAACATGAAGCGCAACGGAATCGCCTATATTAAAACTATCGACCGCAATTGTCGAAAAACCATTTTCATCGGCGACAAAATCCATAGAACCCTTGCAGATATCAAACGTCGCCATTTGTATGTTATTTTCACTTCCAATAAATTTGAAGTTCAGCTCGGAGGATTGATAGTAAGCGTCGCTTGCATAAGTTGTGCTACTCTTTGAATTGTAAGTTGAAGATTCAAAGGAGAAGTTCAAAGTGCGAGCTCCATCGCTTCCAAAACTATGGAAATAAATATTGCCGGTGAAAGTTGAACCTTTTAGATTTAAAGTGCCGCTTCCCGGCCCCCAGGATTCGAAACGGCCATTCAAAGTTGAATTTGTAAAGTTTGCCACAGTATTTGAGCTTGCAACGGCAAAAAAACCGCTAACTGTGGAGTCCGCGATATCGAAAGTCCAATCTGCAGAGTCTGTAAATACGTAACCCATGTTCCAGTTTGCACCGTTTGAGACTTTCATAGTGTTTCCCGCAGCGCCGCCATAATTTCCGGAACTTGAGTTGCCGTCTGTTCCGTCTAAATATATCGTAGAGGGCGCCGCCGGAGCTATCATAACCATATCGCCGGAAGTCGGCGGCGTTGCGGCTGCGGAGCCGTCGGAAAGCCAGGTACTCGCGCTGTTCCAATCCAAATCTGTACCGGCCTCGGGATTTACAGTGTATGTAGCAGCAAATGCCGCTTGCGAGAAAACCATTGCGGCCGCTGAGAACAATAGGTAATTTTTAATCATCATAATACAAGATCAAGTTAAGTTACAACTCTAGTATTTATTATATTCTATTAGCTGTCAAGCCATATCTCAAATATAATATAACAGATGCAATTTTATGGCATAAGCCACTAGAAATTAGTAGATAATTGCAAATCTTTAGATATAGATTTAAACTCCGTATGCGAATTTGAACCTAATCAATAAAGTAAAAAAAATTCTATCGCAATAAGCTAAAAAAAATAAAAATAAAACAATTGCATGTTAAGAGTAGTCTCAATAAATTGCGCGGGCGTATTTTTGCACAAGTTCGCAGATTTAAAAGAAGCACGTGCCGAAACTTAGGCTTGCGTTTAAAGCTGAAATATTTTGAAAGTTAATTTCTACCAATTTTATATGAATGCGACAAAAAACATAGCTATAATACTTCTTTTTTCCGCGAGTGCAGGCTTCGGCGCAGTCTGTAAAATGCCGGACTCCTCACTGCTAGATCTGGGCAAATATACGGGCGCAAGCGCCTTTTACGAAAAAGGTATTTACGGGCAAAATGTAAACGTTGCAAATCTAGAGCTCTACTTGCCCGATAGCGATCCGGACTACGCATTTAAATTTTTAGAGGGCGTAGAATATAAAAGCTACTATCCGAGCGAAGTCGCATACCCAAGCCCCTCGATACACCCCGCCCAGACGCTTTCGGTAATGGCGGGCTACTGCCCCGACTATGCAGACCAAAACATATCGACAGGGCTTGCCTACAAGGCTAACTTTACGGCGGCGCAAGT
>URYY01000068.1 GCA_900552245.1 uncultured Opitutales bacterium | reverse complement strand
GGCTGTGGGCAATCGCCCTCTCGCAAAAATCTAGCCTGTTTGACTGTATTGAGCGCTCGCAGACTATCTTTATTTCCTCTCGCTTTAAGAGCTCGCCTATTGCCTGAGCGCACCTTTCCTTTGTAAGCTCCAGCATTCCCGCCGCCTTTGCCTCGAGTTCCCCCGCAGGCACGCGCGTATCGCCGTCGTCCTCAAACTCCTTTAGCGCGTACAAAATTCCGGTTTCAACCCTCTGGGGGCTTTCGTTTGCTATTCCGGAATTTAGCGCAATTCTATCGGCGGTCTTAAAGCCTATGCCATCTATTTCGCGGGCGATTTTGTATGGCTCTTCGCGTATTACGCGCGGGGCGTCAAAGCCGTATTTGCGCACAATTTTAAGGCAGCTTGCAACGCCCACGCCAAAGCGCTGCAGAAATATCATTACATCGCGCAGGCAGCGGCGCTCTTCCCAAGAGGTCTTGATTTTTCTGGCTCTGGTCTTGCCTATGCCCTCAACTTCGGTAAGCCTTGCGGAATCGCTATCTATGATTTTTAGCGTATCTTCCTTAAAGTGCGCAACTATGCGCTTTGCGTACTCTTTGCCTATTCCCGCTATCATGCCCGAGCCCAGAAATTTTTCCAGCCCGTAGAGGGTAGAGGGCAGTTTGCTCTCAAAGCTCTTTACTTTTATCTGCAAGCCGTAGGCTTTGTGCTTTAGCCACTCGCCCGTAATTGAAATCGTCTCGCCGCACTCTATATTGGGCATTATTCCCGTGGCGGTAACGCTCCCAAGCTCCTTGTCCTTTGCCTTGACCGGCTTTATTTGCGCAATGCAGTAGTGGTTTTCCTCATTGAAAAACACTATGCGTTCCACAACGCCTTCAAGTATGGCAGGTTCTCCGCTTTGCATCGCTTGCCGCGGATAGGCTACTTTGCCTTTACTCTAAAGAAGATGCGCTTTCCCGCCTGAATTACTATGGAGTTTTCGGGGCGCACGACTATAAATTGCGGGTCTGAAATTCTCTGCGATTCAATCTTTACCGCCCCCTGTTCAACGAGCCTGCGAGCTTCCTTTTTGCTTGGGAATAGCTTTGAAGCTGCCATTAGGTTTACAAGGTTATCTCCATTTGGATCTGCTGAGAGCTGAGCCCAAGTAAATTCGGGCATTTCGTCCGGAATCTGATTTTTGGAGAAGACCTTTTCAAAGTTTTCAAGTTCCGCTTTGCCCGCCTCCAGACCGTGGAATTGGGTTACAAGTAGGCGCGCCAGACGCTTCTTGCAGAGCATAGGGTGCTCCTTTTTGGCTTCCTCAATAGCCTGCGGAGTGTAGAGGAGCAGGTACTGGTAGTACTTCCACATAGTCTCGTCCGAAATCGACATAATCTTTCCGAACATATCGCGCGGATTGTCGTTAAAGGCTATGTAGTTGCCGTAGCTTTTAGACATCTTCTTTACGCCGTCTAGGCCAACTAAAAGCGGCATTGTTAGAACCGCTTGCCCCGACATTCCGGCGTCGCGCTGTAAGTCGCGGCCCACCAAATTGTTGAAGAGCTGGTCGCTGCCGCCCAATTCAACGTCGCTTTCAATCATTAGCGAATCGTAGCCCTGAATTAGAGGATATAGAAATTCCACTATTGAAATCGGCGTTTTAGAGGCGTAGCGCTTTGCAAAGTCGTCGCGCTCAAGCATTCTTGCGACGGTCATTTTGCGAGCTAAATCCAGCATGTCGCCAAAGTTCATCTTGGCAAACCACTCGCTATTGTAGTGTACTTCGGTCTTAGATTCGTCGAGAACCTTGAAGGCCTGCTGCAAATAGGTCTTTGAGTTTTGCTCTACTTCCTCCGGAGTTAGCACTGGGCGCAGTGCGCTTCTGCCGCTAGGGTCGCCTATGCAGGCGGTGTAATCGCCTATAATTAAAACCGCTTGGTGACCCAAATCCTGAAACTGCTTTAGCTTGTTAAATACGACCATGTGTCCGAAGGTCAGGTCGGGGCGGGTTGGGTCAACGCCAAGTTTTACGCGCAGAGTCTTGCCCGCAGATAGTTTTTCGGCGAGGTCGTCGCGGCCTATGAAATTGTCGGAATTTTGTGCGATTTGCTCTAAGACTGTCATAGCTAAAAATTATTTCAGCTTAGAATCGTTTTTATGCGCCTATTTTGCAAGCATCTTTTATTTTAAATGGGGTTTTTTAGTGTACTCGGCTTTGAGTTAGATTTTTGTGTGCCTTTTGTTAGCTAGGCAATTTGAAATTTTTTAGTTTTAAATTTTTTAGAAGCGAAAGATTTTGAAGTGCAGAAAATTGAGAGTATGGCTATGTGATTTTAGAGCGAATCTACCTCGCAAAATGCTTTCTAACACTTGATTTTTTGGGGCTTTTTGCGAATATTTGAATTGCAATTTTTTTAAATTTTTCTAAGGTTTAAGTGTGTATGAAAAAAGTTATAAGTATTATTATGGGTGGCGGCAGAGGCACGCGCCTTTACCCCCTGACAAAATTGCGCTGCAAGCCGGCGGTGTCGCTGGCAGGGAAATACAGACTTGTCGATATTCCCATTAGCAATTGCATAAACTCCGGTTGCACCAGAATATACTTGCTTACTCAGTTTAATACGGCTTCACTACACAAACACATTCAACAGACTTACAAATTTGACCCATTCGGCGGCGGCTTTGTCGATATTTTGGCGGCGGAGCAGACCGAGTCGGGCGGCAACTGGTACCAGGGAACGGCAGACGCAGTCCGCAAAAATATGCACCATTTCGAGCATTCCGACGGCGAGCTCTACCTGATTTTATCGGGCGACCAGCTCTACCAGATGGATTTTAGAAAGCTCATAGAGCAGCACAAGCGCAGCGGCGCCGACGTTACAATCGCGGCAAAGCCCATGCCCACGAAGGTGGCAAGCGAACTTGGTATAATGAGGGTGGACGACGACCTAAATATAACAGAGTTTGTGGAAAAACCTAAGGAGGAGTCCGTGATAAAGTCGCTAATTATAGGCGACAAGTTAAAGAGCAGCCTCAGAGATCCTCATCAAGATTACTGCTTGGCTTCAATGGGCATATACGTGTTTAGCGCAAATGTCTTGGAGGAGGCTATGTCGGGCAAGGAGGTTGATTTTGGAAAAGAAATCATACCCGGCATGCTTGGCAAGAAGAAGCTTTGCGCCTATATTTTCGACGGCTACTGGGAGGATATAGGTACGGTTGGTTCCTTCTTTGAGGCAAATCTAGCGCTCACTGACGACAATCCGCCATTTAATTTCTACAACCAAGACAAGGTTGTGTACACCCACTCAAGGTACTTGCCCGGTTCAAAGATTTATAAAAGTTCGCTAGACCATGTAAATGTAGCCGAGGGGTGCGTAATAAAAAACGCCTCATTAAAGCGCTGCATGATAGGCATTCGCTCCGTAATTAGAGACGGCTGCAAGCTTGAAAACGTCGTTATGATGGGTGCAGACACCTTTGAGACCGATGCAGAGAAAATCTCTGCCGAAAAAGCGGGGCTTCCGAAGGTAGGGTTAGGCAAAAATTGCGTGATAACCAACGCAATAATAGACAAAAATGCTAGGATAGGCGACAATGTAAAGCTCTCGCCGGAGGGCAAAGAGAGCGGTTGGGCGCAGGGCGACTTGTACGTGCGCGACGGCATAATAATTGTCACTAAAAACGGTGTTGTCCCCTCGGGAACGGTCGTGTAGTTGCCTTTTAGGCTTTGCTATATCCGCGCCTCAATTACGGGCGCGGATTTTTTACTCATATGAATTGGCAGTTGCAGGGCAAGTGAGCGTCTTACTCAGATAAAAAGAGTTGATTTTTTTTCAGAAATTCTCAATAGTAAGCGGTGTATATGAATGAGATATTTGCATTTTTAGGAACTATCGGCACTCAGGAGTTGCTGATAATACTGGTTATAGTCCTACTGCTTTTCGGAGCAAAGAAGTTGCCTGAGCTTGCGCGCGGTTTGGGGAAGTCGATGCAGGAGTTCAAGAAGGCTACCCGCGAGGTGGAGGATAACTTTAAGGAAGCTATGAATGACGATTCTAAGGAGGGCGCTCAGAATAGCTCAACTCAGCAACAGGCAAAAAAAACTGAAGAAGAAAAGAAGTAGGTTCTTACATTCCATTTTGGGCGGATGTGCTTATCCGCCCTTTTTTTGCGGATAAAAGCCGGTAGGCGAACTTTTTAGGCCTTGATTTTGACGCTTTGCGGCCGATAAAGTCGGGGTGTAAAAAAACAAACGAAAGGATTAGATACATGAAAAAATCAATGATTTTAGTTTATGCTGCGGCGCTTATGCTCTTGGCAGGTTGCGCCTCTCCTATCCCTATGGGCACCATCTATACCGACGTTAAGTTGCCCGTATCGGCAACGGCGAATGTGGATACGGCAAATCTCAAAGTTGGCAGATCCATGTGCAAGTCTTACGTTGGTCTTGTGACCGTTGGAGACGCAAGCATTGAGGCTGCAAAGAAAAACGGCGGCATCAAGAAGGTCGTTGCAGTCGATTGGAAGGCAAAGAGCACTCTCGGTGTTGTCGGCGAGTACGAGTGCATAGTTTACGGCGAGTAAGCTTCCAATATTTTATTTTTCCGAGGGCAAAGCTTCAGGCTTTGTCCTTTTTTATTGTTTTTTAAAACTGCTTTGCAAGTGTAGCCTAGCTTTTGCGCCTTATAGCTTCAATTCTATCTGCGCGATTTTTTAGCGCACTTAGCTGTGTTTTCTTAGAGTGAGGATTTGTTAAACTTTTGCGAAAGGGCTGCCATTTAGCGGGTGGAGGCTCCCAGAAAATTAAGCTTTGCAGCGTTTGCAAAAATAAAAAAAAGAACTCAAAGCGAAGATTCTTTTAGATTTTTGCATTTTGGCGCTATGGAGCTTAACGCTTTTAATGCGACAACTTTTAAAATAAAAGGGCAAGTTTTTCGCTTGCCCTTTTTGCAGTGCGTTTTTTTAACAGCCTCTAAAGCTCCTTATCAGGGGGGCTTGTTTTAATGGGCCTATTTCTTGCCAAGCTCCAAAATTTGGCCGTCGCGCTTTAGCTTTTCTGAGAGCTTTTCGTAGCTTACGTCTTGGACTGCAATTTTTTCGTCTATTGCCATAGCAGCTGCAGTGGCCGCCGACTGGCCCAAAATCATAAACACAGGCTCCATTCTTATCGAGCCGTATGCTATGTGGCTAGCGGAGCATGCGCTTGTGACAAACAGATTTTCGCAATCCTTTTTCTTTGGCACGATTGCGCCGTAGGCAATTTTATAGGGAGGGCAGTGCACGCCTATATCGCCCTCATTTTGCACCTTGCCGTCGGGCTTTACATAGCGTTGTATGTTGTGGCTATCGAGCGTGTAGGAGCCCATTCCTATTGAGTTTGGGGTCTTTACCTTGCCGCGGCAATCGTTCTCCGTCATAACGTATTCGCCGACCAACCTGCGCGCCTCTCGTATGTATAGGTTGAAGGGCCAGTTGTCGTTGTCTGTAAATTCATCTTTTGCAAGCCCCCACTTTGACATCATCTTGCGGACATTCTCGGGCACTCTCGGGTCGTTTGACACAAAGTAAAGCAAGCCTTGTTGATAATCTTTGTGGGCCTGTATAATTTCTTTTCGGCGCTCGTAGGAGGCCTCTGGGTAGTCGTAGTTTTGGCCGATAAAATCGGTGCTGAAGGCGCTTTGGTTATTGGTGTCGGTCTTGCCGTTTGGTATGCGGTCGTTTTTCAAGAAATCGTTTCGCTTTTCAACTTGGTAGTAGCGAAGCCACAGCAGGTAGTCGTCCGCATTGTAGTTTTCGGGCTTTGGAAATGGCACGCGGTTTTCCGGAACGTCGGTGAGGCACATTCTAAAGCAATAGGCTTGAACTTTGTTATCGCCCTCGCCCTTTTTGCCGGGGTCTTCCGCGCTTATGTATTTTAAAAGTCCGCTCTTCGGGTCGCCCTCAACTACGTAGGGGTCGACGGGCTTTCTGAAGTGGTGGTTGTGGTGCAAAACGCCAACTTGCACTCCGTTAAAAGTTTCGCCATAGACGGAATTTGCCTCGCGGCCAACGTGGTATTCGCATCCGGCGCTCGCGAGCAAGTCGCCCTCAAAAGTTGCGTCTATAAATATCTTTCCGCGGTATGTATCGCCGTCGAGCGTCTTTATGGAGACGATTTTTTTGCCCTTTTTAACTACGCCTTTTTCGCGGTCAAGCCAGGCATTGCGCACAACTTTTATGTTTTTGGGATATTCGGCTACCCAGTCGTTAAATACTTTAAGCGCAACCGAGGGTTCGAAAATCCACATTAGCTGCTTGTTGTCGTCCATAGCTTTTGTGCCTTGGCCTCCGGCCGAAAACTTTTCTCTGCTTCTGCCGAATTTCCAAGTTTCGGGCTTTTTATACTCCTTCCAGATTCTGTGGTAGAATTCTTTGCTTACTCCTCCTATGGTTGCGGTCTTGCCCGAATCAGTAAAACCCAGGCCCGAACTTGACATGGCGCCCAAGTGCTTTTCGGGCGCTACAATTATTACGCTTTTGCCTTCTCGCGCGCCTTGAATCGCCGCAGCTACCGCACTTGAAGTCCCGCCGTATATGACGATGTCGGCCTTGTAAGTTTTGCAAATGCCAGCAAAGGGCAGGGCAAGCATTCCCAGAATTGAGAGTAGTTTAATAGATTTTTTTATGTTTGTGCGCATCTTGTTACCGTAAGCTTTTAGTTTTTATTTTTTAGAAATGGGGCAAGCGGCATATCTTCAGAATTAAATATGCAGACATCTGGCAGGGCCCAGTTTTTCCAGATGTAGCGGACAGACTCTATTTCGCCTTCGCTTTTTAGATTAATTTTTTCACCACTTAGCGCGGCTTTGGGCTCTATCCAAGTTCCGCCAACTAACACTTCAAATCCGCGCAGGGGCTCTCTTATCTTTAGCTTTGAATTTTTGCATTCAATTGAAATTTCGGCACTGTCTCCATTGAATCGCACTCCGGCTAAGCGCGGGAAGTTTGCGAGATTCTTGCGCCCGTAAATGTTTATTAGAGCAAGTCTAGCAAGCCGCTTGCCGACACTGAGCTTTTCTTTTGGGTGAACGTCTTTTATATCGCCCGTATCGAGCGCCACAGCCATCTCCACATTCTTTAGCTTCTTTGAGACTTTATCTTGAGCTTCTCTGCAATCAACCCAGGCCTTTCTGTCTATAGAAGGCAGCTGGACAAAGTAAAAGGGCATATCGCTCTTTCCCCAGTACTTGCGCCACGAATTTATTAGCCTTTCGAACTTTTCAGCAAAGGCCTCCGGATTTGCTATGGCGTCGCTCTCGCCCTGATACCATATAAAGCCGCGCGCGCCGAAACCTGCGATGGGGGCTATCTTTGAGTTGTAAAACATGCCGGGCAGCGCCGCAGTTTTTGTGCCGAGTGCGATTGGCGGTGGGGAGGGCTTTTTTACTTTTTTAATCTCTTGCTTTGAAAGCCCTTCAATCGCTTTTTTGTATATTTCCAATTTTTCTTTATACGCTTGCGATTCCTTTTGGTAATCGTAGTTTGCGTTGTCGCGCTCAAATTTTTCAAGGGGCTTTTCAAAGGCGCTTATACCTTTTAGGTCTTGGCGAGCTAGCCACGCTATCATGTAAGAGCCCGAAAAGGCGGTTTCAACAATTCCAATCGGCACATTTAAATTTTCGTACAAGTCGCGGGCAAAGTAGAAGCTAACTGCAGAAAAGGCCCACGAATTTTTGGGATTGCAGACGTACCACGCTGCGCCCGATGGAGAATCGCTTTGAACGCTGCTCTTTGGGACGCTGCCCTGCCTGAAAAACCTTATATTTGGGAAGTCCCCGCTGTGGCAGGCCTCCTTGCCACCTATGGAATCTCTCAACTTAAACTCCATATTCGACTGCCCTCCGGAAATCCAGACTTCTCCGAATAATACGTTTTTTAAAACTTTGGACTCTTTTGAGTTCTCAAAAAATCGAATTTCCTTTGGTCTTTGCTCCGCCTTTTGAGGCGCTATTACAATGCTCCAAGTTCCGTCTGAATTTGCCTTTGTCGCAAAGCTTTGGGAATCGATTTTTATTTCAACTGCGGCGTTAGCTTCCGCCTTGCCCCATATCTTTGCGGGCTCTTGCGCCTGCATAACCATGTTGTTTGAAAATATTCTGGGCAGCGTTATGGACGCCTGCGCGGAGATAAGAGCGCTTGCAATAAGGCCTGCAAATAGTAATTTTTTCATAGGCTAAGTGAGTGTTAAGTCTCTCTATTATCTGTTGAGAAAACCCGATTGCAATGGGAAATGAGTGAATTTTTAAACTCACTTAAAAATAGTTCATTTCGCGTTTATTGCGCGAAGGTCTAATACCCACCGCCGTCAAAAAAACACAGGCTATTTAGAGTTGAATTTTTATGAGTTTAAACTGAATTTCATTTGCCCAAATATGCGAGATTCCAAAGGACTTGGATTTTATCGCACAATATGCAAACTATGTCAGCTCTATACTTGAAAAGCTAACCGCATTTGGGCAATCTTTTGCAAACTAAGCCCAACCTTTCCGCTTATGCTATGGAAATTTGCAAGGCTAAAGGCTAGGCGCATAGATGCGCCTAAATGCCTAACTATTTCTGGCGAGCCTCGTAGGCCGCACCTATAAGGCCTGCGTGATTTTGCAACTTTGCCAAGGTTAGGTCGCAATTCACATCGAGCTGCGAAAAGAATTTTTCGGGCTTTGATGATATGCCGCCTCCTATGATAATTAGGTCGGGCCAGATTAGGGAGTGTACGTATTGCAAATACTTGTTAAACCTATCCGCCCACGCGCTCCACTTTAAGTCGTGCTTCTTTCTTGCGGCGTCGGAACACAGCGATTCTGCAATGACTGTTTTACCGGTCTTTTTGTCGCGCACTTTGAGGCTGCCCAGCTCAAAGTTTGGAATTAGCATGCCGTCCTTGAAGAGCCCCGAGCCTATTCCGGTCCCGACAGTCAAGGTCAGTATAACGCCGTTTTTATTCTTGCCGGCTCCAAAGTGAACTTCACCACTTGCGGCCGCGTCGGCGTCATTTATAACCCAGGCCTCGCAGCTGCACCTCTTGCCTATTTCCTCGGCGAGGTTTACGCCTATAAAGGGCTCTCCCAAATTTAGGGCGGATTCTATAACCTGCGCGCGCACTACCCCCGGGAATCCGCAACCTATCCGCCCCTTCCACGAATGAGCCCTGACAATTTCCTCTATCGCATACAAAAGCCCCTCCATAGAATACGGCTTCGGCGTGGGTATGCGGACCCTCTCGGTTACCATCTTTCCGCTTTTTACGTCAACGACCGCTCCCTTTACTCCGGAGCCTCCTATATCTATTCCCAATACTTCGTTAGAGCTTTTCATGATTAAACTATTGTGATACTAATATGTGCAAATATTAGCATTTCGACTTATTTGTACAATCTTTTATCGTTAGTTTTTTGTTAGACATAATAGGGGAGCTCCCTTTTTTGAAAACTCCCCTAAATGCTCTCAGTTTTAAATTTTTACTAGGCTCTTCTTCTGTATGCCGCAAGTGCAAGCGCCAGCGCTCCGAGTATCGCAGCGCAAGTTGCCGGCTCCGGAACTTGCGAAAAGCTCACAGAAAGCTGCGTATTTGTGGCGCTAAATATCGCCTCATACAACTTTCCATCCTGCTCGTACGATGAGCTCTTACCGTTAAATGCAGCAAGCGCTTCGCTTTCATTTGCAAGCGATATTAGCAGAAATTCGCCGTTAGTGATATTCGAAAACTCAAATTCGCTAAGAAGCGTTGAGCTAAAGTCTCCTGAGAGCGTTCCGATTTTTAACGTAAAGTTTCCCTTTGCCAAATCGAAGCTAAAGCCGCCGCCGGACCACTCCACATTATTTATGCTTAGCGCATTATCGCCCCTTGCTCCAAACTTTCCGCCCTGCAAAATTAGCTTGCTTTCCGCACTTGCTGTGGACATCAAAAGTTTTCCATTTTGAACAACTGTATCGCCGGTATAAGTGTTTTGTCCGGACAGCACCTGAGTGCCGCTTCCACTTTTTACTATACTCAGCTTTCCGCCCATATTCACGGCGTCTTTTATCTGTCCGGAAAATTCGTAATTTCCGGCTCCTGCAATTTCAACCACTCCTGTGCGGCTAGCCCCCTCAGCATTCGACGCCCAGTTGCCTATTATTCCATTGCCCTGTTGCTCCGACACAAGGCCTCCAACTTTTACAGTTTGCGTGAAGTCTTGCGTTCCTGCGAGGGTTTCGGCATTCCAGTCTGTATTTGCATTCACTATAAAATTGGCGTTTTCCCCGAATCTCACAGCGCCTACTATTTCAGCATTCACTCCGTTTACCGTATTTATTTGCAGCTTGTAATTTTTTAAGTTTACATCTCCGCCCACATATACGGATTTTAGCGCTGTGTTTGAATCGGCGTTGCCGCTGTAGTAACGTGTTCCCAGGCTCAAATTCCTGTAGAATAAGTTGTCGCCAAATCCTTCATTCAGAGCGCTCAACTGGCCTTCCACTCGAAAATCCGCATTGTTGCCGGTTATTGCAAACGAGCTTTGGTTTGACGAACCGTCTATCGTATTAAGCTCAAAGGTTCCCACAGAAAATTCGTACGCGCCCGCTACATGTAGTGTCGAAGAGTAGCTGGCATTTACCGTGAAGGAACCAAGCTGCATACTCGCAGTCATGTTGCTCTGCGTATTGTTATTTGTATTGTTTGCCTTGTAGATATAGCTGTTTTGAGAGTCGAACGAAGCAGGACTAGCAGTTCCGCTTTCGTCGAGCCAAGCGCTAGTTTTCGAAAAATTATTGTTGTTTGCAGTGGCATTATCAAAGTACCACGCATCCGCCATCGCAAGCGATGCAAGGCCTACCGATAGGGCGGAAGATGCAAATAGTTTTAAAGTTTTCATAACACACAGCCTAGCTTAAAAAGCCAGACTGTCAAGCTCCTTTATGCTTGCAAGATTTTGAAAACTAAATTGTTATAATTTTTTACTTTTTTAAAATTTAAAAACTCTAAGTTGATGGAGTTAAGCAGCTAGCAATAAAATATGAAAGTTTCTAGCTAAATTGAGGTTGGGCAATTGGTTCAGGCCTTGCACCTGCGCGCTAGGAGGCAGGCGGTGTTTCGAACAGGTACTTTTCGGCCCTTCCCAAAGCCGTGAGTGGGAAGTAGTGCCTGTACCAGTTGTAGTTTAGCATAAAGCCCCTAGCTAATTCCTTGCCTTGCGGCAGC
>URYY01000067.1 GCA_900552245.1 uncultured Opitutales bacterium | reverse complement strand
TTCCCTTCAGCATGGGCCCCATCGGCGGTCCGATCTCGCAGATTGGTATCGAAATAACAGACTCTCCCTACGTCGTAGTTTCCATGAGAATCATGGCAAGGGTAAGCCCCAAGGTTCTCGACGTATTGGGCGAAAACGGCAAGTTCGTTCCCTGCATTCACTCTGTCGGCAAGCCGATTAACTCGCCTGAAGACGACGTTCTCTGGCCCTGCAATCCTGAAAATACCTATGTTGTGCACTTCCCGGAAGAGCGCTTGATTATGAGCATCGGTTCCGGTTACGGCGGCAACGCACTCTTGGGCAAAAAGTGCTTGAGCTTGCGCATCGCTAGCGCAATGGGTCGCGACGAAGGCTGGATGGCTGAGCACATGCTAATCTTGGGCGTAAAAGATCCCTCCGGCAAGAAAACTTACGTTACAGCTGCTTTCCCGAGCGCATGCGGCAAGACGAATTTCGCCATGCTCATTCCTCCGGCAGACATGCAAAAGCAAGGCTGGAAAGTTTCCACAATCGGCGACGATATCGCTTGGATTAAGCCCGGCCCCGACGGCAAGCTCTACGCAATCAATCCTGAAAACGGCTTCTTTGGCGTAGCTCCGGGCACCAGCATGAAGACAAATCCGAACGCAATGCACTCTTGCGAAAAGGATTCAATATTTACAAACGTAGCTCTTACTGCCGACGGCGACGTATGGTGGGAAGGCATGACGGATACTCCTCCGGAAGGTCTTACAGACTGGCACGGAAAGCCTTGGAAGGCTGGCTCCGAAACTCCGGCAGCACATCCGAACAGCCGCTTCACAGCTCCGCTTTACAACTGCCCCTGCATTGACGAAAATGCTGAAAAGCTCGAGGGCGTTCCGGTTTCGGCCATTATCGTTGGCGGCCGCCGCGCAAACGGCATACCTTTGGTATTCGAAGCTTTCAACTGGGCTCACGGCGTATATTTGGGCGCTATGATGGGTTCGGAACTCACAGCTGCTGCTGAAGGCACTGTCGGCAAGCTCCGTTCAGACCCGATGGCCATGTTGCCTTTCGCTGGCTACAATATGGCTAAGTACCTCGGCCACTTGGTTGAGATGGGCAAGGGTCTTTCAATGACTCCCCGCTTCTTCCACGTAAATTGGTTCAGGAAGAACGCTCAGGGCAAGTTTATGTGGCCCGGCTTTGGCGACAATGCTCGCGTATTGGCTTGGATTGCAAAGCGCGTAAATGGCGAAGCTCACGCAAACGAAACTGCCATAGGCCTAATGCCGAATTACTCCGACATTGATTGGACCGGTTTGAACTACTCCGAAGAGCAGTTTAAGGATCTCATGACATATGATCCTGACGTTGTAGCTACACAGCCTCTAACTGAGGAGCTTTACAACCAGCTGCCGAAGGCAATCAAGCTTCAGCGCGAAGAGCTCTTGGAGCGCCTCTCCAAGTAGTGTTGCTTAGAATCTGATTTGAGAGCCGTCCCGTTTGGGGCGGCTTTTTTATTTTTTATAAGTTTGGCTACTCGGGTAAATCAAGGGGCTTTTTAGTTGATTCATTTAGTGGATATTTTTAAGAAAGCAAATTTCTTTACGTTAAAATATTTTTTTCTTGATTCTGAATTTTTAACCCATAAAATATTTGCAACTTCCGAAAGGGTGGCGATATACGAGCTGGGTGAGATATGATGGGGTGGAGTTGTGTCGCCTCTTGTTTTGGTAGGAGTGTTGTGGGGAATATTTACTAATTGAAAGGACAGCAAATGGACGAAGATAATCCCAGAATATTCTTAAAAGTTGTGTTGGTAGCCTGTGTATTCATTGCAGTGGGGCTGTATTTTGCGGCGCCTTACTTCAATTCATCGCAGGTCTTTGAGGCAAACAAGATAAAAACAATGGCTTCTGCAAAGACGATTTGGGACACATGGATTGGCAGTGAGTTGCGCTACGCAAAAGACGATGCCGCAAGCGACATACATAACGTCGCGGGCGAGTTAGCGCAACTTGCAAAGATGAAGTCTATGCCCATGGAGGTTTCGGATTGGATTTTGCCCTTTGACAAGGTCGCGATTGAAGCTTTTTCGGGCGTGGAAAATTTGCCAAAGGCGATACTCAGAAAGATGAGCTCTCTAAATAGGACTGTCTATCTCCAAAGCGATTTTAAACGAGCCCCCCTCAGTTGGTCCTTTGCCGTTAGGATACCCGAAGATGCTCCAAAATCAACGCCTGTAATGTGGACTCGCGGCCTTAAGCCCGACGGAACTTGGGACCTTCAGCTTTCACCATTTGACGAGGAGGGTGGCTATGTGCTCTATGTCGACGGGCGCGTTCGCTGGTTTGACAATCTAAATTCCGAGGAGGGCGGAAAGCTGTATAAGTACGGCACTCGCGAGCCCACTAACAATATAGAGGAGGCCGTGTTTGGAGGTGGCGGCAATATATTGTCATCGGAGGTCGCACTGGGCGAAGAGTAGCTCAAACTGCCTTAAGTTCACTAGCTAAAAAAAGTCCGGCAAATTTTGCCGGACTTTTTATTTCGCTAGAACTTTTCTCTTTTGCTCAATGTGCGTGAAAGCGCTATAAATGCAATTCCCACAACTATGCAAAATAGCGAGTAAAAAGTTCCGCGGCTTAGCCCAAATATGAGGCTCACTCCAACATCGGGCTCTCTGAACACCTCGCAGACAATTCGCGCAATTGCATAGAGAATAAAAAATTCACCGGCAATTTGGCCCTTGGGCGGGCGTGATTTCCAGAATCTGAATTGCAAAATCACAAAAATCAAAAGTCCCTCTGCAACGGCTTCGTAGAGCTGTGAGGGGTGGCGTGTTGCTATGTGCTCAATGGCAGTTCCCTTCGGGGCGCTGTGTGGGAATATCATCGCAAGCGGAGAGTCGCTTACTTTGCCCCAGAGCTCGCCGTTTATGAAGTTTGCAATTCTTCCCAAAAATATTCCTGGAGTTGCTATTGTAGCGATTATGTCGGCTACGCTCAAAAAGTTTTTCCTATGGATTTTGCAGAACAAAAATACGGCGAGTATCACACCGATAAAACCTCCGTGGCTTGCCATTCCGCCGTCCCAAACCCTAAGTGCAATTAGCGGATTTGAGACGAACCTATCAAAGTCGTAAAATAACATGTAGCCCATTCGCCCGCCTATAATTACGCCAAACAATAGGTAGGTAAACAGCGATGAGTTGTCGTCGTAACTGAGCGGAGAGCGCCCCTTTTTGGTGTAGAGGTTCATCAAAAGAAGCGCTATTATAAAGCCTGCCAAATACGACAACCCATACCACCTTATTCCCGCAAAGCCCCATGAATCGGGAAAGTGCAGGGCAACGGGGTCAAAATTAACAACGTAGGCCGATAAAATGGAAAAAATCATCACTCTATACTTTCAAAGCGTCTCGCAAATAGCAAGCAGATTGAGCTTTTAACTTTGTTTACAAATTTTAAGAGTTCTTTTCGGCAAGTTGTTTTTCTTTTGTTTCGTAAGCTTTTTGGCTTAGTAGGGGATTTTCTTAAGGCTGTCCTTTTGGCTTGGTTTTGCGCGCAAAGTTTTAAAGGCGTTTTTTTCGTTAAAATAAGTTTGAAGTCGCCTTGCTTAGTGCTACTATTTTTGCAATTTTTAAGGAAAACAATGAGCGACTTTGACATTAAAAATCTTATCGATTCGCGCTTCGGCGAAAATTACGAACTGCACGACAAGTACGTAAACCGCACTTTCTCCAAGGTTCTAAAGACTATAGGCTTTGACAAGTGCTATAAGAGCGCAAAGGGCGCATATTTGTACGACGCCGAGGGCAACGATTACCTTGACTTTTTAAGCGGCTACGGCGTATTTGGCATGGGCAGAAACCACCCTGTGATTGCAAAGGCTATAAAGGACGCTATCGATATGGATTTGCCCAATATGGTGCAACTTGATTGCGCACTCTTAAGCGGGCTTTTGGCTGAGGCTTTAGTAAAGCGAGCTGGTGGCAGGCGAAACGCCGTATTTCTATGCAACTCCGGCACCGAGGCAAATGAGGGCGCTATAAAATTTGCTCGCGCCCACACAAAGCGCGATAGAATTTTGAGCCTATCGGGCGGTTATCACGGCCTCTCCTACGGTTCGCTTTCGCTCACTGTAAATCCGCACTTCCAAGAGGGTTTTGGCTCAATGCTGCCCAATGTTGGATGCGTTAAATTTAACGATATTGAGGCTCTTGAAAAGGAACTGAAGAAAGAGGATGTGGCGGCGTTTATATTTGAGCCCGTCCAGGGCAAGGGCGTAAACTACCCTTCAGACGACTACTTCCCGCAGGCGCAGGAACTTTGCAGAAAGTACGGTACTTTATTTATAGCAGACGAAGTTCAGACGGGTCTGGGCCGAACCGGCAAGATGTTCGGCTTCCAGCACTGGAATCTCGACCCCGATATCATTACTGTCGCGAAAGCCTTAAGTGGCGGCTACGTTCCGGTTGCCGCATTTATAACTACGCGCGAAATTCACCAGAGCGCATTCTCAAGCCTAGATAGGTGTGTTGTTCACTCCACGACTTTCGGGCGCAACAACCTCGCAATGGTCGCTGGCTTGGCTTCGCTAAGCGTAATAGATAACGAGCACCTTGTTGAGCGCTCCGCCGAAATGGGCGCAAAGTTGCTGTCTCGCTTGAATGAGCTTAAGGAAAAACACGAGTTTATTAAGGAAGTTCGCGGCAAGGGGCTAATGATTGCAATAGAGTTCCAAGAGCCAAAGTCGCTATTGAAGAAGGCCTCTTGGAAAGCTTTGAAACTCGCAAACGACGCGCTATTTACGCAGATGATTGTAAGCTCTCTTATGGACGACCACAGAATCTTAAGCCAGGTTGCAAGCCACAGTTTGGACGCTCTAAAGATTCTGCCGCCATTTATAATTGGCGATAAGGAAATAGACAGGTTTGTAAATGCTATGGACGAAACTATGTCGAAGGCTGCAAACATTACAGGGCCACTATGGAAATTCGGCATGCGCCTGCTCGCCGCTTCAAAGGCAAATAAAAATCAGTAGTTAGATGTTAACTTACGAACAGTTTGCATTAAATCTCGAAAAATTGCGCGCCCGAATAAAGGGCGCTTGCGATTCTTGCGGGAGGGATTTTTCCGAGGTCCGCATTTTGCCCGTCACAAAAAATCACCCCGTAGATGCAGCGCTATACGCATTGAAGGCGGGCTTGGGGGCTGTTGGCGAAAACAGGGTTCAGGAGGCTGAGTCTAAGATTCCGCTTGTGGATTCCAATTTGCAGTGGGAGTTAATCGGGCACTTGCAGTCAAATAAGGCAAAGAGGGCGGTGGAATTATTTTCTAGAATTGAATCTGTAGATAGTGTGCACCTTGCAAAAAAAATAGACTCTCACGCTGCGGCAATTGGCAAGAAGCAGCGGATTTTACTCCAGATAAACGCGGGGGCTGATCCGGCAAAATTTGGAGCAAGCTTGGACGATGCAAGGGCGCTCTTTGACGAGGTTTTAAAATTTGCAAATCTTAAAATTGAGGGGCTTATGACGATTGCCCCCCTTGATGACGATTTGCTTGTGGCGCGCAAGACATTTGCAAATCTGCGGACTTTGCGAGACTCTCTGCAAGATGAATTTAAAATTTCTCTAAGCGAGCTTTCCATGGGAATGTCTCACGATTTGGAGTGCGCCGTAGAGGAGGGCGCAACCTTGGTTAGGGTCGGAACTTTTCTCTATGGGCAGCGGGATTATGGCGCAAAATATTAACGATAAAATTTTCTTTCCATCCGATTTAAAATCCGCCGCTTTGGTCAAAAATCCGCTTGCAGTTTTTGGCAAGCCCATCGCCCATTCGCAGAGTCCAAAGATGCAAAATGCGGCCTTGCATTGGATATCCGAGAGAAACCCAGAATTTGAAAACTGGCGTTACTACAAGTTTGAAGTTGCCCCTGAGCAATTAAACGATGTCTTGCCTGAATTTCACCAAGCTGGCTTTAGGGGGATAAACCTTACGATTCCCCATAAGCAGGTGATTTTTGACTGCGCAAAAAAATCGGAAATTAAATTCGATAAATTTTCCGAAATGGCGGGCGCTTGCAATACGTTGATAAGAACCGAGTCGGGCTGGCTTGGTACAAATACTGACGGCTTTGGACTTGCTAAGGCAATCTTTCAATTTAGCGGGCGCGTCTTTAAAGATAGCGATGTCGTTATATTTGGAGCGGGTGGAGCAGCTAGGGCTGCGGCATTCAAAGCGGCTTTGGAGGGCGCAAGAAGCATATCTATATCAAATCGCTCCCAGAGCAGATTGGGCGAGCTAATTGCAGCTTTGAAGCTCTCTAACTTAGACGCCCAGGCCTTGTCCGACGCATCACAAATAAAAGCTTCATCAATAGTGATAAACGCCACATCCCTTGGGCTTAAGCCCTCAGATTTGCCAATTTTGGATTTTTCAAAGCTTGCAAAAGATTGCGTGTTCTTCGATATGCCTTACGTATCGGGCGGCGAAACTTCCTCTGTAAATGCGGCGCGCAAGGCGGGGTTTAAGGCTTGCTCTGGCTTGCCAATGCTGGCGTGGCAGGGGGCTTTATCTCTCAATTTTTGGACGGGTGCCGACATAGAAACTATTGGGGGGGTAATGTTAAAGGCTCTCTTAGATTGATTTATGGCCTCTATCTAGCCCGCAACTGCTTTAGCTTTGAATAGCAAAAAAAACGCGCTGCATTTGCGCGCGTTTTTTTTGTGGGAAATTAAAAATTCCAAGAATTAAAACTCAGTAATTTTCGTCGTCGTCCCTGAATTCGTCGTCTTTGTAATCGCCAAAATCCTCGCTTTCGTCGTCATCGTCCCAGTGCATAGTTTCGTCTTCTTCGAGATTTTCCTCTTCGCTGGGCAAATCGTCTATATCGTCGTAATCATCTTCTTCAGACTTAGATTTGTCAAAGTCTTCATCTTCATCTTCCAGCGAGTAGCCTGCGGGGACGTATTCCAATATGTCCATTACCTCCGTGAATACATGTATGGCCTTGCCCTCCATGTAGTCGTTGTGGTACTTCTCCCTAATCTCGTCCTCAAGGTCCTCTATCGTGAGCTTCTCTTCAAATTTGAAGCAATCGTTTAGCATCTTGACTTGAAGAGATGTTATGTGGTCCAGAAATTCCGCGTACGGAGAGCTCTCGTCATCCAAGTTATTCGGTAGTAAAAAGTACTGCTCGTCGTCAAATACCGAGGCAGGCACGTAGGTTATTTTTACATCGCTTTTATTTCTGGAATCTATCGCAAATGTAAAGAAAGCGTTTTCCACTATGCTATCCTGCAAGCCGTATTCCTTGAGCCCTTGCAGCGTTTCCAACATGTGCGAGGCCTGCTTGGGGTCTATCACGCTAAGTCCGTCGGAATCCCAGTTTACCTTGTCGCTGGTTTCGGTCACCCACCAGTTTAGGTCGTTGCCGAGGCGAATTTTACACCATTTCAATTTGTTTGAGATTTTTGCCATATTAAATTTTTTCGCTACTATCTAATGCCTACAAATATTTTGGCGAGCATATTTTTTAAATATTGCAATTTGAATGCAAAAAAAAAAGACCACTTCTTTGAAGTGGTCTTTTTTTTCTGCGAAATAAACTATTCAAGCTGGCTCTTCAAGATATTCTTTGAGCCGCCGCGGATTGCCTGGCCTATGTCGGCAGTCGGGCGAGTTTCGCCGTAAACCTTGAGTTCGCCCTTCGGGGTTTCCTCTGAACGCAAGGCCTTAAACCACCTTACAGACATATCGACAAACGCAATGTGGCCGCCCTGGTCGGCAAATACGCCCTCGTACTTGTCCCAAGTTCCCATGGGCTTAAGACCGCGAGTCCAAAGCAAGGGCGATGAGCCCGGGGCGTTTGCGGAAACTGCATTTGCAACTTCCCAGCTCAAGGGGAAGGCCTTGAATTCTTCGCTTATCTTCCATGTTGTGCCGATCTTATCGCCGATATTTGTGGGCATCGTTGCACCAGTGCCGAGCTTGTCGGATACAATGGGGTCGAATTCAAGAATCCAGAAAGATGGGTCGTTGATGTTAAGCTCGTCCTGCTCTGCCAAAACGAAAGCCCACTCATGGATAGTTTCGCGGTTGATACTGCGGCTTCTCTCACCTCTGGCGTAGGACTGCCATGCAGTGGCAATAGCCTTAGCCTGATTTGAGGCCTTCATCTTGTTTGCGGCTACTGTCGCACCCGAGATAGCAGGCATTACCAAACCAGCGAGAACCGCGATGATACTGATAACGATAAGCAATTCAACCAATGTGAAAGCCTTGCGTGATTGTCTTGTATTCATGTTTTCCTTTGTGATGTTGTAAATAAGATTAGTTATTAAAGTCTGAGCGCTAGCTCCTTAGGATAATCTCTGGCGAAGGTCTTACCAACCCTCAACCGAAACTAACACTAACAAAGCCACACCCCTTTGAAAGCTGAGCAGATATTCAGTAATTTTGCCAAATTTTGCAAGCGTTTTTTTTGAAAAATGATTATTCAAACGCCGCATTCCAAGCTTTGCCGATTAGAGAATTCCATTTTACCTGCGGCTTAATAGTAAAGTTGTATTTCTTCCGCTTGCACTAATCTGCTAGTTTTCAACTTAAAGCCTAAAACTGGATTCGCGAGGGTACTAAAATTATAAGCGCATTACATGAGGCCGAATTTAAACTAAGCCTTGCGCTTCCCATAAAAAAAGGCCGCGGAGTTTTACCCCGCGGCCTTCAAAGGTTCGCCGAAAATTAGTAGGGCAATGGGAACTGCCTGCAAAGCTCCAGCGCTATATTCTTAGCTTTCTGGATTTCCTCTTCGCTTTCGGGATTCTTCAGAACTAAGTCTATGGCTTCTGCAATCTTTGCCATTTCCTTTTCCGTCATGCCGCGTGATGTTACAGCTGCTGTTCCAAGCCTTATTCCGCTTGCTTGGAACGGAGAGCGAGTCTCGCCGGGAATGGTGTTTTTGTTCGTCGTGATGTTCGCCTTGTCGAGTGCCGCCTGAGCCGCCTTGCCCGTGAGATCCGGGTTTGCTATCCTCAGATCTATGAGCATTAAGTGGTTGTCGGTGCCTCCCGAAACTAGACTCTGCCCGCGCTTCTTGAGTTCCTCTGCAAGTGCTGCCGCATTTTTAACAATCTGGGCTGCGTAGTCCTTGAAGGAATCTTTCAAAGCTTCGCCCAAGCAGACAGCCTTTGCCGCTATAACGTGCATCAAAGGCCCGCCTTGATTGCCGGGGAATACTGAGGAATTTATCGCCTTTGCGTACTTTTCCTTGCACATTATAATGCCGCCGCGCGGACCGCGGAGTGTCTTGTGAGTTGTTGTTGTCACAATGTCGCAGAAGGGGAATGGGCTGGGATGAACGCCACCTGCAACTAGAGCTGCAATGTGGGCGATGTCCGCCATAAGTATAGCCCCGCACTTTTGCGCAATCTCGCCGCAGCGCTTAAAATCTATGATGCGCGGATAGGCGCTTGCGCCAACTAGCAAAAGCTTGGGCTTTTCCGCCATCGCTACCTCTTCCAACTTGTCGTAATCTATGCGGCCCGTCTTTTCGTCAACTCCGTAGTTTACTATGTTGTAGAGCATTCCGGACAGATTCATAGGGTGTCCGTGCGTGAGGTGACCGCCGTGCTCGAGCGACATGGCGAGAACTTTGTCGCCGGGCTTTAATATCGCCGTGTAAACGGCTATGTTTGCCTGTGAGCCTGAGTGGGGCTGAACGTTTGCATGTTCTGCGCCAAAGAGCTTCTTTGCCCTTTCTATCGCCAAATTCTCAACTATATCTACAAATTCGCAACCGCCGTAGTAGCGCTTGCCCGGATAGCCCTCAGCATACTTGTTTGTCAAAGTAGAACCCATTGCCTCCATTATGGCGGGCAGGGTGAAGTTTTCGGAAGCTATTAGCTCCAAGTGTGTTTGCTGACGGTTGGTTTCCTTCTGTATTGCGTCGAAAACCTCCGGGTCTAGTTCTTTTAAGGGCAGTGAGGATATAACCTTATTCATGCTTGTAAGTTTTTTTAGGGTGTAAATTTTGTCAATTAAAATATTGCTCTTATTTGGCTACAGATTTTGCCTGCTTTTTGTTGTAAAGCAGAGAGGAGATTATCGATAGCAATATAAACACTATGCTAAGCGACGCCGCCACAGCCTCGGGAACTTCTTCTATCGCCGAATGCAGCATTATTACCGACAGCGCACCTATAGCCCAGTAGGCTCCGTTTGTGAGAAATCTAAATTTATCGAGCGTCTTGTGCTCCACGAGCGCAAGCGTTATGGAGCGCACGAACATCGCTCCGATGCCAAGCCCTACGACGATTACTACAACGTCTTTTGTAAACGCAAAGGCTCCCAAGACTCCGTCCAACGAAAACGACGCATCTATAAGCTCCAAATACAAAAAGGCCATCAAGCCCGCCTTTCCCGTCAGCGCAACCGCGCTTGAGGTATTGTGGTGGCGCTTTTCAAGCCTGTGGGCAACCGTATCTATAACTAAGAATAAGAGTATGCCCGATATCCCCGAAATCGCGCACATCTTCATCTCTTCCTGCGGAAGGTTTACAACAAGTATTAAAAGCGCCGCAAGACCTATTATCTCGTGAGAGAACTTTATTTTTGCCAGAACCTTTAGCGGTCTTTCTATAAACCAAATCCAGTCCACATCCTTCTTTTTGTCTATGAAAAACTTTAAAAATAGCATCATTAAAAACATTCCTCCAAACGATACTATTCCGGCATTTGCATCGTGCAGATAAGCCACGTATTCGTCCGGTTTTACCAGCGCTACGTCTATAACTTTAAAGAAGGGCAGACCGGCAAATATAGATACTACAAGTATGGGGAAGAGGAAGCGCATTCCGAAAACCGCTATCAATATACCCCAAGTCAGGAAGCGCTCCTGCCACTTGTGGCTCATATGCTCAAGCTTTTCGGCATTTACGACGGCGTTGTCGAAAGATATCGCAACTTCTAAAAGCGATATGCAAAAGGCGGTAATTAGAAAGGCAAAGCCGGAATCGTGGACAACCTCGCCGCGCCAGAACGCGCAGCCAAGTCCTATTACAACAGCAACAAAAGACCACAGAAAATGTTTTAGCATAATCCGAACAAGTCTTTACAAGCTTCCGCCCTTTTTCAAGACATTTTTTATCTGTTAAAAAATATATATTTAGACTTTCCCTCTATGAACTTCCGTCATCTTAAACCCAATGCCCGATAGTTTACTATTTTGCACTAGATGATTTGCA
>URYY01000066.1 GCA_900552245.1 uncultured Opitutales bacterium | reverse complement strand
CCCGGCTTTAGATCGCGCACGCTCGCTTCGGCAAGCAAGGTCTGCTCTTTGCAGGAGTCGGGATTCAAAAAGTCTTTGAAGTCCGAGCCCTCGGGCAAATCGCTCATATCTTCGCGCGTAAAGAGCTTGTCGTAAAGCATGGCCTTTGCCTTTACGCAGGTTGCGGCATCGACCCAGTGTATGGTTCCTTTTACCTTGCGCCCGTCGGGGGCATTGCCTCCGCGGCTTGCCAAATCCGCCGTGCAAATTAACTTTTGTATTTTCCCCTCGGAATCTTTTACGACTTCCTTGCAGGCGATTATATAGGCGTTTCTAAGGCGCACTTCGCCGACTGGCTTTAGCCTGAAGAACTTCTTTGGCGCTTCTTCCATGAAGTCCGCCCTCTCTATGTAAAGATGCCTTGAGAAGGAAATTTTTCTAGTTCCCGCACTTTCGTCCTCGGGGTTGTTTGCACCCTCCAGAAGATCGGTCTTACCCTCCGGCCAATTTTCAATCTCAACTTCAAGAGGATCGAATACCGCCATGCGGCGTGTTGCAACTGCGTTTAAGTCTTTGCGCAGGTGGAATTCCAAGAGCGCGAAATCCGTGAGGCTATTGTACTTTGTAACGCCTATTGCCTCGCAAAAATTGCGAATTGCGGCAGCCGTGTAGCCCCTGCGGCGCATACCGGCGATTGTCGGCATGCGCGGGTCATCCCAATCATCCACAATCTTCTCTTCAACAAGCTGCTGAAGCTTGCGCTTGCTCATCATCGTATATCCCAAATTTAAGCGCGCAAATTCATACTGGTGCGGGCGCCACTTGAGCTCCTTTACTATATCGGTATTCTCTATAAACCAATCGTAAAGCGGCCTATGCACTTCAAACTCCAGCGTGCAAAAAGAGTGCGTTATTCCCTCTATGGCATCGCTTAAGCAGTGCGCAAAATCGTACATCGGGTATATGCACCACTTGTAACCTGTGCGGTGGTGGTAGTCCTTCTTAATCCTGTATATGGCGGGATCGCGCATGTGCATATTTGGTGAAGCCATATCTATCTTTGCCCTCAACACATACTGACCTTCATCAAACTTGCCCTCGCGCATCTTCGCAAACAAGTCCAAGCTCTCCTCTATCGGGCGATCTCGCCACGGGCTGGGCTTGCCGGGCTTTGTCGGAACACCCCTGTACTCCTTAAACTCCTCGCTTGAGAGCGTGCAGACGTAGGCCTTGCCAGCCTTTATTAGCCCAACCGCAAGCTGATAGAGTTTCTCAAAGTAATCCGACGCGTAAAACAATCCTCCGTTATACTCAAAGCCCAACCACTTTATGTCTTCTTGAATGGCATCTACAAAGCGCGTATCCTCCTTTGTGGGATTTGTGTCGTCAAAGCGCAAGTTGCACTTGCCCCCGTAGGTCATTGCCGTCGTAAAGTCCAGACATATAGCCTTGGCATGGCCTATGTGCAGGCAGCCGTTTGGCTCTGGCGGAAAGCGCGTGTGAATATCCTTGGGGTTGAACCCATTCGCGATGTCTTCTTCTACAATCTGCGCGATAAAATGTTTGGAATCTTCGCTCATATAACTTCCTTTAAAGCGCTTAAGTCTGAATCTTTACAGCACAAGGTCAATTTTTATAATTAAAAAAGTTGATTTTTTTTAAGCTATACAACAAATTGTTGCTATGAAATTTGTGAAACTTATTTTGGCGGCTTTAATTTTGGCTTTTCTAAGCGCGTGCACTTCAACTTCTGAAGACGGCGTAACTATCAGCAAGAGCTGGTGGTTTGTACAGGCAGATGCCCCGCAGACGCAGGCAAATTCATAGTCCAATAAGCCCAGCGGCGTGACTAAGGCTCAGAAGGCGAAGTTTATCTTGCAATATCTCGAAGAACTGTACCCGAGTGTCGAGATTCCTCTGCGCTTTACAAATCCATTTACTTTTTTAATAGCTGTGCTGCTGTCGGCGCAATGCACGGATAAGCGCGTAAATGAAGTTACTCCTAAGCTTTTTAAGTTGGCTGATAATCCTCAAAAAATGCTCGCCTTGGGGGTTGATAAAGTCCGCGAGATAATTCGCCCCTGCGGACTTTCAAACAACAAGTCGAAAAATATAATAGCGCTTTCAAAAATCCTTCTGGATAAATATTCCGGCGAAGTCCCGCGCGATATGAAGGCGCTAGAAAGCCTGCCCGGCGTGGGGCATAAAACCGCCTCCGTAATTATGATGCAGGCCTTTGGAGTGCCGACCTTTCCGGTTGACACCCACATACACCGCCTCGCGACGCGCTGGGGGCTCACAAATGGCAAATCGGTAGAGCAAACTGAAAAAGACTTAAAAAAGCTCTTTCCGAAAGAGTCTTGGAACAAGCTGCACCTGCAACTCATTTTGTACGGCCGCGAGCACTGCCGAGCTCACCTTTGCAAAACGCCGGATAAGATGTGCCACATCTGCAGGGCCCTAAGGCTTCCAAAGTCAAAGGAAAATTAAAACTTTTTAGAGATTTTTTGCTCTATTTAAGGCGAGTTCAAGTAGCGATACCGGATGTAACGCACCTCTCCAAATGCGATTTTTAAAATTTTTCCAAGCGAAATATAATAGGCCTTACAAATAAATTAAATTTGTTTGTGCCTCTTTTAAGGCTTGCAAATATCCGTATAAAATCGGACTATCAGAAGGTGTTTCGCCCACTGTGGCGATAGATTGTAAACCACACTCCTGCAATATGCTATCTCACTTAAAAATCTCTCTTATCTTTCTAGCCTCTATCGCCTCGGCTGCAGCCGCAGATACGGAGCTTAATAAACTTCCGGAATGGGCGCTGGGAGGTTTCGTAAGGGCAAAGAAAAATCCCGTAATAAAGCCGAATCCAGAAAGCGCCTTTGATTGCCCCATGCAAAAAAAGCCCGTTAAGTGGCAAGAGAGCGACACATTTAACCCCACTGCCATATCTCATAAGGGAAAAATCTTTGTGCTTTACAGGGCCGAGGACAACAGCGCCCAAGGCATAGGCAGAAGAACCTCTCGCATAGGTCTTGCGGTAACTTCGGACGGAGTGAATATGAAGTTTTACCCCACTCCCGTAATGTATCCGGACGAAGATAGCGCAAAGGAATTTGAATGGACAGGCGGCTGTGAAGACCCGCGCGTAACGCAGACTGAAGATGGAACGTTCGTATTGATGTACACAGGTTGGAACAAGAAAATAGCGCGCCTTTGCGTTGCAACTTCAAAAGATTTAGTGCACTGGCAAAAGCACGGCCCTGCCTTTGCGAAAGCCTACGACGGTAAATATAGAGACTTATTTTGCAAGTCCGGCTCAGTCTTGACCGAGAGGTCTAAGCGCAACCCGGATAAATACGTGATGTCTAAAGTCGACGGCAAGTACTTCATGTATTGGGGTGAGCACCATGTTTACGGCGCTACTAGCGAAGATTTGATAAATTGGACGCCCCTTGAAAAAGACGGAAAGCTCTTGGAGCTTGCAAGGCCGCGCAGAGGATTCTTTGACAGCGCTCTGACCGAGTGCGGACCCGCTGCAATCAGGACAAAGCACGGCATCGTTTTACTTTACAACGGCAAAAATCAAAACGGCGACGGCGGCGATAAGCGCTTTAAGGGCGGTTCATACTGCGCCGGGCAAATGCTCTTTGACGCCAAAGACCCGACCAGAGAAATAGACCGCCTAGACGTTCCGTTCTTTAGGCCTATGGCCGATTTTGAAAGAAGGGGGCAGTACGCCGACGGAACCGTATTTATAGAGGGCCTGACCTTCTATAAGGGCAAGTGGTACCTGTATTACGGCTGTGCAGACTCGATGGTTGGCCTCGCCGTATTCGACCCAAAGAAGCCGGCGCCAGCAGACCCAATTCCAAGCGCAAAAAATTGAGCCGCACTTGCGAAAGCAAAGCCGCAAATAGCCGATAAAAAGCGCAAGCCTTAACTAGGAAAATTTGCCCCGCTTAACTTTTAAGGCTGAGGCAAAAATCAACTGCGAGCGCAAAGCCCACAAACAGTGCAATAAAACTGCAGAGCCTGCCAAAAAGGCTAAAATAAAAAATCTATTTTTTATCCTCCACCACAACCCTGAAGCCCAGCATTCTATCGCCGCGCTTGTCTGCCGAAATTGGCTTGTATGGAACCTCGCCAAGCGAATCAGTCCAAGTCTGCGAGCTGCCGCCTATAATTCCGAATTTGGAATCGTCCGTGGCGTATTCCTCAACATTGCCAAGCAAATCGTAAAAGCCCTTTATATTTGCCTCGGAAGTTGCGACCTTGTGGGTTTTCATTCCGCTATTGCCGGCATTCCAAGAAATAGCATTTAAATCTACATACTTCAAATTACCAACCGCCTTGTAATAATCCTGCCTGCTCGGGAGCCTGACCATTTTTGCGCTTATCCAAGACAACCTTCTGCAAAAATCTTGAACATTTTCCAGAGAAACCGTCTCTACGGGCAAGTCTTCTCCAACATTTCTGCTGGGATTTTCCTGCATGACCATCTTGTAGAGCTTCTGGGGAACTTCGGTTGCGAGCATCTTCGCAGAGCTGCCGGACTCTATGGGCAATAGCGAGTCATTCAAGAGCTTATTTATCTCCGGCAACTTTGAGCCCAAATAGCTTAAAAAGCGCAAAGACAGCACGTCGTCTTCGCTCAGCAATGTGCTGGCCGGATAGCTCTTCTTGAGAGTTTCGCACTTTACTAACAAATCTCCTATCAAATTTGGAATCTCGTCTGAAGCTCCGCCGGCAAGAAGAAGAGCATTAAGTTTCCCGCGCCCTTTCTCTATCTGCGAGTACAAATCCCGACTCAAGGCTGTGTCTCGCAAATTTTCAAGCTTGCGCAAATTTGCGTCCGACGAATACTTGCTCTTGGCAAAAAGCAAATTCAACTCTTTCTGGCGCTCGTACGCAAAGCTGTAAGATTCAGCCGCCGCCTTAAAGTCGCCCTGCTTCTCAAGATTACCCGCCTTTTCAACAGCCTCTTTTATCTCGCTTTCAATTGGCGCCGCCTTCAGAGAGTCAAGTTCAACCTCAAACTCTCTGACCTTTGAAAAATTTGCAAAACTAGTGCTGGCAAACTCTTTATTTAAGTAAGTCTGCTTTTCTATTGCCTGCTGCAAAAGTTTCTGAGCCTCGTTCCAGCGCTTCGATTTCATTGCAAAGTCTATCTGTCTCTGCAAGTCCTGAATTTCGGAATCAAGCGGAGCCGCACTCACAAGCCTAAGCATCTGCTCCGCCTTGGCGAGCCTCCTGACATCGTAATACTCGCTATCCGGATACAGCTTATTGAGGCGCTGCTGCTTCTCCTTAAGCTTTGTGTAAAGGTCTAAGGCGAGCATCATGTTCTGCGATGTAAAGGCCTCGTCGGCCTCGAGAGCAAGCCTTGCTATTTCCTCCGCCTCAGCCTTGCCCCTTATGTTTTGGGACAGACCGCGCAATTTAAAAAGGCGGGCATGTATATCCCTATCCTGAGTCTTGGAACTAGTTATGTAATCCTGCAAAATCAATATTGCCTCATCAAGAATATCGACATCTGCATCGGTTACATTCCCAAGCTTTTGCCGCTCGTAAAATTTGTCCTCGAGCTTCTTAGATTTCTCAAGCTTTTCCAGAAGCACATGGGAATCGTAGTTCTCGTCCGGCTCGTACGAACCGCCTCGCGCTCCAAAAAATGTCAGAGCATAGGCAAGCCCCAGTACAACGGCGAAGGCAAAAAATGTAATCGCTACTTTTCCCAAATTCATCTGGCTAAAAAATATGTGCTTGTGCGTTAAATTAGTCTCTAGGTTTCGAGACATCCGCGAGGCGAAAATGTCTCGAAAAATCCAGCGTTTTTTATTTTGAAGAAGTCTTAACTTCTATAACGTCGTGCGGGAAGCTCTCCTTGCGCCCCGCCGATGTGATGCGGGCAAACCTCGCATTCGCCTTCAGCTGATCTAAAGTCTCGGCGCCCAGATAGCCCATGCCGCTCTGGATTCCGCCCGCATACTGGGCAAGCAAATCGTCAAGACCTACGGACACCTCCTTGAGAGCCTCTATGCCCTCCGCCGTAACCTTGTCGTTCTTGTCCTTAGTATCCCTGCCATAGCGCGCAGCCGAACCGTCTCGCATTGCTGCAAGAGAGCCCATGCCGCGGTACTGCTTGTAGGTCTTGCCGTTAATTTCCATAATTTTTCCCGGAGCTTCGGGCGTTCCGGCAAGCAGACTTCCGCACAAAACGGCGTCTGCGAGTGTCAAAGCCTTCACCATATCGCCGCTTTTTGTTATTCCGCCGTCTGCTATTATCTTTACTTTGGAAATCTTCGCCTGCGTAGCGCAAACATAAAGCGCCGTAAGCTGCGGAATGCCTATGCCTGCAACAATTCTAGTCGTGCAAATCGACCCCGGCCCCTGCCCGACTTTTACGACGTCAGCTCCTGCATTTGCCAAAAACTCAACGCCCGCTGCGCTCGTTACATTGCCGCCTATGATGGTCAAATCCTTAAAGTTTTCGCGCACTAGCTTAATCATATTTGCCACGTTTTCGGTGAAGCCGTGGGCGGTGGAAACTGCCGCGACGTCCAAGCCCCTTTCGACCATGGAGCCGACGTGGTTTACAATCTTATCCCTATCTAAAGAGCCGTCCGCCTTTCTGTAAATTGAGAGCGTTGCCCCGCAAAGAAGTCTGAAGCGGGAATCTCGCGCAGCGCGCTTTTTAGATGCATTTTCATCTAAAATTCGCTCTATGTCGGATAGCGTAAAAAGCCCCTTTAACTTGTCGTTTTCGTCAACCACCAAGAGCTTGTGAACTCCAAAGTGCTCGTTGAAAAATTCGTCGGCCTTGGCGATGGGATCGCCGCCCAATTCCTTGCTTGAAATAGTAAACACCTCCGAGCGCTTTGTCATTGCGTCGGCAATCTTCATTGATGCGTAGCGCTCTTTGACAACCGAGCCCGGCAAGAGCCCCACCAAGGTCCCGCTCGAATCTACAACCGGAAATGTTCTAAACCTGAACTTCTTGTCCTCAACCATATTTAGGACATCACCTATGTACTGCTCGGGGCTGACCCTTATGGGGTCCTGAATAAGGCCGTGTATGTAGTTTTTAACGCACGTAACCTGCGATAGCTGCTCGTCGGCCGACATGCTTGAGTGTATTATGCCCAAGCCGCCGTTTCTAGCCATCGCGATAGCCATCTTAGACTCCGTCACAGTGTCCATATCTGAAGATATTATTGGAAGCGTAAGCTTAACGCTCTCCGACAAGGCTGTATCGAGCTTGGTCTGCTTCGGAAGTATTGCAGAGTGTTGAGTCGCTAAAGTGACATCGTCGTATGTCAGCGCCGTCGGCGCGTTTTGGCGGAAGAAATCGTCCGCGTTCTTGAAAAATATATCGTCTATTGCGTTATTCATATTATTTCCCCTACTGGGGATACATTATGGAGTATTTATTTGCAAGTTTTTTTTAAGGGCACTTGCATTTAATAAATTCTTTAAACGTTTGAGGTTTTTTGTTTACAAACCCTAAAATTGAGTTAGCATAGAGCTTGCTATGAGAAACTTAACTGCTGTTCTAAATTCAAAGTCCGCACTAGCCATATCGACGCTTTCAATATTGGCGCTCTCAGCTCAGGCTGCACAGGTGCAGATAAACACAAATTCAGACTGGCAGAGCGCCTTTCCAAGCGGCTCTACTTCGGCAGACCAGCTCTGGGTAAACAGAGGTGCTACGCTGGATTTTGACCTTGATAGCACTCAGCAGATTGGAGCTGTGGAATTGGGCTATCCGTACGGAGACGACGCAAGCTCAATAGCGGGAATTTTAAATATAAAAAGCGGGACCCTGGAGGTTGGCGACCTAGTTATAGGCAATACCCTGGGAGCATCAGAGGAGGCTCTATCGCCAAAATCAACTTTAAATATATACGGAGGCGCAACGCTGCTATGGACCGGCGTTAACGATTACAACGCAAATAAGAGGCTTGAGAGCTCCCGCCAGAGCTACTCTACTTCGGAATTAAATATAGACGGTGGCGCATTCATAGTAGAAAGCAACATGAGCTTTAATGTTGCAGGCGGATTTGCATCGGTCTCAAGCTTCAATATAAGCGGAGGCGGAACTTACAAGGCCGCAGATGGTGTAAGCTCATCCATCAATCTTGCAAACGGCCAAAATTCGAGAGCCCAAGCGCTAATCAGCGGTTCCGACGCCTCCGGAAAATCCAGCACTCTGGAAGTATCCGGAACTGTAAATGTCGGCGGCAACGCAACGGGCGTACAGGCTACAATGACGATTGAAGACGGCGGCAAACTCGTCTCTGTAGAAAATTCGCAAGCGCTAAATATTGGAAATTACAGCGACAATGTCGCGACAGTCTATCTCAACGAGGGCGGAGTTATAGAATCCGCCGGATCAAAAGGCCTTAATATAACTATCGGAGCCGGTGTAAATTCCACGGCAAGCCTCATAGTAGACGGAGGTGAAATAACAAAGACTTCGGACGGCAACAATTACATCACAGTTGGCAATAACACTGAAGGCAACTCAAACTCTGTGTTGCAGATGAAAAACGGAGCAAAGATATCGCAGACTGAAAACAATTGGCAAATAAGCGTGCAAAACGCGACCATGGAAGTTCTAAGCGGTAGCGACATCTACATAAACGGTAACTTCACTGTTGGCAATTCCACTAGCAAAGCCTCAAAACTCGTCATAGACGGCAGCGGCACAGAGATAAGGGGCTCAGGCGGCGGAACGTCGTACGCGGGGTCGCTCTACTTGGCAAACACGGCAAACTACAAGGCCGAGGTAGTTGTATCAAACGGAGCAACGGCGGTTTTTAGAAACATAGTGGCCTCAGACAAGACAAATTCGCAGGGCTCTCTAATTGTCAAGGGGCTTGGCTCGTCCGTTAGCATTGGCAACCTCGGCTACGACACCCACTTTGGAGTAAATCAAAGCGACGCTGCAAACTATGCCGACAACAGCGCCAAGCTTGAAATCTGGACAGGCGCAAAATTCTCATCTGCAAGCGGCAGCGGGAACTCGCTTAAGATTTACGATTCCGCGCAAGTTAATTTTGTCATGGACAGCACCACGATTTTGGACGCCTCAAATAGTGGAGACTCAATGCTTAGCTACTTTAGGGTAGACGCCTACAAAAGCGATGGAGCATCTAAGCCCTTTGTAATCGACGCATCTCAACTAAAGCCCGTAGAATACGAAGGCTTTTACGAGATAGTGCTTACGGAAATTCCGGAAGGTTTGTATTTAAACGATGAACTAGTCGATTTCGACTCCATGTCGGGCGAGGAAATATTTAGCTTTGTTCAAGACAACTTTGACTTTAAGAATTGCACAAACATTTACGGCTGGGAAGATATAGGTGCCGAAGACGTCTATTACGATGTAAATCGCCTAGTGCTTCAGTTGACTTCATATGCAGTTCCCGAGCCCTCGACATGCGCTCTAATATTTGGGGCATTAGCAATTGCTCTTGCGGCCTATCGCAGACGGCGTCTTTAGTAAAAATTAAAAAGCGCTCCAAAATTCTGGAGCGCTTTTTTAATATCTGCAAATTCTGGCTTACTTAATCATTACATCTTCCTTGCGGACAGTTCTAAAGAGGGCCGACTTTGAGTTGTCAGGCCTGCCCGGCACAAAGGGAACGACCTTTGGAGCCGGCGAATTTGCGTTTCTTAAACCTATCTCAAGAACGATGGAATCATACAGCTTCTTTGCCTCGGCATCGCCCTGATATGCTGCAGCCTCAAAGAGAACCTGGGCCGTATTTTTATCCATTGCAACCCCCAAGCCGTAGTAGTAGCAGAGCCCCAAGAGCCTCTGCGCCTCGGCGTCGCCCTTTTCAGTGGCGGCAGTCCAAATGCTTGCAGCGAGTTTCAAATCTTTTTCAACGCCCTCGCCAGAGAAGTAGCACAAACCAAGCTGGGTCTGCGCCGGCACAAAGCCCTTCTCGGCAGCGCGCCTCCACAAATCGTAAGCCATTCTGGCATCTACCTTATCGACGCCCTGCCCGCGAGCATAGCAAAATGCGAGATTGTGCATTGCCCTTATATTGCCCTGAGCCGCCGATTTTTGCCACCAGAAAGCGGCCTCGCCATAATCCAAGTATACGCCCTGGCCTCCGTTTGCATAGCAACTCCCCAAGAAGTACTGCGCCTGCGCATTGCCGGCTAGCGCGCTCAACTTCCAGTATTGCACTGCCTTGTGCCTATTTTTCTTCATCACAGTGCCGCTAAAGTAAAGCTCGCCCATTCTGCAGAGAGCCTCCGGATGCTTGCGCCTGGCGGCTTCGTACCACCAGTAGGCGGCCATTCGCATATCCCTTGGAATCAAATCGTTATCTGCGTAAAAATCTCCCATTTTATTTTGGGCGTCTGGATCTCCCGCAAGAGCCTTCTGGGATATAATTTCCATTTCCTTAATTTTTTGGCGCTGCTGTTGGGTGTAGTTTTCAGCGTCAATTTGCATGAGGCTTGGCTTGGAAGGCGGAGTTATATTCTCCGTGGGAACCTCAGTTTTGGTGGCCACCCCCTGCTGCTGCGGCTTGTTTACAGATACGGACGCAGAATTAAGGCCCTGCCCAAAGTTTGCCGAGCCGGCCGACGGCAAAGTCGCGCAAAGTTGCGCCGAGGCTAAAAGCAGTGTCGCTAATAATGGTATTTTTTTCATTTGAGCAAAGCGATAAACGATTTCGCCCTAGCTTGCAAGCATTTAGCTAATTTTATTGCAAAGCCGGGGACCCCCGCTCTGAAAAGCCCACCCTAGCCTTAAGAGCCAAGGCTTGCTAAAATAATCGAAATAAGAAGCGCCAAGTGCGCATATTCTTGCGCGATTTTACCTCAAGGTTTGTATATTTACTTTTTCTTCCGCTTTCTGGGTTTTAGAACTTTAAATTCTACGCCTGCTATACTTGAAGCTTGCTTCCACTCTTGGCGGAGTTCCGACTTTAAAATGGCAAAGCGCTCCCCGACGTGGCTTGATGCTGAAGAAGCCCACTGCAATAGCTGCTCGCTCGTGAGACTTTCAACTCCGAATGTCATTGCAGTCAGGCGTATGAGATTGTCGTCGCTTGCGACAACCAAGAGCTTGGGATTTTTGCTCGTTGCGCACATCTGCTCTATAAAATCGTCGGCGCTCATATTTGAAGGGGTGTAAACTTCCGAAAATGTCAGCGAAAGCCCTATTCGCTCAACCGTTATATCATCGCCCCTGCCGTCGTAAACTATCGTAACTCTGTAATTAAAGGCATCGTGTATCTTGCTGAGCTTGGAGGCCAAAATTTTTTTTGCCACTTCCTGCCCCTTTGTCGAAAAGACCTGCGACATCTCTTGGTCGGAGCGTATGGCATTCCAACCGTCAACCAATAGATGTTTTTGAACATTCGGCATAAAAGTTAATTTGGTTGTTGAAATTTGAGG
>URYY01000065.1 GCA_900552245.1 uncultured Opitutales bacterium | reverse complement strand
GGCGGCCACACTCTTGTAGTTCGGTATGATCCAAAGGAGGAAATGTCTCGCAACAACTACGATGGAAATCAATTCGTATCGCATTCCGTCCGTTATTTAATTTTGAATAAGTTACCGGCACCAAATACCTATATTTTTAAGGAGTACGCCTCTTCTTATGAGACAACAACAGATCCCTTTAGACCGGAAAACAAACAGGAGTTTTATCCCGGCAAAGAAATGTTGACTTGGTATGAGGAAAGTTTGGGAACATTTATATCGGTAGACGGAGGTCGCATCATATATGTATGGTGCAAAGAAGAAAGCGGTTTTGCGCGGGTTTCGTTTGATACGCGTTATCCCAACAGGATTCTTCCAAAATATTGGGTGGATTTAAATTCGCTTGAAGGCAAATATGAAGTTAGAGTGTGGCACTTCAGAGTCTTAAATGAAGATAAAGATAACAATAGGCTGCTTTTAAGTTGGCTTTCTTTTGCCGACGATAACAATAGAATCTATACCGTGTATTCATATAGATTGGCAACTACAAAAGCTTTCAATCCATCCGAGTCTAATGTAGATTTGGCCAGCGGCATGAGCAATCTATATTCTTTGGGTTTGCCGGGTATGAAAGAGCTTTACTTCTCCGATGAATTTTCCATAGAACCCTGCAGGTATTTCAAGAGATATTTAAATGGCGCGCCTGTCAATTCTAAAGAGCTCTACGACGTGCTATACTCTTATATTGAGTTTTTGAGGAGATTTTGCGGATCGTGGCAATACGAGGAGTATAGCGAAAAAGGAGAAATTGTCGATAGTGGTTTTGCCCAGGGGCTTTATCACTCATCTTCGACAGCGGTGTTTTTCATGTCTCGAAAAAAGAGCGATAGCGCAACTATTGTCTCCAAATCTTTTGCTATATTAAAAGCGGATAAATTTTTCATGGGAGGCAAGTTGGTTCACGTACTTTCAAAAGAGGGAAACCGAGTTGTATATAAAGGTTATGATTACATCGGTGAGGGTGCTACTACAAATCTTAGCGATATACTGAAGCACGGTTCTGAAATCTATCTTCAGGGAAAGAACAAAAGCTACAAGCTAGAGTTTTCCGAAAATAATGAGGTGATAAAGATATTTTATAAAGAGGAAGGTGATTGGATACTGGAACTTAAGATGAGAAAACTTATTGAAAATCCAACCGAAAAATAAGTTAAGTGGGGCGTATTCAATGAGAATCTATGATGTCAAAGTTTTTTTACTATTTGAGTATTAAAGCATAAGCTCAATCATGAACGATCTCGAAATAAATGATAAAATGAATGTTTTTTACGTGTGTCGGATTACATAACAGTAGTGTAGATGAATATATTTACGACGATGTGGTAAGCGTGTTGAAAAGTTCTTACAGAAAGACGACTTTGTTTTATCGCGGCAGCGACCAAGGCGGCGGAGTAGGCGGCATAAATTACACGGAATATTCCGACGGCAGCGAGCTAAACTATAAGATATACAATCTTCGCGGCGACGTAATAAAGACAGTAGATGCGAATAAGCAGACAAAGAGTTTCAGCAACTACTACGCCTTTGGTGAATATAAGGATGTAATAGGCGATATAAAGACCGATGACTACCGGGCGAATACAAAAGTAGAGGACGACCATAATCTGCTAAACGATGGCAAGCGCTTTAGGCAGTTGGAGTACGGAATCTTTCTTACGCCTGATCCCTTGGAATACGTAGACGGCTACAATCCCTACATCTATTGCGGCCAAAACCCCTGGGGCAAATGGGACCCGCTGGGATTGAGTGCCGAATGGTGGCCAGGTTCAAATTTGTTAATGGGTACTACATATGATGTAAATCATTTAGCTTTAAGGTCTAAGGCGATGATGTATTCTGGCGCAACCTTTTCTTCAAGCAAACCTTTAACAGATGCAGAGGGAAAGCCAAAGGCAAATGCATTGTACACAATTGCTATAAAGGCTACATATATAGTCCGAGTAAACAATCAAGAAGTCTCTAATGTAAGTGGCAAATTTGCAAGAGAAGGAATTACGGATTCGCGAGGAATTGCAACTATTCCGGTAAAACTGTTTAATTCTTTCTTTAGGGATGTATTTGGCGATTATGCTGATTTTGAGATCGAACACAGATTTGAATATGAATTTCTGGAGGGATCTGCTAAACAAAATGGATTTACTCCTGTTAACGTATTTGTGGATAAAACATCTCGTTACGATACTTCTTTATATGAAAAGATTGGAGATGTTCCTGATAACGTTTGGGAAAAATATGGTTTACTGACATATGGCGTTTCTAGCGTTTTCTTTGGAGGTAAACATATGCAAGGTTATATAGGTTATGACGAGAATAAAAGCAATTTAGGTAAACCATTTGATGCCGGTTCTTTGTCTGTTAGTATTTTTGTTTCTCGTTGGAAAGATGGAAATAAATATGATAACAATGGAACCGCATACCTGAAAAGTACTGGTCATACAGGAGATGCAATAAAACCTATAGATGAAGAAATTGATGCTACCGAATTTAAAACCGAGGAAAGAAAATGAACAAGTATTTTATAAAAATTTTTATTTTATTTGTACGATGCACATTTTTTTCATTACCATTGTTTGCCTTTAATTTCCCCACTAATAAGGATAGTGCATATTACACTGCAAATTTTGTTTATGGCTATTGTGATGGACCTCCTTCGTTTAGTAGGTATGCATTCACTATATTTAAATATGTAACTTTTCAAAATGAGAATGGTATATTATATTGTTTTGATATAAATTCCGATTTTGATTTCTTGAGTTGTTATATTACGGGCCTTTATGACTTGAGTAGTCGTGTCAATAAAGAAGCGAGTTACGAAAAGGATGTAATTGAAAAAGCTTCATATTCTCTTTTGGGAGCTAAGTACAAATTCTTAAGATATGATAATATTCACAATGTGCATGTATTATTTGGTGTTTATAACGCATTTCAAGTTAAGCCTATTGCATTGGGGATAGAGAGAGCAGAGAATAAAATGGACTTTATTTTCTCAAAATCAAGTTCTGTGCATATTTTTGACCAAAATGGAGAAGCGGACGTATCGGTTTATAACATATCCGATAATTATTTGTACACGGCAAATGCTCATTCAAAATACTTACAAACGGTCTATTCAAATTATTTTCTTCGAAAAATTGATACGAAACTAAATCCGGAAATAATAGATAAAATTTCCATTTTAAGTGCGGCTTGGCTAGGATGTATATCTCGTGAAAAGCGAGCAATAAATCGCGAGGATTTCTTAAAAATTTATTACTCAACAGATTTTAGCTCGTCAGATATAAGTAAAAACGTCGCTCTCGTCAGAGATTTTATCAACAATCTGTCTGCAAAATGGAAATTTGAAATATTTAAAAAAGGCGAGGTTTCATCTAGTTTTGATGTTAACGCGGTATCTAAATATAGTCATAGTTTGACCTTTCAATTTCCCGAAAAAAGAATAACTATGGACAATAAGCCCGTAAATCTTATGAGCATGCGTTTTGTAGCTTCAAATTTTGATGATGAAATTTACTTGATGGATCATGATATTTATTTGAATGAGAAAAATTCAATTATAACGGCTGACGTCAAAAGTCCTTATCTTCTTTCAGCGAAAATATCGGATTTTAAAAAGAATCCAAAGCTTATTATTTGGAAAAGAATTTCATGTAAACCTGAAAACATGATCGAGATGCTCAAATGGGAAATTTCACCCGACTTTACGGAAATTAAGGAATATCGCAAGGATGGAGGAGAATGGGAGTTGTATTCAACAATGAAAAAGCTCCCATCCGAAAATTGAAAGATACGATTTTAAATGTACTTTTGTTGCTCAAATTGTGAATATTGAAATAGAGTGATTTCGAGTTTGTTGCAACTCCGATTGTAATTTCAGAATCTGCGGCCGCTACAGCAACTCAGTTGAAGAAGGCTTCCGAGGCGTTAACCAAAGCTGTTGATAATGCGGAAGGTGTAATTAAAAACGAATTAAAAAACCCTGAATCGTTTACGATGAGAGCAGCTGAAAATAGACTAACCGGCAAAGAATTGACTGGTATTGGAATAACTTCGGCAATAGCTGGAGTTATATCATCAGCACTTGGTGTTAATGATGATACCGCTTGGTTGAATGGGGCTGATATTCCGTTTGTCGGACAAGTTGCCGGAGCAGCATTTTCTGAAGGGCATGCTGGAACGGAAGCTATAAAGAGGAAATCTGAATCTGGAACAGGGAAAGAGACATCTTGTGAAGAATCCGATAAACAAACATCGAATAAAGAGGAAGACTATATTTCACCATATCAAGGAAGTTGTCTATAGCATATGAAAGGGGTATTTAGGTGTTATTATTTTCGCGCTGACTGATATACTCATTCAGAAGGGTAATGAGGCAGGCGCCTTTTTCCTGCTTTGAGAGAAACTCTAGGAACTTTAGCAAATCTTTCGAAAAATCCATAAAGTTTTATGGGATGGTAGATAAAATAGAGCAGAATGCGCCAAAAACGTCATAAATAAAGGACTTAAATAATATTGAGACCTGTTAGAAGCCAATGACTTCTAAAATGTAGGCTCGTAACTAACTTTGTTTCAATAAGTAATGTCAAAATCGTTTACAAATCGTTTACGAATTGAAAAAAAGTAAAATTTTATAGAGTGAGACTTTCATTTTTTTGTAAAAACCCCCACCTCTTGGAATGCTTTAAAATAGATAAATTCATAGCAAAAGTGTAAACGATTTGTAAACGATTTTTTTGGAAAAATGGGAAAATATGGGAAATTATCAATAACTTACGGCATTAGTTTTTTGAAGTAGCAAACTAAAAAGATAGGCATAAAAAATCTCTCTAACAGCTTGTGTTAGAGAGATTTAAAGTCAGAGCCGAAGATGAGACTTGAACTCACGACCCACGCATTACGAATGCGTTGCTCTACCAACTGAGCTACTTCGGCAATAAAATAATTCGTCCGATACTTTCATTTTTTGAGATTTTGTCAATACCTAACTGCATAAAGACTTATTTTGAGAAAAGTCTTTAACTCGGTCTCTTTTGTGTTAAAATTCTTTCACTTACTGAAAATTATGAATTTGACAAAACCATTGTTCTTAAGCGCAGCCTTAATTTCTTGCGCAGGTCTTTTGTTCGGCTTTGATACTGCAGTGATATCGGGCGTGACATCAAGCCTTGAAGCTAAATTCCAACTTACGAAAATCTCTCTAGGTTGGACCGTTGCAATCGCTCTCGTGGGCACTATTGTGGGCGCTATGTTCGGTTCAATCCCGGGTGACCGTTGGGGCAGAAGGGATTCTTTAAAGATTACCGGAGTCTTGTTCCTGCTCTCGGCAATCGGCTGCGCAATGGCGGAAAATTGGTACGTATTTATGCTGTCGCGCTTTGTGGGCGGTATAGGCATAGGTGCGGCATCGGTCCTGGCCCCAATGTACATTGCGGAAATTTCTCCGGCAAAGTCGAGAGGGCGCTTGGTTGCAATGTTTCAGGCAAATGTCGTTTTGGGTATCCTGCTTGCATACGTCTCAAACTACATAGTTGGCCTCTGCGCATTCTCTCAAGACGTGGAGTGGCGCGTAAAACTTGGCGTCTTGGCAGCTCCGGCTCTCGTATTCCTGACAGGGCTATTCTTTGTGGAGCGCTCGCCGCGTTGGCTTGCAATGCGCGGCCGCTATGAAGATGCGATACAAACTCTTAAAAAGCTCTGTTCAAGCCCATCCGAGGCGGAGTCCGAATTTGAGAGTATCTGCGCCTCTTTAGCGCAATCAAAAGCAGAGCAGGCTGAAGATGAAAAGCTCTTTCAAAGAAAGTATTTTCTGCCAATTTTCCTGGCCTTTTCAATAGCCGCTTTCAACCAGCTATCGGGTATCAACGCGCTCTTATACTACCTAAACGACATTTTTGCCATGGCGGGCTTCGGCAAGGAAAGTTCCGATCTTCAGGCCGTAGTTATAGGGGCTACGAACATGATTTTTACAATACTTGCAATGACTGTCATAGACCGTTTTGGCCGCAAATTCCTCTTGCTCGTAGGTTCTGTCGGAACTGCCATTTGCATTTCCGGAGTTGCCGCCATATTTATATCCGGTGCTTGCCAGTGGCTAACGGTCTGGCTTTTGATAGGCTATATCGCTTTCTTTGCATTCTCTCAGGGGGCTGTGATTTGGGTTTATATAAGCGAAGTTTTCCCGACTAGCGTCAGGGCAAAGGGGCAGTCGCTAGGCTCGCTTACGCACTGGGCCTGCGCAGCTGCCATAGCCTTCATCTTCCCACATGTGGCCGAGCTTTCAAGAGGGGCGCCATTTATATTTTTTGCCCTCATGATAGTTCTTCAATTCCTCGTTGTTCTGTTTGTCTATCCCGAGACAAAGGGCCTAACTTTAGAAAATATGCAAAAAAATCTTACGCAGCGTGAACACTAAAAAAATTGTAGCATTTGGAGAAATTGTTTGGGACGTCTTTAAGGACGGCTCGCGCCTGGGTGGCGCCCCATTAAATTTTACATATTACTGCCTCAAGAATGCTTGCGAGGCAAAAATTATAAGCGCTATCGGCCGCGACGAGTTGGGGGCCGAGACGCTTTCGCAAATGGAGAAGTTCTCAATTCCGGCGGATTTTGTGCAGATTTCCGACACCTACCCGAGCGGAAAAGTAATGGTTTCGGTAGATGAAAAGGGCCTTGCAAGCTATGAGATTTGCTCTCCGAGCGCTTGGGATTACATAGCAAATTCTCCGGATACCCACAAATTTTTGTCGCAGGCCGACGCCTTTGTATTTGGCTCCCTTGCCCAGAGAAACGCCTATTCAAGGCGCAGCTTATTTGAGTTTATAGGCCTCCTTCCCCCCAGCTGCCTCAAGGTCTTTGATGTAAACCTAAGGCAGAACTTCTACACGGAGGAAATCTTGGAGAAATCTATGAAGGTCTCAAATATCGTCAAATTAAATGACGAAGAGATTGTAAAGATTTCGGAAATGTTCGGCGTAGACGGAAGCGAGTCCGAGCGGGCGCAGCGTATCTTTAAGCTATTTAACTTGGATTACCTAATCCTCACTCTAGGGCCTAGGGGGCATCTGATAGTTTCAGACGGCGAAGTATTGCAAAGCCCCGCCGTTGACGCGGTAGTGGTAGATACCGTTGGCGCGGGCGATTCCTTCACGGCAACTTTCATAAGCTGCCTGTTAAACTCAAAGAGCTTGAGAGAGGCTTCTGATGAAGCAGCTAAAATGGCGGCAAAGGTATGCTCTTACAAGGGCGCTCTAATTCCTTAGCGCGCCATAGGTGCGATTTCCCTAGCCTTATGCTTGTGGATTATCTGAGCTAATGCTGTTAGTTTTTTTATAAAAAAGGCGGCCCCGAAAAAGGCCGCCGCTTTTCTTAAATTTTTAATCCAAGCCCCAGCGCTTTCGCAACATTCTCTCCCAGGGCGAAAACAGAATCTTGTCGGCCAAAAGCCCTATTACAACAACTACTATCATAATTCCTATAACTTGCGCCATATCCATATTTTCGCGCCCGTAGTGCAAGAGCTGTCCGATGCCCACGCCCGATAGAATCGTGACGTAAATTTCAGCCGCCATAAGCGAGCGCCACGCAAAGGCCCAGCCCTGTTTCATTCCGCCCACTATGCTCGGGAAGGCCGCAGGCATTATGACCTTGCACCAAGTGTGCAAGCCCTTAGAGCCCATCGTCTTTGCCGCCCTTATGTAAATTGGAGGTATGCTCATAACGCCATGTTGAGTGCTTATTACAAGCGACCAAATCGTGCCCATCAATACTACGAACAACATTGCCTCGTCCGATTGTCCGAACCACAGTATTGCAAGCGGCACCCAGCATACGCTCGGCAGCGCCTGCAAACCTAGGGCAAGAAGGCCAAGCGAATCGCGAAATATCTTTGAGCGCGCGCACAAAACGCCGAGCGGAACTCCTATTAGAAGCCCTATGGCATAGCCGACTATCAACCTTCTTAGCGTCACCCATATCGCGCTCGGCAACACCCCGTCTGCAAAGTTTTCACAGAGGTAGTCAAATACAGAGAAAGGCGAGGGCAGTATGTATGGAGCCCACAATCCCGATTTAAAAATAGCGTACCATATCGCCACTAAAACTAAAAGCCCTATTAGCGGAGTAAGGAGGTTTTCCTTTGCGAATATTAAAAACTTTTTCATTCTTGGACTGACTTTGGATCTAGGTGGTGTTTCAAGGCGGCTGTAATTGTTGCCGACAATTCCGATAGGTTTGTGTTGTTTATGTCGCGCGGACGCGGCAAATCAACTTTAAATTCCTCGCGTATCCTGCCCGGATTTGGCGAAAAGAGCACGACCCTATCTCCGAGGCAAACCGCCTCTCTTATATTGTGTGTTACGAAAACTATGGTCTTTTTGCGCTGCTGCCAGATTCTCTGCAAGTCGCCGTACAAATTTTCGCGCGTGAGGGCGTCGAGCGCACCAAAGGGCTCGTCCATAAGAAGAATTGTCGGATTTGGCGCTAGGCTCCTGGCAAGAGCCACCCTCTGGCGCATTCCGCCCGAAAGCTCGTGTATCGCCGAGTGCATGAATTTTTCAAGCCCCACCAAGTGCAGGTAAAATTTTGCAACTTCGCGCCTCTCTGCGTTGTTTAAATTCGGCTTTAATTTTAACCCGAACATGACGTTTCCAAGGACGTCTAGCCACGGAAAGAGAGCGTGCTCCTGAAACATCATCATTCGGTCGCGCCCGGGGCCGGTAACGAGCTTGCCGTTTGTAAAGATTTCGCCACTGTCGGGCTTATCCAGGCCTGCAATCAGGTTTAAGAGCGTGCTCTTGCCGCAGCCGCTGGGGCCCACGAGGCACACAAATTCGCCCTCCTCAACGTGCAAATCTATATTCTCAAGGGCGACGAACCTCTTGCCGTTTCCCTCAAATGATTTGCTGACGTTTTTTATGACGAGCTTTGAGGGGGCTACGTTTTGGAGTTCCGCCTCTACGTTTGTCGATTTTACTTCAGGCATTTTACTTTCCATTATTTTCTTCAAAATTGTAAAATAGCGGCGCCATATCCATGCGCTGCTTTATAAAGCCGCAGGCGCTGGCGTCGTCCACAAATTTTTCAATACCCTTGCGGTTGATTTCGGGAGTAAATATTATGCGCTCCCAGGCAGAGTCAACCAGCTCCGGAGATATTTTGCCCTTGGAGCGCGTTATGCTCTCCAGACCCTTTAGCACCAGTTCCTTTGCCTCCTTTGGGTTTTCGTTTATCCACTTGGTGAGTTCCACGTGGGCGTCTCGGAATTTCTTTATAAGCTCCTTATTCTTATTTAGCGCCTTTACGCTCGAAGTTAGAACCGTTGTCACTGCGTCTTTCTCAAAGAGAAACATCTTTGCGCCGCCATTCTTTTCAAGTATGCTAATCCAGGGCTCGACTCCCCAAACAGCATCTATATCGCCGGACAAAAATAGAGCCAACTGGTCCGGATTTTTTGTGGGTATAACCTGCACATCGCCGCCGGCTCCGTTATCGACTGTCATATTGTTTGCTATGACCCACGCCCTTGCCGCGACGTCTTGCGTGTTGGCGTATTGCGGCGAGGCTATTTTCTTCGACTTAAAATCCTGCGCAGTTTTTATATTTAACTTTGGATTCACCACAAGCCCAGCTCCGCCGTCGGCCGCTCCGGCAATAATTCGTATTTCTTCACCCCTTGACTTTATAAAGGAATTTATTGCGGGGTTTGGCCCGACGTAAGTTACGTCTATTGCGCCGGTTAACATGCTCTCCATCGCTGAGGGGCCCGCATTAAAGGCAAACCAATTTACTTTTACATCTCCTCCAAGGCGCTTTTCAAACCACGGGCGCCCCTCTTGTGCCATCTGGTAGGCTATGAGCCCTTGGGCGTGGGTCACGTTCGGGAAGAGCCCGACGTTGATTGACTTCCCTCCGTCGCCTTCTTTCGGAGAGCACCCGAATAGAGCAATTAGTGACAGAAATGGCAGTATAAAGAGTGATTTTTTCATGTCTAAACTTTCTAGAAAACGTTTCTAAATTTTTTTTTAATCATATTTATAATAACCTTTTTGCGCGCACTGCAAAGTTCAAAATCTTCTTTTTTTGTTTTTTTAGCGGTCTGCAATTTTTTTCTTGAGGCTTTGGGAATACGGACATAATCTTGCACTAGCTTTATTTTTTTGCCCTCGGCTTGTCGGGGCTTTCACACTTGAACTTGTTTTACGCTTATGAGAAAAATTATAAAATTTTTTGCCCTAGTTGCAGCGGCGTGCGCTTTTAACTTTGCGCTCTTTGCCCAGGATATTTTGGGGACGTCCTATCTGAAGAATCCCAATTCCCCCATATACGAGTCTGTCGCGGTTGTCGGTGTGGTTGACGACGGCTCGGGCATGGACTATGCAACATTCACTAGCGATATATCAAATAAGGATATAAATATAGCGATGTTGGAGAAGCTCAGAAAGGCCGAAGTTTCGCGCTTGCTAGCCCCATATAGCGGAATAAGGGTTGAGTCTATAATTCTCAACAACAGGCGCATTGTCATGAATCCGGAGAAAAAGTCGGCGCTTATTTTTTACTACCATCCGGATCCAACGCTTGCGCAGCGCTTGGCTAATCTGTTTGCGAGAGAATTTGTCTCTTATTGCCAGCAGTTAAATTCTCAGGATGTCGCTGCCGAGCTCCAGAGTTACGATGCCGTTAAGGTGAAGCTGGATGCCGAAATTACCAAGGTTTCAAATGCGCTCACACGCTTTTATGAAAATGCCTCAAACTCCGGAAATATGACGACTCCGCCGCAGGCAAAGCAGTTGGACGAGCTCTTGGCAAGGAAGGAGAAGCTCATGTCCCTAATCGCCGAAGCTAAGCAGAAAATTCGCGAGACTCCGGCCGGAGTTAGGGTATTGCGCTCCGCTACAAATCCCAAAAAACCCAAGAATCAGACTAACTAGCTAACTTAAATATTTTTACCCATGGCGAAATCCAATTTTGGCTTTCGCCTTTTTATTTGCGCCAATAGCTTTTTTTGAGCTGCACACTTGCGCTTGCAATTGGGATTTGCGGGCTTTTAAAACTTGATATTTTGCCGATTCTATGGCATACAGGTATCAAAACTCAGGATTTTTTATCATGGCGAAAAAGGTTTTAGTTATAGGGGCCGGCATAAGCGGTTTGAGCGCGGCATGGGGCCTTAAAAAAGGCGGCTGCGACGTAAAAATTATAGAGCTTAAGAATCGCGCAGGCGGCGTAATAAATACTCTTAGCGAAAGCGGCTTTAGGGCTGAGAGCGGCTCAAACTCGGTTATGATTCAGAGTCAGAAGACTTTGGATTTTATAAGGGAAATAGGCTTGGAGGGGCGCTTAGTGCATTCCTCAGACGTCTCCAAAAAGCGCTTTTTTGCAAGGGGCGGCAGAATTTGCGAAGTCCCGATGAGCCCCTTAAAGATGCTCTTTAGCAGGCTCTTTTCCCTGCGCGGAAAGATAGGCTTTTTAAAAGACTTTCGAGCGCCGAAGCACGATGCGGAT
>URYY01000064.1 GCA_900552245.1 uncultured Opitutales bacterium | reverse complement strand
CGTTCTCTTTGCCCTCTTTTTTTTCCACCATTCCACAATCTTTGACGTAGAGCGGGAGATTTTAATTCGCGTTTTATAAAAGAGAAAGTGAGGCCTTTCAGGCTTTAAGGCTCCTCGGCTTTACTTGCCTCCCTTAAAACGGAATCATCAAGGTGAAAACTCGGCGCGTTTCCGCAAACATTTACTAAGAAAACATGAAAGCCCTCTAAGTTGAGTAAAGTTCCGACTTTTTGGAATACGGAATAACCAAATACTCGCTATAACTTCAAGACCGCGAGGGGAATTATTCGGGACTTCGGTCGCCCGAAACCGAATCCAGTGTTGGCGATATCTTTGATTAGTTAAAATCAACGTCTATTCTTGGCAATTTTCATCGACTCTAAAAGAACAAGATCGCTTTGTTAAAAATAAAAAGGTTCAGGTTTTTATAAACTTTCAGCAAAGCGAAAGATAAGCCTTTAATAAAGTGTCCGTTGGTTCAATTCCGAGAACGACACATAAAAAAGGTAATCTTTCTTTCGTCTATATCACAAATTAAAATTCGAACAATATACAATTCTACAAGTAGCTTGACTTTATAGTTAAGTATTGTTTTTCTTAAAACAACACAAACATTACTAATTGATATGTTAAAGAATTTATTTGCGGAGCGCGGGCTTTCGCTCGATAGGCTAAAGTCGCTTATTGAGGTCGCGGAAGCTGGCGGAATTTCAAAGGCGGTTCATGGCGACCCTGCCCGCCAAAGTCTATATTCACGCCAAATAAAAGAATTAGAAGAATTCTTTGGAGTTCAATTAACTCGTAAAAAAGGCAAAGGCATTACTCTCTCAACAGCTGGCGAAGAATTGGTAAATCTCACGCGAGAATATTTTTCAGCGTTGAGTGAGTTTCGCACAAACTCAAAAAATATTCCAAGAAAATTTGTGATTGGCGCAGGTGATAGCATACATAATTGGATAGTCTCTCCCGTCCTCTCAAAAATTGCCAAAGAGAACAAGCCTTGGCTTTTTACTTTGAGAAATCTTCGAAACAACGAAGTCGCAGAAATGCTCTACAAAATGGAGATTGATTTTGGGATACTCCGCAGAAACTTAATAACCGCTGACGTACTGAAATACAAAACATTGTCGCGCGTACGATACGCGATGTATATTCCAAAAAATCTCTTGGATAAAAAATTCGCAAAGGATTACAAGCTTTGCCTAAAGAATATCCCATGCGCCACGTTGTCCTTAGATTCGTCTTTCGCCAATATGCTCAAGAATGCGTGCGCTTCAAATGGAATCGATTTTAAGATTACCTTAGAAACGCAGTCGTTCCCGTTTGCAGCTGAAGTGATGAAAACAAAAGCTTATATGGCGATACTTCCCGAAATGTGCGAAAACACCTTGCCATCTGGCATTGTTAAAATTCAACCGTCATTTTTTAAGATACTTGAACGCGACATAGTCTTAGCGTGGAATCCGCGTTTAGTAGCTGTGCGTCCCTCCGTAAAGCCTCTTATTGATTATTTTGTTAAGGAACTTGGCGTATAATAGCGTCATAAAAAAGGACAAGCGTCTTATTCTGATTTCCTCATTATCAAAAGAGGCTCATAAGTAATAAGACGCTTGTTTTATAGCCGGCGTTGTTTTATTAGTTAGCACAACCCTGCGAAAACTAGAGATTATTAGAATCGCAAAAGTTTTTTTATCAAGGCAAAAATATGAAAAAAATACTTAACTATAAAGTTAAGCTACTTGCGATATTCCATATTGATATATTTTTTTTCCGCTATAAAATTAGCGTGAACAAAAACTAATCGATATGGAAATACATGGAAGGTACAACACGGCTATAGCGAAGTTAGACGAGCTTGACGAACATTCTATAGAGCAGATTGAAACGCTCTGCTCGCAAGAAATTTTCAAGGATTCTAAAATTCGCATAATGCCAGATAGTCACGCTGGTAAGGGTTGTGTTATTGGTTTTACCGCGAATTTAAAAAACAAGATTATTCCTAACCTTGTAGGCGTTGACATATCTTGTAGTATAAGTGCCTATAAACTAGATACTGATTCCATCGACTTCACAAAGTTAGACAAATTTTTACATTACAAACTTCCACATGGCGTTGGTATCAGAAAAAATATATCGGAGCTTGTAAGCGATGAGCTTCGCGAGAGAGTAATAGAAGCCAATTTCGAAATTGGCGATGACGAAAAAATGGCGAATCGCGATTTGCTTTCCATAGGATCGCTCGGCAGTGGAAATCACTTCCTTGAAGTCAACAGAGATTCTTCGGGCTCGTTTTGGTTTTCAATTCACTGTGGATCTCGCAACTTCGGTTTGAGGGTTTGCAACTTTCACCAAAAGCGCTCGGTAAAAGACGAGAACATTCCCATACCACTTCGTTACATTGAAGGTAACGAGCTTGAAGCCTATGTAAAGCACGTTAAAGTCGCACACGACTTTGCTTTAACGAATCATAATGTAATACTTTCGGAAGTTTGCGATACTATGAATTGGAATATTGTTGATAGCATTTTTACCTATCACAACTATATCGAGTTTTTAGATAACGGCGAATACATGATACGCAAGGGAGCGATTTCCGCGAAGGCTGGAGAGCGCGTAATGATACCAATGAATATGCGCGACGGCTCGCTCATAGGCGTTGGCAAGGGAAATCCAGATTGGAATTACTCCGCTCCACACGGGGCTGGGCGCGTGCTCTCGCGCAAGGAGGCATTTGAAAAACTACAAATGAACGACTTTAAGCGAGAGATGGACGGCATATGGAGCACCTGCGTTTGCGAATGTAATTTGGACGAATCGCCAATGGCATACAAACCAATGCGAGAAGTTGAAAAGTACTTGGGCGAAACCGTGGAAATTACCGACAGAATCGTGCCAGTATATAATTTCAAAGCGTCGTCATAGAGGAGTCTATAATGAAAAATTCAGAGAAATTAAAATGGGATAAGATAAATTCTATAAAAGATGAAGGAGAAAAAAGTGTAACTATATTTATGGATACGGTTGAAAATTCTGAACTCCATTTTATAGATATTGATTGCTTAGACAAGGCGTTGACACCCGAACAATTCAAGAAAGCGGCTGAAAGTATAGTTGATATGAATGGATTTCAACCCGATTACTCTCATGAACTTTTAGATAGTCTAATGGAACGCCAATTAGAATTGTTAGGGTACGATGTTTTGCCTATCAGAAAGTCTCCACGATATTACTACGACCCCGAAAATAATGCGGTTGTCTTTAGTCAATTTAATGAGCGAAAATAAAAACAAATCCTATGGTGGTTTAGCGCTAGATATATGCGATAACCCCGAAAAAAATAAAAGAAATTCCACCTGAGACTTTAGAAGTTTTCGAAGCCGAAGATTGGAGTACTATTCTTTGCGTTCAAACGCAATTATTACCGTATTTTGAAAAACACTTTGCTTGGAACAAAATGACGGGTATGGCTTGGGCGGATTTGTTGTGCGAACAGCCGCAATTTTCCGCAAACTTAGATGAGCTAATTCACTGGAAAAAACTCAACGAAGACGACTACTCTTCTTCCTGTGCCGTTGGTCACTTCTCCTGGCATTTCAACCACAGTCTGCGAGTAGATGCAATTTACACAATGGTGGCGTTTATTTGACGATTTAGATTGGATTCATCCTATCGTGAATTAGCCGAATTTTATCCCCAAAGCGCGAGAAATGAATGTAATTGAAGACTACTCGGTCTTTGACTGGAAACTAATATTTATGGACGAAATCGAAGCAGAAGAATAAACAGCGTTCTTCAAAAATCTGCTGAGAAATTACCCAAACGGCGGGGCTTATCTCGAATCCTTAAAAAAATCATAATTAAATAAAAAAAGGTTAATATATATGAAATGTTTTGACGAACTTTTTACACGAGAGGAATTTAAACTCGCTAATAATATTCGCGCTACTTACGATTGCGGATATTCGCCTATTGTTTTAAATGCCACTTCTCAAGTCACGGTATGGTGCGGCTTTGGGATTAGCCGTTTTCAACATATGACATTGCGCTTTTATTACGCGACCCAAGTTTGGCAAGAAGCGTTATTCAAACTATCGGAAGAAATAAGAAGTTATTATCCTTTCGGATCGCCTAAATGGGAAAGAGGTAAAGATGACGAACGTGGCTTCAATTTTATAAACTTTGAGGGAAATCGAAATACCGACTTTAAATCGGCAGTAGCGCGTTTTTGGAAAGTTCTCAAAGAAGTCGCGGACTCTAAAAAAATTTTTGTTTCGGAAAATGTCATACGCAGAAATGAAACTCTTTTAAATAAATATTTTTACGGGAAAGAAGAGATAAGAATATCATACATTGTTGATAGAACTGATATATGCGACTGGCATGGGCATTCTCCAGACTTATCTGATTATAAATTTTCATCGAAAAAGAAAACTTATTCGTGGAATGAAATTAAAGATTTATTCGTGGAAATATCGCCCCGAATTTTATCTTTGGTTCATTACAGGAAGATGAACTACTATAACCCAAATGATACCGCGACAATCGCGTTACATAAAGCCTGTAAAGCACTTGATATTATAAGTGTAAAAAAAGCGTTAGAGGAAGGAGCGGATCCCAACGGATTCGATAAATACGGAAATACTCCTATGAATGTCTGTGTTCAGGATTTCTTTTATTATGAAAATTTATCTAATGGCAAATACAGGGATAAAACCCAAGAAGAAATAAAAAATGAAATAGACTTGCGCAATGATATCTTGGCATTACTTTTAGAAAATGGTGCGGACATTGATTACTTTGGCGCGGACGTGCAAAACGCTTTGACTGAAACATATTTTCCAGAAGTTCCGGAGATTATGGAATTCTTGTTAAAAAATGGAGCCAACCCAAACCATAACACAAGTCTTATCGATGAGCCATGGAAATGGTATGTGAATTCCGATGTGTTAAGAATGGTTTTAGAGCGTATATCATTTGAAGAAATGGAAGATGGTAAAGCCAATGAACGTTTATTGGCGATGGAAAAACTGTTAAAAGAATATGGGGCGAAAGAATACATAGATGGTTTTAATCCAGACGATTATTTTAAATAAGACGATTAGAAACGCGCATGAATAATAATGATAAAATTATATATTGGGACGACATTCTAATAGATTATCCCGAAAGAATTGAAGAAGTACCTTACGAAAATATTATCTGCTTTGACGCTGATTCTTGGTCGTGGATTCTATCCGAACAACCTCAACTATTGCCATATTTTGAGAAGTATTATTCTTGGGATAAAATGTGGGGAACTGCTTGGGCGAGGTTATTGTGCGAACAGCCGCAATTTTCCGAAAAGTTAGATGAACTAAATCATTGGGAAAAACTCAACGAAGGCGAGTTCTTTTCCGAAGGCGAGGATTGGGCTATGCTATTAGCCAATCAACCACAGTTTGAAAACAAGTGCGACATGGTAAATGGCTGGGAAAAGTTTACAATTCGAGATTGGATTAGACTTTTGTATGACCAACCAAAATTTATCAAAAAGGTTAAGGAAACAAAAATTATTGAAAAGTTTTCATATTACGATTGGAAAGACCTATGCGATTATGTCAACTATAACAATGAATCGTATCGCCCAATTTTTGAAGATTTAGCAAAGAATTACCTTTATGGAATTCTATACTTGATTATAAAAAATCCTTCGCGAGTTGAAGAATTCAAAAGCGAAATTTCTAAATTTGCTGCTCGCGAATGGGCAGTAGCTATCGTTGAAAATCCAGATTTATTGAATTGTTGCATATCGCATGACGGAATTGAAAAAATACGCAAAAACGAAGATATAAAAGGTTGGATTTTGCGACAAACTAAAACAAAAGCAATAAAGTCATATTTTAGCTAAATATTAAGACTTTTAACGCGGTCTTTCCAATTTTAGGGGCTAAACAATTGAAGTCCAACTTCTAAAATAAGGGATATATAAGATTGTTTATATTCAACCTACTCGAGGTAATGCAATTGAAGCTCTATCCTTGCGTAGTGAAAGATCTTCTCTTTACATTGTGAAATGCTTTCGCAATTTTTAATTTTTAGGAGATATATGCTGATACAGTTTCGGACGTATGGGAGAGCACTCAAATTGAGGGAGTTCCCCATCGGAAATATCTTCTATTTAGAACGTTCGTGGTGCTTGTTTTGACAAGTGAGTTCTTTAGAACACCGAACGTTTCTAAAAAAGGAATCGGGATGAGTTGCCGTTTAGGACGTTAGCAGTTGGCTTAGGCAGTACTGGTAACTCTCCCGATTCCACCCCTCAAGGGGATTATCATCTTGATACGAGAACCGTCGTCCGTAGGATTCTTTTGAATCAGTATTGATATCGGACTGACTACCATCTATCGGTGATAATTCTTCTTGTTCATTTAAATAAACCTAATAACCTTCATAAAAAAGAATTTATAATATGAGAAAACTAAATTTTAAATTTTCAAAACTATTTTGGTTTTTTATAGTTTTAACTTTTTCTGTAAATATTTATTTTGCGTTAGAAAGCAATAACGTAAAAACTAAAATAGACTTTGTTCATCCCATTGTCTTTTGGATGTAAACTGTTGAGGAGGCTGTAGCAAAATATGAAGCGCGAGTCTTACGGAATTTGTAAATTACAGATGGTCTTATGCGCTAAAAAATGGCTATACGAAAGAACTTTTGCTAATTGTCGATAATAGCGGAAAGTCTCTAATGATTTACGGAAAGAAGAAGTCTGATAAAAGCTGTTCCTTAATTAAAACTTATCCTATTAAAAAAGTCAGCGCTAAGCTTGGTCTAAGTTAAAATCGGTGGAAAGCAGACGCATGAGGGAATTTACGAAGTGTAAAGTTTGAATCCAGATATTAGATTTCACTTAGCTTTACGCGTTAACTATCCAAACAAGTTTGATATAGAAATAGCGGGGCGAGACGGACGAGATTAAAAAAATCTTGGTGGCGACATTATGATTCATGGTCGAGAAAATGCAGTCGGGTACATTCCGGTTGCGAGGAAGCTATTGAAGAAATATTTATTTTAGCCGCAAAAATTGGAGTTGGAAATGTAAAAATAATCATAACGCCTTACAATCTTCCGGGAAACGGTAAAGTGCAATATACAGTTAGGTTTTGGACGTGCGCTTCGTATCGCTCTTAGATTACGCATGTTTATCTGCATGCTTTGGTATTGACCCAGATTTTTTAACTTTTGTAGAGTCTCGCACCGAACACTTAGGAGCAAAAGAATGAGAACTAAACAATCAGAAGAGAGCAATTATTTTGGCGGAATTGCCAACCCAAGCTCGCTTAGACGGAAAAGCATCTTATTTTTCCTTGTGGCATTACTTGCGGTATTTTTTACAAACTACCTGATTCTAAGCGCCCTTCCCGAGAGCGGAAAAATCGCGACCCATTGGGGTTTGGACGGAAAGCCAAACGGCTATATGGACGTTAAGTCCTTCAAAAGCTTTATGCTTATATTCTCGGCCGGCATATCGGCCTTTCTCTATATTCTCATAGGCTTGTGCGGTCGTTTTCCCTCGCTTTACAATTCGGGGCTTTCAAGATTTTTTGACTCTAAATTCTCCAAATTTAAAAAGCTTAGAGCGAGTGTTGTAAGGCGTTTTTCTGTCTTGGACGCCGCGACGATTATATCGACTTCAGTTTCGAGTGTAATTTTAGTCTGCAACTTCGGAGTTTTGCAAGCATCGCGCACGGAGTCGCATGAGCTTCCAATCAGTTACTTGTGCGCGGTTTTCGCGCTCCTAATCCCCTCGATATTTTTTGGTCTACTCTGGGAACCTGTAAGCAGAAAGCAAATATAAGCAGCTGCCGGATAAAGATAAGTAAGGCGATTCTGTACGCTTGTCCAAATACCAAAGCTTAGGGAATGGGCATTTTTTAATTTTCCCAACAAGCGCAAGGCATTTTTCTTACTTGTACTAAAAGCCCCAAAGAGGACATCTGAGTCAAATACAAAAAAGGCAGTATATCGCCAACAAAGGCTTTTCCCTACAACAAAAAAGCCCCTGAAGTCTTAGGGGCTTAAAATTGGAGGCGTGGGTCGGAATCGAACCGACGCATAAAGCTTTTGCAGAGCCTTGCCTTACCACTTGGCTACCACGCCGAATTAAAAGCACCTATGAAATGAAAATATTTTATTTAATCAAGAAAAAAATCTCTCTAACTGTTTTTTTTAGGAGTTCTCGAAATTTGAAAAGCCTCGAAAATCGCACACTACCCCCCAATAACAAACTAAGCGGACAAAATCCCCCAACACCCTGTCTAAAAATAGCAGCTCCATAGCCTTCAAACTTATAAAAAGTATTGGCATTACTGTAATACATTATTTTATAATTTACTGTAACATTTAAAAAATATTGAAAGCTTCTAAGTAAAAACCTAATTACGCAAACGTTTGATTAAATCTCTAACATTCACCAAGGATAAAAAATGCAAAAAATAAATAAAAAGCTAATAGCGGCTTTTGTGTGCTCATGGCTTCACTCCAAGCTGCACAACTTGCAAGCGCACAGGAGGAGACGTGGCTTATACCAAGATACAATAGCGGTCAATCCGGAACAATAAACTGAAATGAAGCCCTTTGGGCCTCTGCAGGCGGTTCTTCCGGTCCATGGGTAGAGGACGGCCAAATTCCAGGAATAGGTATTTTGCCGAGCGATGAAAACAAAGTATTAATTTACTATGGAACACAGTCTGGCCCGGTCACGGGACTTTTGATTGATAGCAATACAAAAGTTGAAGTCACAGGCTTAGTTCCCCGCTTTGAAACGCTATACACCACGGAGTTTATAATAGATGGATCTTTAACACTTACCGGCACAACTCAAAGCGAAGCCGGAGCTCTTTTTACGGATTTGCAATCCGCAAAAGTCAGTGTAAATAACGGCGGCACTTTCACAGTTTTAGATGCCTCCGGTACCTTCGGAATATCCTCTTCCACAATATCGTCTTTCGATGTAAATGGAGGAAGTGCGAGTTTTAATAGTAATGGCGGCGCAATAAGCGTAAAGGGACTAAGCGCTCAAAACGAGGGTACAATAAATGTTACTACGAGTATCTCAGAAGGCTCAAGCGGAGGCAGCGCGACTTTGGAAGATACAGAACTCTCAGGCAACGCTGTAGCTAAAGTATCCGCCCTAGGAGGCTCTGCAAACGTTAACAATTTAAGTTTGACGGACTCACAATTAGAGGTCTCTGCCCTAGATTCCCTGCAGTCTGCAAATGTCGATACTTTAACGGCAAGCGGAACTAGCAAGATAAACATATCAACAAGCGACGGGACTATAAACCTCACAAACCTAAGCTTCACCGGAAATGCGACAATATTGGAAGCAGTTTAATAACGCTAAGTTCAGATACAGGTGGCATAAATATCAGAAATTCAGAAATCGCAAACGCTACAGTAAATATACAATCCAATGCATCGGGCTGGAGAAACGGATTTTTTCAAAATCTGACATTTAAAAATAGTTCAATTACCGCCACAATGGCCGGCGAGAATTGGATACCGCTTAACATGACGCTCGATGAAAATTCAAAGTTTGTATTTACCGGCGCTCAGGGAAGACTATTTCTGACGAACGATGAAAATGTTTTGAGCAATACTCTGAGTATAACTAACGGCAGCTCTATGGAATCTTCCGTACGCGGCAATTACCTATCAACTACGCTTGAGGGAGGGCTCGTGAAACTTGAGCTAAACAGCGGTAGCTTCAGTGGCGAACAATTGTTCGTTGTGCGCACTACCACCGCAAATTCAAAGGCTCTTGTCGAAGCAAAGAATGGCAGCACTATGGCAGTGCAGGAATTGAAGTTTATAATGCGCGAAAGCTCTGACGACAAGTCGCTAGTGCTAGTTAATGTAGATTCAAATAGCAACATAAGAGCTTCTATGATTACGGCAACATCGGCGGAAATTAATGCTAAGGCTCAAATAGATACCGAAACTGGCTCTATGAGCGGCTCGTGGATAAAGTTTGATATAGATTCCTCTCTACAGGCAGACAGTCCGCTAATTAGCCTCACATCTTCAAACGGCATAAATGCTGAAGCCGAGTATCTGGGCTTTATGGTGGATTTTAGCGCTATGAATACAAGCCTTGCTGACGATACTTACGCCCTCATATCCGCCAACCAAGCCTCGCTGGAGGGTATAATTACAAAAGTCTATGTAAAGACAAGTTCAGGTAAAATAGTTGAGGTTGCAGCCGATGAAAATGGTCTTTTTGTTTACGATGGAGAAGGGCTTGAAGACTCTTTCCAATTTTATGTGACGGGTGGAGAATTTGGGCTTTCTGCATATAGCTTTGTGCCGGAACCGTCCGCTTGCGCAGCTTTAGCCGGAGCACTATCGCTCGTCTTAGCCTTTTACAGGCGAAAGAAATAGCCAATTTCCAGTTACAATCAACTTCAAGGGCATCTCTCTTTGAGCTGCCCTTTTCTATTTTTATTTGAAGGTGCAAAATGAAGCCCAAGGCAAGGTACCTGCAAGCTTGAAACTTCAAAATTCTGGCAAGTCGCAGAAGTCGAAGGTGTCGGATTTAACGCAAATGAGAAAATAAAAAGAAGATTTTAGTAAATGCAAGATGACCAAAGCAACATTGTGCTATAGTGCAAGTTATATATTACGATATATGCAATATGCCTAAAGTTGGGACAGAATTTGGCCCAGTGGGTCAAAATGTCACACTAAGGCGCGGCTTGCGCAAGGCAAAGCTTGAGCCAAAGCCCGCTTAAGCAGGGCAAAAAAGATACTTAACTTACTAAAAAACAGGAATATAACGAACAAAAACCAAAAGCAAATTGCGCGTCTAAAAAATACTGGCACAAGGCGTGCTGATAGGAAGGCATATGAGTAAAATATTAGGTATTGACTTAGGTACAACAAATTCTTGCATGGCTGTTATGGAAGGCGGCGAAAGTGTCGTAATCCCTAACAGAGAAGGTGCGCGAACGACTCCTTCGGTAGTCGCTTTTTCAAAAACAGGTGAAAGATTGGTAGGTCAATCTGCAAAGCGTCAGGCTGTCACCAATCCGAAGAACACAATTTATTCAGTAAAGCGTTTCATTGGTCGCAAATTTAGCGAAGTTCAAAACGAGATCAAAAACTTCCCCTATAAAATTATAAAGGGAGACAATGATGGTGTCGTTATTGAGTGCGAGGTAAACGGTAAAGTTCAAAGGTTTACTCCGGAGCAGATTTCGGCCATGGTGCTTCAGCAGTTGAAGGCAGATGCCGAGACCTACTTGGGCGAAAAGGTCACCAAGGCGGTTATCACGGTTCCCGCCTACTTTAACGATGCCCAGCGCCAAGCTACAAAGGACGCAGGCACGATAGCGGGTTTGGAAGTCTTGCGTATAATAAACGAACCTACGGCGGCTTCTTTGGCCTATGGCCTCGACAAGAAGTCGGACGAAACTATAGCCGTTTACGACTTGGGCGGTGGTACGTTTGATATTTCAGTCCTTGAAATCGGCGACGGCGTATTTGAAGTAAAGGCCACTAACGGCGATACTCAACTCGGCGGCGACAATTGGGACGCGGCAAT
>URYY01000063.1 GCA_900552245.1 uncultured Opitutales bacterium | reverse complement strand
CATTAGAAAGATATATTCGCCAGCCGCATCGTCGTCGGGATTTGCCGCTAAAGCCTCTTTTGCAACCGTAAAGAACCTGTCCTTTTGAGTCGGATCAGTCTTGCCCTTTTTAAGCAAAAATAGAGCAAACTGCAAATTTATATCCTTGATGTGCTTTCCCTCTGGGAAATTTGTGCGGTATTCGGAGCCGAGGTCATCAACCTGCTTTTCCTTGCCTATTTGCAAGGCGCAAATGAAAGCCGCCAAGTAGTAGTCTTCTATCGCATTGTCGGTAGGATAATTGTCCAAGAGTTGGCGATAGGCCCAGAAGCTCTCGTAATTTCTCTTAGTCTCAAAGTAGTTTCTCGCCCTGCGCGCCAAAAGTTGGGCGCTGTAATCGGCAACTCCACCTACACCCTCTAAATTTGCCTTCGCAAAGGCCACCTTATTTTCGAGCTCCTGTATGCGCGGATTCTTCGGATTTACAGTGCGCATTCTTGCAATTTGCTTTTCCAACAGCTCCTTGTAAGCCTCAAAGAACGATAGAATTTCCTTTTTGGAAAGAACGAAAGTGTAGCACAAAGAAGCCTCCGCAAAGCGCTTCTCATTAGCCAATCTGTCTCCGTAGCTCATAAAATCTACAGACAGGGCTATATCGTACCTTGCGGGTTGGCGATACGTCAAATAGGGGAGCAACTTCTTTACTTCGTCAAATTTATCGCCCGCTAGATAGGACCTTATAAGCGCGACAGCCGCGTAAGCCTTATCCTCGCCCGTTGTCGCCTTCTCCAGCATTTCCTTAAACCAAGGCTCGCCCTTTTCCCAATTTTTCATTTGGTAGAAGACCTGGGAAATCTTCCTTATTAGAGCAAAGCGTTCCGATGTGTTCAATTTGTCGACATATGGCGGCTTTAGCGAAACAGCCCAAGTGTCGGCAGCCTCCTCAAATTTTCCCAAACCGCTGTAGCAAGTCGCCTTGAACTCCAAGGCCTTAATGGCTCTCTCTCCATTTGGGAAATCCTTTATTACTTTGTCGAAGTACTCTATAGCCTGCTCCAAGTAGCTTGCGGTCCTTGTCGCCTTATACTCGTCCACATAGCTAAAGCCCAGGAAGAAGTTCAAGTGCTCCAACTGCGATTTATCGGGCATCTCGGAAAGCCTGCGTATCAACTCCTCCAAAAGTGGACGCGCCGCAATGAACTGCCCTTGGTCTATCAAAACATTTGCCTGGTCTCTAATCTCGCTAACGCCCATGCTGGACAATTCGGACGTCGTTTGCGCACTCGAAGCGCCCGCAAACATACAAGACATTAAAAACGACAAGACTAACGCGCTATTAATTCTAGAAGCCATAGGATATTCGTGTAAAAAGTGATAGAAAAATTTACTCAAAAAAGACTGTGCGCAAGCAATAATTTCCACTAGCGGGTACGCCTGTGCACTGAATTTCTTGAATGCAATAGAGTACACCTAACACAAACCCCTTTCCCTTTCCAAGCTTTTTTTTTAAAAAACTTCCGTTTTTTTTATTTGGGGTTATTTTTGAGTTGAAATTTTTTACTGCGGCAGAAGGCCCAGTCTTTTTTAGTAATTTTTTGATTGAAGAAGCGAAGTTACTAGATATTATGGGCGCTTTTTAGAATCATTATGGCAAATAAAGAAACAGAAATCAAGCAAGCCCCGCAAAAGATGAGGGGGTCGGACATCGTTGTAAAATCCCTTGAAAAACTAGGGGTCGATGTCGTCTTCGCCTATCCGGGCGGACAGTCTATTGATTTGCACGACGCGTTTTCAAAATCGAAGCAAATCCGTACAATTTTGCCGCGCCACGAGCAGGCTTGCGGCTTTATGGCGCAGGGATACGCGCGCACAACGGGCAAAGTGGGCGTATGCATGACTACGTCGGGGCCCGGAGCTATGAACGTTCTCACCGCCCTGGCCGACGCCTACATGGATAGTATCCCGATTGTAGTAATTACAGGTCAGGTATTCCAAAGTTTCATAGGCAAGTCGGCATTTCAGGAAACCGACGTGTTTGGTATGACTTTGCCCATCGTAAAGCACAGCTACTTAGTTTTAGACCCCAATGACCTCACTCGCGTTATAAAAGAGGCTTTCAAAGTTGCAACGCACGGCAGACCGGGACCGGTTCTAATTGATATTCCCAAAGACGTACAGCTTGCGCAGATTGTGCCAAACTTCGATGTAGAGCCCGATTTGCCGGGTCTAGCGCCGCTTCCGAAGGCAAGCGATGAAGATATTAAGAAAATTCTCTTTATGCTAGCTTCGTCGAAGCGCCCAGTTATATATGCAGGCGGCGGAGTTATATCAAGCGGAGCTGCGGAACTTCTCAACGAATTTTCGGAGCTCACAGGCGTTCCCGTCGCCACGACACTCATGGGATTGGGTATGACAAATCCCTTTGAGGACAAGAATCTGTATTGGTTTGGAATGCACGGAACCTACGCGGGCAACTCTGCCGTATGCAATTCAGATTTGCTACTGACGTTCGGGGCGCGATTTGACGACCGCATAACGGGCGTTGTATCAAAGTTTGCCACAAATGCCAGAATCGTGCATATAGACATTGATCCCTCCGAGCACGGCAAGAATATAAATGTGGCAATGGCTGTTCATGCCGATGTAAAGGACGTCCTCGAAAAGTTGATGGCTGAAGTTAAGAAGCCGGACTTTAAAAAGCCGGATTTGAAAGATTGGATATGTCAGATAATGCGCTGGAAGGCGGAATATCCCTATCCTTTTGCAAATCCCGTGCGCGAAAAATTTATAACTGCCGCCGAGGCGGTCAGCACACTTTACAAAATTAGCGACGGCGAGCCCTTTATAACTACCGGTGTTGGCCAACACCAAATGTGGGCTCCGCAACAGTTCATATTTAAAAGGCCCCGCCAGTTTGTGAGCTCGCTGGGTGCGGGAACTATGGGCTTTGGCCTGCCAGCGGCACTCGGTGTAAAGACTGCACACCCGGAAGCGGAAGTTATAGATATTGACGGCGACGGATCTTTCCAAATGAACATTCAGGAAATGGCAACTTCCGTAATGGAGAATCTGCCCGTCAAAGTAATGCTGCTCAACAACCAGTACCTCGGTATGGTTATGCAGTGGCAGGACATGTTCTACGCCGGAAACCACGCGAACACAAACCTTTCAAAAGACCCCAAGCATCTGGGTTCTCCGGAAAATCCAGACGCGATTTATCCGGACTACATAAAGATTGCCGAAGGTTACGGTTGGAAGGCTCGCCGAGTATTTAAGAAGCAAGAGTTGCAAGACGCCATAGAGGAAATGCTAAACTCAAAGACATCTTTCCTTCTTGAAGTTGTAATTCCGCACGATGAGCACGTTTTGCCATTTATCCCGCCGGGCAAATCGGCGCACGACATTATAGTGGATTGCGTAACTTGCGGAAAGTGCGAGCGCGCATTTAACCCTCAAAGCAGAATAGAAATAAAATAGTAGGAGGATTTATGTCTGAAACATTTGTAACTTTAAAGACTCGCCACGGCGACATAAAGCTGAAGCTCTTTACAAAACAGGCTCCAAAAGCTTGCGAGAACTTCCTCAGCCTTGCCAAGAAGGGCTATTACGACGGAATAGTTTTCCACCGCGTTATAAAGGACTTTATGATACAAGGCGGCGACCCTACGGCGACAGGCTGCGGAGGCGAATCAATCTGGGGCAAGCCCTTTGAGGACGAATTTGCCCCTGATTTAAAGTTCGACAGAAAGGGCCTTCTTGCCATGGCAAACGCAGGCCCAAACACAAACGGAAGCCAATTTTTTATAACCACAGTTGAAACTCCCTGGCTTACGAACCACCATACAATTTTTGGGGAAGTCGTCGAAGGCTACGACGTGGTTGAAAAAATTGAAAATTCCCGCACGGATTTCTCGGATAGACCGCTTGAAAAGCAAGCTATAGAAAAGGCCGTAGTTTCTGAAGAGTAGTATTTCAAAAATCCTTTAAAACATTTTAAGTGCCCCCTTTTAGGCGGGCACTTTTTTGTAACCTTTTAGTTTATTTAGATAAAAGCGCGAAATTTAGCAGCATTTTCACATTTAATTTTTTAGAAATTTTTCTAACAAAGCCGCGGTAAAATCTAATCTAAAAATTCCTATAACGCGGAAATAGTTTCTAGAACTTTTTAAGCGGGAAGTGTTGAGAAATTGACTGGCTAGCTCTTAGTCTTAAGCAATTCAAGCTAAGCGCCACAAATAGAATTAAAAGAAAATAGAAATTAAAAATAAAAAAGGGCGCTTAAAAAACGCCCTTAAAAATTTTTTGCAAACTCAAAGAAATTTTGCCTTAAGCTAAAGAGAAATCTCCGCAGTTGCGGGTTAATGCTCCGAGTAAAAAGTTGATTAACTTCCCCTACTCTAGAGCCATCAGTTATTCTGAAGCTCAAGCTTGTAAAACACCGGTTGAGGAGCCTCTCCGGAGAAGCGCACCTCGCAATTAATTTTTCCGTTCTCGGCGGAGGATTCGACTGTTTCAAGCCCCTCTTGCGACCAATCTTTGAGGTTTGTGCTCCACATCGCAATGGCAGTAACCCCCTCAACAGTCTCCTCTTTCTGGTAATCAAAGCCCACGGAGGCTTCGCCCTCTGAAGAAGTTGGACTTATGGGCTGGTAGCAGGAATCTGAGCCAAAGAAGTAGCGCTCCAAGTTTGTAAGACCAGTTGATGGGCTCTTGTATTCAGGCAAGGCCTCTTCGCCCCACAAGTTCTTGCTGGCGGCCCACTGAGAATACGCAACTTTACTTGAAGAAGCATTTGCCGCAAATACGCCAGTAATCAATTCCAGCGCCGCAGTATTAAATGCGGTCGTAACTCCATGCGCCGTTCTTTGCATGTAAAACGGGGTTACGTTTGTCCCCTTCATAGAATTTACGGCAGTTGAGACAACAGCGGGAGCGCAAGTTGTATCTATAAGCCCCATACCGATTAGACCGGCAGCCTGATTTGTGGCAGACATGAGGGCCGTATCAAAGTATATCGTAGTTTTTATGCGCGTGGCCTGAGATGAGTTTGAAATCCAACTGGGCCAACCGGCGTAAATGCCCTCCGTCATAGAAGTCAAGTTGCACATTGCGGGGCACCAAGGGGTGATGACGTTCACCTGCGGGCACAAGTATGCGGCGGCCAATGTTTGAGCCCCGCCCTGGCTGAAGCCGCGAGCTGCCAAATTCTTGCCGTCCCACATGGGCAGAGTTTCAATTCCCGAAGAGTTGCTCATTGCCATAGCGGCTCTCAGAGACTGATAGACGCGCTTGAACATTCCGTTAAAGTAAACTAACTTTGGGTCGCCGGAATCTATGTTTCTGTCGCGGTAGGACTTTGTGCTATTTAGAGCGGTTTGCTTTGCCTTTGCCGGGCCGTTTACGCTAGAGTCGCTCGAATTTAAATCGGCCTGCGAAATCGCGTGCGGGTTTACACTCATGCCGATATAGCCGCGGGCGGCGTAATCCGTCGCATCGCGAGAATCCGCCCCGAATGAGCCCGCCCCATAGAATGTCACGACAGCCGGAAGCTTTTTGCCCTGGCTATTCACGGGAACTGCCAGATAGCCTGAGGCGATTACCCCCTTAAAACAGATGTCGTTGTCGTTTACGTAATCTCCGTTCGGGTATAAATCCGCACCGTCGCAATCGACCTCAAAGGTATAGGCTACGTATGTATCGGTCGTAGCGTAGGGCTTTAGGCGCATAACGGGCGCAACTTCGTTTACTTCAGCCTTGCGCGCCGCCCAGTAGGAGTCAAAATCGTCCGGCCTTTCGCTTGTTGGCATTAGCTTGTCCGGCGATACCATAAAGGCAAAGCGGTGCAAGAGCGAGGCGTACTCGTCGCTATCGCTTTCAAAAACTCCCTCACAAGTTAGCTCTGCCTGTCCGGGCGTATCTATTTGGAAAGTTAAATCTTCAGTGAGTTTGCCAGAAGCCACGGTGCTTCTTCCCATATTTGTGGTTAACTTGTACGTCGCACCCTCCGGCGGATTTTTAATTTTAAAGCTAAAGGGCTTGCCGGCCTCAACTACGGTATTTTCAAACTGTGGCACAATTTCAAAATTTGTGCTTGTTGGCTGTTCCGGACGCTCGAGGGGATTTGCGTCTACAAACTTTACGGAAAGCGAATTTTTGTCGGCTATGAAAGTGGCGGTTGAAGATATGTTCACAGAATCGGTAAATATCTGCTGGTGGCCGTTTAATGATGAAAAGTCGCTATTGCCGCTATTGTCCTTTATGAGCAGATACTCGTACTGCCCGCCTATCAGCTTAAATTCGATGCAATCTAAAATGCTCGCTCTGCTCGGAAGCGTAAGCCCCTCGGAAAGAGTTATGGAACACTTGTACTGGCTGAGGTCAAAGCTTATCTTTGCGTTTGAATTTACGCTCAAAGTTTTTGCATTTACTCCATTGCCTATCGCGCCGAACTTGCCGCCGTTTAAGACGATGTCGCCCATGCCCTTTACTCCGTTTATGTATAGAGAGCCGCTGTTTACGGTCGTAGTGCCCATGGCTGAGCTATCGTAACTAAACGACTGCTCTCCGGAGCCGTTCATGACGATGGAAAGCGCACTGCCGTCGTTAAGCTGGTCTAAGTTGTCGTTTAGCTCGCCTCCAAAAGATCCGCCCTCGCCTGTAATTTCCAAAATGGCGTTATTTGCGTCCATTATGCCAAGCGAAATTTTTGAGGAATACGGAGCGTTTAAGCCTCCGAATTTTACGCGCTGGGAGGTAATTGACGAGTCGGTGGTATTTACTCCGGAATTTAAAATAATCTGCGAACTTGCCTTGTCGTGCTCCAGCACATTGAGAGTGCCCTTGATTTGCATATCCTCCCCGCTTCGGCTTGCGAAATACAATTTTAAGCCGGAAACGTTTAGATTTTTTTCAAATGTAAGCGACGTTAATCCCTTGTTTGTATCGATTAGATTTATGTTTGTGCCAAAGTAGACGGAGCGCGTTGTTGAAGTGTTGTTTGTGAAAGTTACGTCGTTTTTAAAAGTTAGATTAAATACATTGTTGTTGTACGATCCGAACAGAAGCGAGCCTGTTGCGCCGCTTTCAAAAGTCGGATTAAAGTTGTCTAAAGCCCAATTATTGTTCCAACCTCTGAGGTTTACCGAATCGTCTCCCGTCAGAGTAATGTTTAGGTTTGCGCCGTCAAATGACTTGTCGCAAGCTATGCGTATGTCGCCTCCGTTCACAGCCGAGGGAGTTTCTATAAAGATATTGTCGCCGCTTGCGATATTCGGCAAGCCAGCCGAAGCGTTTGACATATCCGGACCGGCTCCGTCTATAACCCAAGAATTTAACCTATTGAAATAATAGAAAGAGCCACCGCCCTGAACCGAGGTGCTCACGCTGTATTGATAATCTTTCGCGCAAAGATTTGTAGCGATGGCAAGGCAGGCTGCGCTCGCCCATAGACTTAAATTTTTTACAATTTTCATAGGTAATAAGCAGATTAAATAGTTTTAATTTTTAGGGATTCTACGCCATAGAGAAGCCCTGTATTTTTTAGTGACTTTGCCATCTATGGCGGCCAAAATTTCTTCCGAGGCCTCAGAGTAAGATAGCTCAGACGAGGATATTTCAGGAGATAGAGACGGGCTTGCGAGAGTCACTAGCAACTTTCCCCTGAAGGAATCAAACAGCGCCACGCAAGTCTCGGAATTAAAATCCAAGAGTTTTAAGCCGATTTTTGTTTGAGATTTTGATGCGTCGAAGGTCGCTGTTTTATTTCTCGAAAAATCTTTCACTGTCAAAGACCATACGCCGTCGAGATTCATTGCCGAAGTAATGGCGATATCTCTATCAAAGGCGGGCGATGCAGCTAGCGCAAGGGAGCTGAAAAACAAGGAGAATACGCTTGCAAGTCTTGTAAACGCGCCCTTCATAAGAATTATCTCTTGCGCCTGTAAGCTGCGATAGCCAGAGCCGCCGCACCAAACAAGAAAGCGCAAGTTGCCGGCTCCGGAACAACGCTCACAACCTTATCCATAACGAGATATTCATTCGGGATACCCCCCTCTCCAACTGCCCCAAATGTTGAAACAAAGGCAGAGACATAGCGCTCGGATGATGTTGGAATTTTCCACTCTCCGCCACCTGAAAGAGAATCCACATTTTCTGTTACAAATGAAGGAGCAAAAACGCCATAAGATTCGCCCGAAGAGACTATACTGCCAATAGAATCCTGACCAAGTATTACAATCGCATATTCCTTGCCTGCCAAAGGAGAAGATAAATCTACTTCTAACTTTGCGAAGGCTGTTCCTTGTGACATTCCAGAAGAGGATATTGCAGCTTCCCCAAAAATAAAATAATCGCTTCCTCCATTGAGAAAACTATTAACTTCAATTGATGAGTTATCCTCCAAAAATATGTTTGATAGCCCTGCACCCGTCATGTCGGCAACCAATAACAACTTTCCAGAAGTCATATAATTATTTTTGTAAGCATCTTCTAGCGAAGAATAAAAATATCCTCCATTAAAATCTATTGATTGTATTTCTGCAATTAAAGATGAGACAGAGAACAATATTGAAACTATTGCAAATAATTTTGACCTATTTTTCATACTATTTTATATATTCTGGAATAAAAGTTGCACTATTGATATATGGATCGCTTAACTTTGCCGCTTTGCGAACGTATACAATATCCGTAGGGTTTATCTGTACATCGTCCATTTTTACATCTCCGCCAACCTTATACCATCCATTGTAGGTACTCGCATCGCCGGCGTAATAATAGTAATAGGCTTCAAAGGTTCTATTCTGTAGCGGTGATGAGTTATCGTACAAAAGTAAAAGATCCGTCGGCAATCTTCCTTTTGAAACAAGACCTCCGTTTATTATCGCATCCGTTATATCTGACAAATTTATAGGAACGGCTGAAAGGGAAGCTAAAATATTATCTTGGTTAACTGAAGAAACATATATACCAACAGAAACTTCAGTTGCAAACATCTTAACACTTCCAGAAAAGGATAGCGATGTTGCGACCTTATTTCTAGGATTTCTTATTGCAATTTCTGAATTTGGAGGAATCACAAAATCATTTTGATTAAAATAGTTTCCCTCATCGTCTATATCCCCCGTCTTGCACCAATAAGAATATGGACTATCGGCCCCAAAATCTGAAAAGAAAAATGCATCAAATGCAAAATTTGTTCCAACGATATCTGGACCACAAAATAGGACTAAAGAACTTGGTATTGCATTTTTTGCGGTGTGAGTGCCTGCACCATTGGGCATTAGCGTATTCAAAGTCCAATGCGGTATTATTTGAACGCTAGAGCCAACAAGATCCTCGCCCAGCGTCGATTCCGCACACTCCAAGACAACAGAACTTGCGGTGTTTGAAACAATGTCAAACCACGCCCCCTCATAGGGGCCGTCTTTAAAAATTGCGTAGTAGTGATTCGGCTGAACGCCCTGTTCGTAAACAAGCTCATTTGCCTCAAACACTGCCCCGCCCTCAAATACTAGGCTATTAGCAGAAACTGCGGCAACCTTACCGTCAAATACGGGCGCACGCGTGACTGGTATAGATATGTGCGTATCAGAATTAGCGGGGCAATTTACAGTGTAGTAGCCCACCGGATTTGTAGATACGGCAATTGCAAAAGCATTGGAGCAAGCAAGCGCCGCGCACAGTGCGCCAAAGGCGCAAATAAGCGTAGTAAGTTGTTTCATATTGGGGTACAAGTAGTTTTACTTGTTGTAGCAAAGTGCAAATCTAAAAGCTAGTCAACACTTTTATGAAACGCGCAAAACTTTTGCTAAGTAGTATGTTAAAAAATTTTTTAATCCTCCCTAGGGCATTTTTAAATTCGACTAAGTAAAGTACCCAAAATTCAATTAAAGGAGTGTGTTATAAAAGAATCGGGCTTGCCCTAAATTCAGAACAAGCCCGAAGAGTAAAAAACGCAAAACGAAGCTCTATTAAGCCAAAACTTTTGCGGCCTGCTCCACGTCGTTAAACTTCATTATCATGATGGGGTTTCCCCTCTCACCCTTAGTCCAGGCGTACATGTATTCTATGTTTAGCGAAGCCTCCTGCGCCTTGTTTAATATCTCCAAAAGCGCACCCGGCCTGTCGGGAACTTCAACGCTTAAAACGTCGATAAGCTTTGACATAATTCCCTCTTTTTCAAGCGCCGCCACAGCCTCCTCGGGCTTATCGACTATAGCCCTCATAAGCCCGTAAGACTTGCTCTCGGATATTGTAATTGTCTGCAAATTTATGTTTGCCTTGCTCAAAACGGAGCAGATGCGCTGCAAATGCCCCGGCGAATTTTCCAAAAACACTGACAGTTGTTTCAATTTCATAGTTCGCCTTTCGTTAAATTTTTCTCATGTCGATAACGCGCTTTGCCTTGCCCTCGGAGCGCGCTATAGTATTGGGCTCGACAATCTTTACTTCCATGCGTATGCCCACGATTTTTGCGATGGCCTCGCGCGCCCTGCGGCGTATGCTCTCAAGCTCAGCAATGCTGTCGGTAAAGAATTCGGGCTTAATTTCGACTTCGACCAAAACGTTATCAAGCTCCTTTTCTCGCGTGAGAATTATTCTGTAATTCGGCGATACTTCCGGCATATTCATAAGCGCCACCTCTATCTGCGAGGGGAATACGTTTACGCCGCGGATAATGAACATATCATCGCTTCTTCTGCCTATTCTTGCTATGCGCCTAATTGTGCGTCCGCAAGCGCAAGGTTCTGAAATAATTTTTGTGATGTCGTGCGTGCGGTAGCGCAATATGGGCATTGCGCGCTTGCTTAGCGTGGTTAGCACAAGCTCGCCCTCCTGCCCTTCAGGCAGAGGCTCGCCAGTTTCAGGATCTACTATTTCGGGATAGTAATGATCCTCAAAAATGTGGATTCCATCGTGCGCAGTGCACTCTCCGCCAACTCCAGGCCCCGCAATTTCGGAAAGCCCGTATATATCGAAGGCCTCGACGTTCGTATTTTCTTGAATAAATTTGCGCATCTGCTCCGACCAAGGCTCGGCGCCAAAAATTCCGAAGCGAAGCGGGAGTGTGTGCATGTCTATGCCCATCTTCTGCGCCTGCTCCACTACGTGTATAAAGTAGCTCGGGGTGCAAGCCATAGCAGTTACGCCAAAGTCCTTTAAAAGCATAACCTGACGCTCCGTATTGCCGCCGGAAGCCGGAACGACCGTGCAGCCCAGCGACTGCGCCCCGCCGTGCGCGCCCAAACCGCCCGTAAATAGCCCGTATCCGTATGATACCTGAACGATGTCGCCGCGCCTTACGCCGTACATTAAAAGCGCCCTGCGCACGGTGCTTTCCCAAACGGCCAAATCCTCCGCCGTGTAGCCAACAACAATGGGCTTTCCGGTAGTGCCGCTAGATGCGTGAAGGCGTATCACTTCAGACATATCAACTGCGAATAGTCCGTATGGATAAGTATCGCGCAAATCGGTCTTTTGCATAAAGGGCAAAAGTGCTATGTCTTTTAAGGAACGAATATCGCTGGGCTTAACACCGCGCTCGTCCATGCGCTCGCGCACGAGCTTTACCCTGTCGTAAGCTAAGCGCACAACGGCCTTCAGGCGCTGAAGCTGAAGCTCGCGCATGTGCTCGACCGGCAAAAAATCCAATGCGCTATCGGGGTGAAATTTAGTATCTTTATCGTTCCAATTTGTGTTCATAGTTCGCCTCTGCCCAATTTAAATGCTATGTCGTTTGACTCCCACAACTTTTCGGGAAAGAGCTTGTGGAGAACGCTCTGCCACCTATCGCGCGGTATGTAACTTAAGTGCTTGCTCAAAACACCCAAGGCCGCGACGTTTAAGCCCTTTATGTTAGGAAGCTTTGAAACGTCGAAATCCGCCGGTGAAATAACTATTCCACCATCGCGCAAATCGACCTTGTGAGCGTCGGACCACTCAGGCTC
>URYY01000062.1 GCA_900552245.1 uncultured Opitutales bacterium | reverse complement strand
GGGCGCGAAGTTTGTAAAAAATGGCGGCCGCGGCATATATACCGATACATACACAAAGCACAAGTGCGGCGGGGCTCCAAAGAAGATATGCCTTCTAAGCGAGCATCTCTTTAGAAAAAACTCAAATCGAGATAAAGCAGCATTTGAATTTTACACCGCTTCAAACGAATTGTACGACGTTCCGTACTTCACTCCGCGCTTGTTGCAAATCTACAAGCAGCGCGGTGTTGGGTTAAATTTGAATACGAGGGTAAAGGGAATAGATACCGCCGCAAAGAAAGTCCACTTTACGCGCAGTGTCAAGAATCCGGATACAAACAAGGTTGAGAGCATAGATTTTACGAAGGATTACGATTTCTTGCACTTTTTGCCTCCCATGGGCGCTCCGGACTTTGTCAAGGAGTCCGGCTTGAGCGATACGGAAGGTCCCCACGCCTCGGAGGGCTGGGCGGCTACAGATAAGGAGACTTTGGTGCACAAAAAGTTTAAGGATATAATTTGCCTTGGCGACGTTGCGGGAATCCCAACAAGCAAGACGTCCGCTGCCATACGCAAACAGGTGCCGATAGCTGCAAAGAACCTCTGCCTTATTATGGAGGGAAAACAGCCCGAATTTAAGTATGACGGCTATGCGGCATGCCCTATAGTTACAGACTACGGACACGTTCTAATGTGCGAGTTCGATTATGACAAGAAGCCTAAAATATCTTTCCCATTGGACTTCTTTTTCGATATGTCGCACGAGCAGTGGGTAGCTTGGCTTCTCAAGGTTTACGTGCTAAAGCCCATGTATTTTTACGGAATGTTAAACGGCTTAGTTTAGTATCTTTGTTTTTAATGGAGGGCGGTCTATTTTCGACCGCCTTTTTATTTTAGAATTTTATTTGAAATTCTGTTTTGCTTTTTGCAAATTGACTAAAGGTATGATAAAACTTGTTGCAGTTGGTAAGATGAAAAACAGGGCGCTCGATTCGCTGTGTAATGATTATTTTGAGAGGCTTTCTAGGTATGATAAGTTTGAGCTTGTGCTCATAAAAGACTCAACTGTTCAAAGGGAGTCTGAGCGAATGTTGGAGCTGATTTCAAGTTCAAAGTTGCGCACTTATGTTTTGAGCGAAGAGGGGAAATTGTTTTCTTCAAGGGATTTTTCAAAAATTATAGAGAGAGATTTGATGTTGGGGGGTTCTATGTTTGTGATAGGCGGTGCCTACGGAATGTCAGAAGATGTAAAGAGAGCCGCGCATGCGCTAGTATCGCTATCGCCTATGACATTTACGCACGAGTGGGCGCGAGCTATTCTCGCCGAGCAGCTTTACAGGGCAAAGACCATATCGGCGGATACTGGTTACCATCACTGAGTTTATATATTTTTCTTGAATAAATCTGTTGAATTTGGAGAATGCGCCCATGAAATTTTTGCGCGCTGCGGCAGTTTTTCTCTTCTTTATTTTGCTATCTGTAGGCGAGGCTCAGGAGCATAAGAGCTACTCCGTGAAAAATAGGGACGGGAAAACTGCGGAAGTCGCCGTTACTGGAGTAAGCCCTAGGGCGCTATATGTCGAGGCAAACGGCGGGCGCGACGTGGAGCTTAAGTGGGATATCTTGGATTTAGAATGGCTTAAGGAAAATGCAAAGGAACTCTTGGACGCCCGCGAATACTCGCGCCAACTTGTCGCTAAAAAAGAAGAGGCGGATAAAATACTGGAAAAATTAAAGCGGGAAAAAAATCCGGTTGCAATAACGGGCAGGGTGTCTGAGATTTCAAATACAGGGGGCGTTTTAATAAGAGCTAGGGGGATTCCTCCAAAGGGCGATTTGGCGCGAGCTATGACTTCTCGCACAAAAGTTGCATCTGGGCTTTGCTATGTGGAAAATATACCCGATGTAGGCGACTTAGAGCCGGAGCAATACTTTGAAATTATAGCCTACGAAAATGGTGAATTTAACTACAGGCCAAGTTTTTGGGAGAATAATAAGACTATTGTAAAGTACTTTGCGCGCGACGACAGGCGCGTTTCAATATTTGACAGAGAAAGGCCGGGCTTTGTCGCTCTCGAAGATTTTTTTAAGAGCCGCGAAAATAAGAAACGCTCGGTTGGAATTGTAGAGTATAAGCCCATTTCAACCGGTTCCGGTTACATGGTAAAGGGCGGGTATGTTATCACGGCCTTCCACGTAGTCGATGGCTCGAAGCGCATTTTTGTGGATTTTGAAGGCACTTTTTACGAGGCAAAAGTTGCCGCCTCAAGCAAACCTTTAGATGTGGCGATACTAAAAGTCTTAAAAATTGACGGCGGTGTTCCGCTTTACATTTCAAATAATCCTAGAATAGGCGAGGAGGTGTTTTCTCTGGGATATCCCAATACTCAGCTTCAAGGTTCGTCCATAAAGTACACTTCCGGAGATATAAGTTCGCTATCTGGCATGCGGGACGACGAAAATTTTATGCAGATATCCGTTCCCCTCCAGCCGGGAAACTCTGGGGGGCCGCTATTTGACTTGCGCGGAAATTTTCTCGGCATAGTTGTAAGTAGGTTGAGCGACTCTTATTCGCTTAGGCAAAGCGGTTACGTTCCGCAAAATGTAAATTACGCTTCCAAGGCCAAAAATTTGTCTCAGCTTTTTAAGGAGCTTAAGATAGAGCCTCTGGAGCCGAAAACTCAGGATATGAAAAAGGCCGACATAATAGCGCAAGTTCAGAAGTACTGCGTCTTTATAAAGTGCGAGCGCTGATGCGTTTTTGTCGGCGCAGGGCTAAATTTAGGCGCCTTTAGTTAGAATATTGTTATAGCAACGGCAAGCAGCATAAGCGAGGCTCCAGCCAAGCGTTTTAACATCATATTTGCGCCTATTGAGCGCTCGTCGTTGCCTATAAATTTGCCCGCAAACCAAATTATTACTATGCTCCAAATACCTCGCGTTGCGTATATGATGTTTGCCGCCGCCGCGATTTTAAAGTATCCCATTGAAAAGACTAGAATAAAGGCCTGTATGCTCATGATTGCAGCTCCGCCGAGCGTCCATTTCCAGGCGCTCTTTGGAATTGCCCTAAGCGGTGCCCTAAAGAATGGAATTACCAGGAAGGAAAATAGCATTGTGGTGTTGTACATAAAGAACATAAACCACACCGTGCCCACCTTGGACATCTTTATTTGAATTAGGCAGTCGGAGAATGCGAAGGCGGCGTTTGCAATTAAAACCAATACTATAGTATAGAGCATTTTTTTTGAGAACTTAACCGACGACATTCCCATTATAAATACCGCTATCGTAGTTATAACGGAGGCCACCATAAGCTTAGTTTCCAGCTCCACACCCGTAAGCCAAATCAGGAAAATCGCAACAAACACTACTTTTATTCCCAGCATTGGAATTTGCACAGTAACGTCGCCAATCCTCATCGAAACAAACAGTGCAAGCTGACCTAAAAAATACAGAAATCCGCAGAATATTGGAACCTTTAGAAGTTCAAAATCTGGCATTGGCTCGCCAACGAAGATTATCGGAATAAACTGAACTACTGCCGCAAGCAGATTTGTTATAAAAAATGTTCGCAACAGCCCAGCGCCGTCAAGTATGGCTCGCTTTGTAAAAACAGTCGCGAAAGTGTATAAAATTGCAGATGTTAGTGGAAAAATATAAGCAATATTCATTTTTTCAGCCTCGCAAGCGTGCTTGCGTAGCGGGATATACCCGAGGCGATCGCGTTTGCTATGTTTTGTCTATATTTGTCGCTCGCTAATTTTCGAGCGTCTGAAGAGTTTGAAATAAATCCGCATTCGACTAGAGCTGCCGGCATTTTTGCATCTTGCAATACTGCAAAGCGCGCGCGCTTCATTCCGCGGTCAACTCCGGAGAGCTTTGCCACCATATCTTTTTGTATGTAGTGGGCAAGGAGAGCATTCCAGTCGTCAGCGCTGTTGCCAGCATACTTGCGCTTGCTTATGGGGGTTGCGGCAGGGGCATTTGTGGAATTTTGCCCGACTGGAGTTAGCGCGTAGGTCTCAATACCGGATGCGCTGGCTCCCGCGGCGTTTATGTGTATGCTTACAAACATATCGGCCTTTATCTTATTTGCATACGCCGGACGCTCGTCAAGCCCAATAAATTTATCGCCATAGCGGGTCAGATAAACCTTGTATCCCTTTTGCCGAAGAATCTTGGCAAGCTTTAAGGATATATCGAGGGTCAGATTCTTTTCGTGCAGGCCGTAGGTCTTTGATATTGCGCCCTTATCTTTGCCTCCATGCCCCGGATCTATCACTATTGTGCGCAGTTTTGGCATGTATTTGCCGCCGCGCGGATACAATATCGGCACCAGAGTGTCTGAAACATCGGCGTCTGCAACATAGAGAGTGCCCTTGTATTCCACTACGGGAAAGCCCAGCCAAATTTTGCTGCCATTTAATGTCATATCGCGCCTGTGTATCTCAAAATTCAAAGACACGTATTTGTTGTAGAGCCTTTGAACTTTCCTGTATTGAACAGTCTTTAGAGACATTCCAAAGCGCTTTGCCAAATCTATTAAAGAGGTGTATCTAGAACCCTTTACAACGAGCGCCTCTGCCGAGTTTGCCGCAAGGGCTATTGCAAGTGGCAAGGCAAGCCTGGCAATAAAGCTTCTGCGCGTACAACGATGACCAAGGCCCTTGCACTCTTTTTCTTTGCCAGGGCCACTTTTGCAAAGCAGGCCGAGAAAGTTTGCAAATAGGCTAGCTAAACTTTTCAACATACTCTGCATGGCTGTGCGCAATAAAGCCGATTCTATTCCAAATCGTCTTTTTCGGAGTCGTCTTCCTCGGGGATTTCCTCCTCCTCGCCCGAATACTTTAACTTGCGCAATTTCTGCGCCACCGGCGACATCGTTACAGTTATATTTCTGCCCATGAGCTTTGGTGCTGCGTCCGCATGGCCCATGTGCGAAAGATCCGCTATGGCTCTCTCAACAACTTCAAAGGCGTTTTGCTTAAACTCCATCTCGCGCCCGCGCAACATCATTGTAATCTTCAACTTATTGCCGGAAAACAAGAACCTCTCCGCATTGCGTCTTTTTGTCTCGTAGTCGTGGCGCTCGATTTTCGGGCGTATCTTTATTTCCTTAACCTTAGTTGCCGAGGCCTTATTGCTCTTCTGTCGCTTTGCCTCCTCATACTGATACTTTCCGAAATCCAAAATTCTGCAAACCGGCGGCTCGGCATTTGGCGAGACCTCAAGCAGATCGAGGTTCAATCTCTTTGCCATTGCTATAGCCTCCGATGTCGGCATTATTCCGACTTGAGAGCCATCGGGGCCGATTACTCGAACCCTGGGAACGCGAATCCTCTCATTTCTGCGAGGTCCGAAGTTTTTAAACGCTTTGTTGTTTGATTTTTGCGGCCTCGTGTTGCCGCCTGGGTATTGATTTGCCATTAAACTAACTTAATTAAACTTGTGTGTCCTGTTAAATAGATTTGCTAAAAAACTTCAACAATAAATTTCTCCTATAAGCTGCAATTTTTTACTTTGCAGCTCCCCATCTTTCCGTGAACGGATAAAATATTACAAGCGCTCTGCCTATTACGGATTTTTCGGGAACGTCTCCCCAGTAGCGACTATCGAGGCTATTTGCGGAATTGTCGCCCATGGCGTAGTAGCTGTGGGGGGCAACACTCACAATCCTGCCGTTTTTAAGTGCGCCCTCGGCCTTGTATCCGCAGTAGTCTCCCGCTTGTTCGGCGTTGCTTTTAAATGCGCTTGAGCCCTCTATGGGCTTGCCGTTTCTGTATAGGGTGGAGCCCTTAACTTGCAATTTGTCGCCCCCTTCGCCGACTAGCCTTTTTATGTAGTACTTGTCGTCTATAACACCTCCGTTTAGCATTGCCATTCCCGGAATTTTACCGGTTCTAAAGACAAAGGGCTCTCCGACTTTGGGCTTTCTAAAATTGTAGGTAAATCTATCTACAAATAGCATATCTCCGCCAAGAATGTCGAAATTTAAGATGCTCTCTCCCGCTTTCTTATTTCCCAGCGACAAATAGTAGTCGCTGCCGTCTTGCACAATTTTTGCATTGTCTGCAATTGCCTTAAAATAATCTGAAGAGGAGTCGCTCTTAACCCCGAATGGATAGGCTTTTGGCATTACCGAGTCTATTGAAAAATCCGCCGGAAGCGAAAGCTCAAAAGTTTTTCCGCCCTGCATGAAGGTGTAAACTTTTTCCGTAGAGGGCAAGACCAATAGCCACCTTGAGGGGCGAGTTTGCCCGTGGAATATACCGCCATTTTTCGACATTTGCGAGGGGTGATTTATGCGTATGAAAACCTCTCCGTCGCCGGGCGCTTTCAGATTGTAGTTCGAGGCCTTTTTTGTGACGAGCCTAAAGAGCTTCTCGGCAAAGTTCGGCGGCTCTTCGTTTTGAAGATACACATGCGGCGTCATTCCGTAAAAGCTCGGATACATTGAGTTTGTAGGAATCTGAAAGGGCTGGAAAAAGAAGCTGCGAACGCTCAGTGCAAGTATTCCGGCAACTACGATAACATCGACGTTATCCGCAAGGCTCGTGAGTGGATAAATCGTTCCGCCGTATTTTTTCATGAGTTTTTCGAGCTCATCTTTGGCGCTTTCAAATTCGGGAGTATCGGACTTGCTATCGTCAAATAGCTCTTCGACTTTCATTATGAGCTCGTGCATGCGCCTGTCGTCCGCTTGCGGCATTAGATCGCGCCTGTAATTGTGGACGTTGTAGGCCGCCGACAGAAAGTCTTTGAATAGCTTTCTCTTTTTCCCTGAAAAAAACGGTATATTCATCTTAGGTATTCGATTTTAGAACGTCTATGAAGGCCTCTTGCGGAATCGAAACTTTGCCGATTTGCTTCATGCGCTTCTTGCCTTCCTTTTGCTTTTCGAGAAGTTTCTTCTTTCTTGTTATGTCGCCGCCGTAGCACTTTGAGGTTACGTCTTTGCGGTATGAGCCCAGCGTTTCTCTCGCGACAATCTTGCCGCCTATTGCGGCTTGAATTGCAACTTTAAACATCTGTCGGGGCAAAATGTCCTTGAGCTTCTCGCATAGAGCCCTTCCTTTTGCCTCGGCCTTCTGCCTGTGTACTATCGAGGAAAACGCGTCTATTTGCTCTCCGTTTACCAGAATGTCTAGGCGCACCAAGTCGTTTGCTTCGTAGCCGTCCATCTCGTAGTCCATGCTGCCGTAGCCGCGGGTTATACTTTTTAGGCGGTCGTTGAAGTCCACCAATATTTCGTTTAGCGGCAGCGACGCCGTTAGCATCACGCGGCTTTCGTCTATGTTTTCAGTGCGCTCGCAAAATCCGCGCTTTTCGGCTATGAGCGCCAGCATGTCGCCTATGGATTCTGCCGGAATGTGTATGTGCGCCTTTATTTTTGGCTCGTAAATTTTATCTATCGAGGAGGGGTCGGGCAGGCGGACGGGATTGTCTATCTCTATCTGCGAGCCGTCGTTTAAGGTTATTTTGTAAACTACGCTAGGGTAGGTTGAAATTATGTCTAGGTCGTATTCGCGCCTGAGCCGCTCCTGTACGATTTCCATGTGCAGCAAGCCTAAAAAGCCGCACCTAAAACCAAAGCCCAAAGCTACAGAGTTTTCCGCTTGGTAAACTAAGGCCGCATCGTTTAGCTGAAGGCGCGCAAGCGAGCTTTTTAGCCTTTCGTAATCCGCCGTATCTATCGGGTAGACGCCCGCAAAGACCATGGGCTTTACCTCCTTGTAACCGGGCAGCATTTCGGCGGCGGGGTCGGAAGCGAGCGTTATTGTATCGCCTATCTTTATTTCAGTAACGTCTTTTATGTTTGTTACTATGTAGCCGGTGTGGCCCGCAGTGATGTCCTTTTCAACGAGCATTGAGGGGGTGAATCTGCCGACTTCCTTGACGCTAGTCTTTGCGCCGTTAGACATCATCATTATTTCATCGCCCGCCTTAAATGTTCCGGAGAACACTCTGACATAGCATATAACGCCCTTGTAAGTATCGAACACGCAGTCGAATATCAGTGCTCTCGCCTGCTTGTAATCGGCCAAGCGCGGCGGGGGAACTCTCTCCACTACGGCGTCTAAAATATCCTTTATTCCGATACCCGACTTTCCGCTTGCAAGAATTGCCTCATCGGCTGGAATTGCCAAAATGTCTTCTATCTGCTGCTTGCACTGTTCGGGGTGGGCGCTTGGAAGGTCTATTTTATTTATAACAGGTATGATTGCCAGATTTTGGTTCATCGCAAGGTTTGCGTTTGCAACCGTTTGCGCCTCTACTCCCTGGGCTGCATCAACTAGTAGCAGCGCTCCCTCGCAGGCTGCAAGCGAGCGCGATACTTCGTAGGAAAAGTCGACGTGACCGGGAGTGTCTATTAGGTTTAGAAGGTACTCCTGCCCATTGTGGACGTACTTCATCGAGACAGGGTGGCACTTGATTGTTATTCCCCTTTCGCGCTCCAAATCCATAGAGTCCAGGAGCTGATCTTGCATATCGCGCTTGGCAATAGTTTGCGTCTGCTCTAAGAGACGGTCTGAGAGCGTTGTTTTGCCGTGGTCAACGTGCGCTATTATGCAAAAATTCCTGATGTGATTTGTGTCCATTACTTATCGATAAAAATACAAAGCGCCAATTTTTCAAATTTGGCGCCGTCTTGCAAGCTATAAATATTTGGCTTTTTAAGCGTTCTTTTCTATGTAGAGGCTCTGTGACGGGAAGGCGAATGAGGCGCCGTTATTTTCCACAATCTTCATAATTTCAAAATTTATGCGCTCCACGACTTCCAAGTACTTTGGCGTCTCGATATAGACAATGAAGTATATCACGTCTATGTTTAGGGAGCTGTCTGCAAATGTTGTGAAATTTACAAGGGCCGAGTTTGGCACTACGCCGGAATCCTTGGCTAGCAGCTGCCTAATGTCGTCTCTTATCTTTTTAATTTGCTCTACGCTCGCATCGTAAGTGAGCCCTACAGTGAGCGAGGCCTTGCGCTTGCGCCAGCGCGCTACGTTTACTATGTATTCGTTTGCCAAATATGAGTTCGGCAAAATCGATAGGCTCTGGTCTAAGTTTCTTATTCTCGTCGAGCGTATGCCTATCGATTCAACTATGCCGTCCAGCTTCTGGCTTACCTGTATTCTGTCGCCAACCTTAAATGGCGCATCCATAATTAGAGATATTGAGCCAAAGAAGTTTGCGATTGTATCTTTTGAAGCAAATGCCAGCGCCGCGCCGCCTATTCCGAGGGATACCATAAAAGCCTTCACATCAAAGCCCAAGCGCTGCAGTATCATTAGAAAGGCCGCTATAACTATTACCCAGCGTATGCAGGCGTTAAATATGGGAAATATGTTCTTGAAACCGTCTTTGTGGCGCGCAATCTGATCTATCTTCTCCACAAATGAATCGTATATTTTGATAAGCGCCCAGGTCAACAGGCCAAGGAATATAACGGTGAATGCGTTTTGGTACAGGACGTTTGCGTCTAGTGAAATTGCAAGGCGCATGAAGGATACGTATAGCGCGAAGAAGTAAACCAAAAATTCAACCGGGGCTTTTATGTTTGAAAATATTTTTTCCAGGATGGCTAGCTTGTTAAATTTTGATATTTTTATCGCAATAAACAGAAAAACTTTCAGAACTGCAACCCCGAGTAAGCCGTAAATTACAAGCAGAGCAAAGGTCGATACCCATGCATAATTTGATATTCCAAGCGTGCGCCCCTCAAATTTTGATTCGCTTATGCCTATGAAATTCAGTAGTTTTGACGAGTCTTCAATAGTTTTTACGGCGCGTTTATAAGTAGCCGCGTCCGCAATCTTTTTTGTCTCAATCTCCTCCTTTTCGCGGTAGGATAGCTTATCTGCGGTGAACTGCTCCTTGTAAGAGTCAGACAATTCAGAGCTTTCTACGGTGGCCTTCGCGCCGCTTGGCTCGGTTTGGGCGTTTGCAAACGCAGGGGCAATGGCGGCAGAGAGCGCCAGTAATATTATCGCCGATATTTTTTTCATAATTTTCTTAAGATATTTTCTTTTCAAGCCTTCCGGTGAGCTCGCACATAGAGCGCAGGAACTTTGACTGGTCGGAGATTGCTCCCCTTAGCTCAGCCCAGCTCATTCTCCACTTCCAATTGCCCGAGGCTTTGCCCGGGGTATTCATGCGCGCGCTTCCGTCTAGGCCCAATACATCTTGCATCGGAATAATTGCGATTTTTGAAACACTTGTCATTGCAGCCAGCGTCAAAGTCCAGTTTGGGGCATCGCCGGAACTTGCAAAGTAGCGACGAAATTGGTCTTTAGTCTTTTCGTCCGCATTTTTGTACCAAGAGATGCTTGTGTCGTTATCGTGCGTTCCGGTATAGCAGACCATATTGGGCTTTAGATTGTGGGGCAGGTAGGGGTTTGAGGCGTCTCCGCCAAAGGCGAATTGAAGGACTGCCATTGACGGGATTTTTAGATCATCGCGCAATTTTTCGGCGCGCCGCGAGAGCAGGCCGAGGTCTTCTGCTATAAATTTTTCGCGCTTAAAAGTCTTTCGCATCTCATCGAAAAATTCCATTGCCGGGGCCTTTAGCCACTTGCCATTGCATGCGCTTTCAGAACCGTATGGTATTGCCCAGTAGTCGGCAAAACCCCTGAAGTGATCCAGGCGCACGACATCGTACAACTTGAAGGCCTGAGCTAGCCTAAGCTTCCAAAAGTCAAATACTTTTCCCTTTTTATTTTTCCAGTCGTAAAGGGGATTTCCCCAGAGTTGCCCGGTTGGCGAGAAGTAGTCGGGCCCGACGCCAGCCACATTTACGGGCTTGAAGTCGCCATCTAGCTCAAACAATTCCGGATTTGCCCACACATCGGCGCTGTCGTACGACAGAAAGATTGGTAAATCCCCTATAATTTCGACGCCCAATTTTGCCGCATCGCCTTTGAAATTATTGTATTGGTTTGCAAAAATCCACTGGGCAAACTTTATGCATTCAACTTCCTCCTCGTCCGCCTTTGACAATTTCGCATTTTTGTGGTTTGCAAAGTCCTTTGGCCAATCGTACCACGGCGCTCCGCCGAAGCGTTTTTTTAGAGCTCTAAACTTTGCGTAATCTTCAAGCCAGTAGGAGTTTTGCTTTTCAAATTCCTCAAAAGTTATTTTGAAATTGAGTTTTGTTGCCTTGTCCCTGTTTTTAAAGGCCTTAATCAGTATGCGCGTGAAATTTTCATATATTTTCCCGTAATCGCAAGAGCTCTGCGAGCCCTCTTCAAGGTGCATGTAATCCGATTGTTGAATCATTCCGCAGTCGGCAAGTTCGTCTAAATCGATAAAGTAGGCATTGCCTGCAAAGGCCGAGAATGACTGGTACGGAGAGTCTCCAAAGCTTGTCGGACCAATGGGGCATATTTGCCAGTATTTAAAGCCCGAAGCTCTCACAAAGCGCAGAAAGTCGCGCGCTCCGGTTCCCAGCGAACCAATGCCTTGGCTAGACGGCAAACTTGAAATGTGCGCCAATACGCCGGCGCTTCTCGAATCAATCCACGAATAGTCTGACATATATTATAAAAAATAACCTTGGATATAATGCAAAATAGCCGATTTCTTACAACAATAAAAACAAGACGATTGACAAACTCAATTTTTGCGAAAAGTATTGCTTGTATGGGTGAAAGTACGACAAAACCAATATACACCGCGTTTTTGGACGAAGCTTTAAGCAGGGCGGAATCCCTATTTTCCTACATAGATAAGAAGATAAAACCCCAGATGTTTTTGGTGTCGGTCATTTCCACCCCGGATTTTGGGCAGAGGGTGTCTCTTTTTACAAAGGGCGACACATGGATTTCAGAGGCTGATTTCGCGGAGTATCCAAAGGTTTTTGAGAAGATTTTTGCCGATGCGCAAAGCGGGAAAAAAAAGTCTTTGCGCAAAATAAATTCGCAGGCTCTAGACTTAAAAAAGATATGCATGCGCGAGTCCGTGTTTAAGATATTTGAATCGGCCGAAAAAAAACCCGCGGGCCTTTCGTTTTTTATATCGGAGGCCGCGACTGTCGAAGATGAGGATTTCTTTGTAGTCTTGGCAGTCGGCAGCGACGATTTGGATAAATATCCGTCGATAGAAGTT
>URYY01000061.1 GCA_900552245.1 uncultured Opitutales bacterium | reverse complement strand
ATCAAATAAAAAACTACATAACAAACATAAGAAAATTTTCGGGAGGATAATATGCTTAAATTTGCCATAGCATTGGGACTGACATTTTGGCTTAGCCTCACAGGACTTGCGCAGAATAAAGAACCTGTTGACTACGTAAATACGATAATAGGCGCGTCAACTTCGCCAAAGGCGGGCAAGGCCGGGCACGGCTTGGGCAAGACCTTCCCCGGAGCGGCAACTCCCTTTGGCTTGGTGCAACTTAGCCCCGACACAATGACAGGTGGCGACAACGGCCCCGGCTACTCTTGGCATATGTCCACAATAGAGGGCTTTAGCTTCACGCACATGTCGGGCATAGGCTGGTATGGCGACTTCGGAAACTTCCTTGTAATGCCAACTTGCGGCAAACTTTACACCTCAAAGGGAACTCCGCCCAAAGAAGATATGGACTTTGGGAACGACCTCCACACAAGGCCCATCAAGGGCTGGCGCTCAAAATTTAGCCACGACACGGAAGTGACAAAGGCGGGCTACTACGCAGTAACTCTCGACGACTACAATATAAGAACCGAACTTACCGCCACGCCACACGCAGGAATCATTCGCTTTACCTACCCCGAAAGCGAAACTTCGCGCATACAAATAGACCTATCGCGCCGAATAGGGGGTGTTTCTAAGGAACAATTTGTCGAAAAGCTCGGCGACTACGCGATACGCGGCTGGATGGATTGCCCCTACACGCACGGCGGCTGGGGTCAAGGCTCGGGAAAGGTTAGCTACAAGGTGCACTTCTACGCAAAGTTTAGCGAGCCTTTAAAAAATTTCGGCATCTGGAAGGCGCAGTTTCCGGAGGGTTTTAAGAGAAATCACGAAGTAAACACAAAGGCAAAGGCGCAGGAAATCATAGCAAATGCAAAAGTTTACAGGGGGCTAAAAAAGGCGCAGGGCGAGCATCTGGGATTTTTTACGGAATTTGCGACAAAGGCGAATCAAAAAGTTTTAATGAAAGTCGGGATTTCCTTTGTCAGCATGGAAAACGCAGAGGAGAATCTAAAACTTGAAATTCCCGATTGGAATTTTGAAAAAGTTGCCGGAAACGCGCGCAAAACTTGGAATGAGGCCCTCTCGAAAATAGAAGTCGAGGGCGCAAGCGAGAGGGAAAAGACGATATTTTACACAGCGCTTTACCATGCTATGATTGACCCGCGCGCGGCTTCCGACGCAAACGGCCAATACATGGCAGGCGACGGCAAAGTCCACACTGCAGACGGCTTTGTGTACCGCACAATCTTTAGCGGCTGGGACGTGTTTAGAAGCGAATTTCCGCTGCTTACAATAATCGCGCCCGACGTCGTAAACGACGAAATCAATTCGCTCATACAACTTGCCGATTTAAGCGGCCGCAAGCTATTTCCGCGCTGGGAAATTATGAACTCCTACTCGGGCTGCATGTTGGGCGACCCGGCAGTGAGCGTCCTTGCCGACGCATACGCAAAGGGAATTAGAAATTACGACGCCGAAAAAGCCTACGAGTACGCCGCAAACACAAACGCCAAAAGAGACGGCTCGAACATAAACTACAAAAAGTACGGCTACGTTCCCAATCAAGTTTCGCACACTCTGGAACTCGCATATTCCGACTGGTGCATGGGCAGGCTATCGGAGCTTATGAACAAGCCGGAGGAGGCCAAGAAATACTACGAGGGCTCTAAGAACTACAAAAATATCTGGAATGAAAAAGAACGCTGGTTTACGGCAAAGGACAAGGACGGAAACTTTCTGCCCTTCAAGGGCAAAACCGTCCACAACCAAGGCTGCACCGAGAGCAACAACTTCCAACAGGGCTGGTTTATCGCCCACGATATTGAAGGCGCCAAAAAGCTCATGGGCGAGGACTTCTTCTTGCAGGAGCTAGAGACCTTCTTTGAAAAGACCCCGGCGGACTTTCTTTGGAATGACTACTACAACCACCCAAACGAACCCAACCACCAAGTGCCCTTCATGTTTAACTACACCAAGAAGCCCTACCTTACGCAAAAGTGGTCGCGCACAATCTGCGACAAGGCATACGGCGATGACGTTTTGGGACTTGTTGGAAACGACGATGTTGGGCAGATGTCAGCCTGGTATGTGCTTGCCTCCTCTGGTTTGCACCCGGTCTGCCCTGGAAGCACCAGATACGAAATCACAAGCCCCGTATTAAAACGCGTAAAAATCACCCTAAATAAAAAGTACCACAAGGGAAAATTTTTTGAAATTATTGCAAAAAATAATTCGCCCGAAAATATATACATAAGGAGGGCTTGGCTAAACGGAAAGCCGCTAAATCGGCTGTGGATAGACTACTTTGAAATTACCGCGGGCGGCAAACTGGAATTGGAAATGTCCGACAAGCCAAACGCGCACATGCGCTAGGAGAATCAAATACCCAAAAACTACTAGTCAGAAATGCAGTTGCAGGGCTTAGATGTGGGTCCCTAAAAAAAATGCAAACTAACGCACAGTAAGAGCTTCGCATTGCCCTTTGAAAAAAAGGCGCGCTCGTGCATTAAAACCAGTTAAAATCGAATAATTCGAGATTAGAAGTTCACATTAAAATGCTGTAATAAATTATCAGTACGAGAATAAGAGCAAGCGATAGTATTGCAAGCCTAAGCAGATTTGGAAAACGCGCCTCAGCAGCAAACGCATTTCCACGCCCGCCATTGAAATAACTAAAGCCAAAAATCAGATTTAATATAGCATAGAGAATAGAAAAGGAAAATGCCGAAGCTATAACTGCTGCGGACAAGACAATATACATATCATCGTCTGAAAATAAGATATTGGCAGCAAAGTATATTTTATAATTTCAAAATGAACCCGCGGGGGTATTTAGCCCCCACGGGCTTTATCGTTTTAACTTTATACTACTTACTACTTTCTCTTGCGAGAAATTACAAAAACCAGGGCAAAGGCGCCGAATATGAGCGCGTATGTCGAAGGTTCGGGAACGACGGTCAAAGCGTAATCGGACATGCTGTCGGCTATAAAGCTTAATATTCCATCGCTCAAGGACAATGCATCCAAATCTCCCGTAACGTTAGTCCAGGCATCGCCGTCGCGCTGATATACGCCTATGTCCGAAAGGTCGAGCCCTTCGCCTATTGCGAAGCTTAGAACTACCGTATTGTCCTGATCGACCCCGAGAACGTCAAAGGCCCAAGCAGCCATGAGAGTCTCGTTGGAGGCAAGGCTGATTTCGCCCATAAAATCGGCGTCGTTGTGATCTGCAAGCGCTGCGGAATTTACGGTTATCGAATCGGAGGAAGTTGCGATAGAAACGCTCTTTGCAGCAGACTCTATGGAAGAGTCGCTATTTATCGTAACTATGCTTCCCGCATCAACGGTGGTGGCGCTTGTAATGTCGCTATTTACCACTTTTGCATTGATTGTAAGTACGTTGTTTTCATACACGCCGCCGTAAACGGATACTAGACCCTCGCCGCTTATGCCGCCGCTTGCAATATTGAAGTTCTTGGTTTCGCTCGTGCCAAGCTTTGCCTGCAAGACGAGTTCGCCCGCATTTGCTATCGCGGAATTTACCTGATATTCGGCTGTTGAAGCGCTGTCGATTGTCAGGTTCATCCTGCCAAAAGAACCGATATTGATATTTGAGGCCGTAACACTGCCGCCGTCCATGCTCAAAACGCCGGTATTCTTCGTACCTACGTTTATGTTGCTCGCAACGCTTACGCTGCCGCCGTTTACATTGAAGTAGCCTTCGCCGCTAGAAACATTGTCGGAAGCAACTCTGCTGGACGAGCCTATATTCAAATCGCCCTCGGAGACGGTGAAGGTTCCGCCCTCGTTTACGTTTACTATGGCGTCCTTGCTCGTGCCGTCTTCTCCCTTCCTGTGGCCGATATTAACGTTTGTAGCAAACGTTGCCGTGCCGCCGTTTTGGATTGTCATCTCGCTTTTGCCGTACTCTTCGGAAGTTGTGCCGCCGAAGTTAATTTCGTTGCCTGCAGCCTTTCCTACAATCAAATCGCCCTCAATTACGGCTTTTCCGCCAAAGGCTAGGTAGCCGAGATCGGCCTTTCCGCCCTCTCTGAGAGTAAATGTCGACCCCTCCTGAATGCCGACTTGGTAGGAGTGCTGCCAAGTGCCGGATACATCGAGAGTCTTTCCGGCCTGCAAGGTCATCCAATTTGTCGCGCGTTCGCCGTAGTTTGTGTTGAGAGTCGCGCCCGCGGCAACGCTTATGTTGTTTGCGATGCTCGTATTGACGGGAACTACGCCGAGATTCAGCGTGCCTTCATTTACATTGAGGTCGCCCTTGTAATTTGCCATGGACGAATTTACAGTGAGCGTACCCGCGCCGGTCTTGTTGATGACCTGCTGGGAGGACGCGCCCGCTTCAGAGGCGATGGAATCCTGCCCCGCCGTGCCGTCGCCTATAGTGTAGATTGCTCCTTCAGCTATGTCGAAATCTACGGTGCTTGCGCCCCTAAGGAACATGAAACCGCCGCGAGAGTCGTCTTTTACGCCGGCTTGCTCAAAGTAATTTCCGACATTGCTGATATCTTTTGTTGCTGAAATTTTAACGTTCGAGTTTCTCACAACCAAGGCGCCGCCACCATTGTAAGAGATTTCCGCGCCGGCTTCGCCGACCGAGGCCGAATTTCCGTTAAACGACGTATTTTCGACAGTCGCCGAACCGCCGTTTATGTAGAGAGCTCCCGCGAGAGAATCCTCAGAACCCACGGTTTTGTTGCCATCAAAGCTCGAGTCGCTTATTTTGAAGCTAGAGCCTTCAGTTCCCAAGCCCACATAGAGAGCACCGCCGTAAGCCCAAGTTCCCTGAGTCTGGTTATTCTTGAAGCTCGTACCGTTAACGTCTAGATTCATAGCAACTTTGGGATCGCTCCAAGAATTGCCGGCAAAATATCCGGCAGCTCCGTAGGCCTCGCCATCTTCAAAGCCCGTAGCATCGGATACGTTACCTTCAAAGGAACCTCCCTCAATGCTGTAATTTCCGCCAAAGCCCGCTATTACACCGCCCTGAACGCTCGGACCTTTCGCGGTGTTGTTTGCAAAGTTTACGTCCGTAAAGTTTGCGTCCTTCGCGTTGGCTGCATACAAGACGGATCCCTGGGCTGTAGGAGCAGTAGAGACGGTTTCGCCCGGAACATTCTCGCTCTTATTGTTCGAGAATGTCGTATTTGACACGCTAATTGAAGCATCGGATAGGGTTATGATGCCCTGTGCGCCAACGCCTGAACTCAAAGACCCCGTATGGGTGACTTTGTTGTCCGAAAATTCTGAATCGCTTATGTTGAGATTGCCCGAAGAACTTACGCTAAAGAGGGGCTTTGATGTGTAATTCTGGCCGTTATTCCACTCGGCTGTAGTTTCCATTCCGCTCAAAGTAGCGTCGGAAACATTCGCCGTGCCGGAATTGCTCACATTTACAAAGCTGTTTGAAAGCCCCGCTTGGGTCGTCATCGAGCTGCCCTCGCCACTCACATTTACAGTCATGTCTGAAACTTTGTCGGCAGCTATCTGATTGCCGCTTGTAACGTTCCAAATAGAGCCCTCGCCAATGAAATTCCAAGCGTAGTCCTGACCCGCGAGGTTCATATTGAAGCTCTTTATGTCGAGCCCCGGATTCGACATATTGTTGTTTGTGTCGTTTACTGCAATTGAAACGCCCCAAACTTTTTCGGAGGAGTAATCTCTAACACAGGAGGGATCGGACGGATTTGTGATACTAACCGCCCCATTCTGAAGTTCATTCCAAGTTGAGCCAAAGCCCATAGCTCCCTGAAAACCGCTGCCGTTTCCGCCGCGATTAGGCGTCGAATCATACACGGTAATATATGCGTTATCGCCAGTATTTTCCGTACTCCAAGTATACCAATTCCCCGCACCTGTGTATTTATCATAATTCCCGGCGTAATAGGGTTCCACATTCAGGCGCGATTCATACCAACTCGGCGAGCTAGATCCCTCAATCTTCTGAGTATATATGTTGATATATGCATTTGATTGCGCATTTGAAGTTGGATCTTGCCTCGTTGTAATCGAAAAGCTCTTTATATCGGAAATTTTATAACCGCCTGTTTCGGTAAGATTAGGCATATAAATGTACTCATATGATACCTTTCCGCCCTCCGCTTTTACCGTTGTGTAGTCCTGATTTTCGGCTACAACCTCATTACCACTCACACCAGTCCCTTGCCAAGACTGGCCCTCAACCTTGTCTTCGGGAGAGACGAAGTAATTTATCGTGCTCCCCTGCTGAGCCCACGCAGCCGCAGCTATAAATAAGCCAAGCAGCGCAAAGCTAGTTTTTCTTTTTACTACATTTGTTTTCATTGTCTTACTCCAATCTAACGCAATTGAAATTCCTTACTTCAGTAAACAGCCTATCTCAAGGGCGACAGGTGACTAACACCCTAAAAGTAATAAAAATTCCTTCCGCTTACTTTTCCTTCTTGTCCTTTTTAGCTTTCAGTTTTTTTTCTTTCGAAGTCCCGGAGAGCGAAAGTTTCTTTCCGCCGAGGTGACTAACACCCCTCAAAAAAGCCTCCCTTACTACCTCTTTTAAGTTCAAATTTAGCTTCTCAATCTTGCTTATCGTCTCCTGACTTACCTTTAGCGTTATTGCTTCTTTTTTCATCCAAAACCTCATCAATCATCTTTTCATAGAGAAATTGCGTCAGTGCTGCAAGGTTAGTGCCCTTCTCGCGAGCAATAGCCTGCAACATTTCCTTCATTTCCTTCGGGATATAGATACATACGCCCCGCTTGTTCTTATCTCGCTGATTCGGCATGCTATATCTATTTTCCTTTTCTAGTTTGCAGGTGTATAAACACCCTTGTCAATATTTTTTTAATCATAAACTATGAAAATCTGAAACTTTTACATTCGCTTTAGCTTCTTTTAGTTTTTAGTAACTAAAAAATTAAAACTTAAGTACTTAAAAAAAAGAAAAAGCCTCAATAGTGCAATAAAAAATTAGAATATCACAGCAAGTTAACCCCATGTTTTTACCATAAAAGTTATAAAAGCCTAGGTCTTTCGCGCAAACTTCTTCAACGCCATGATTCGCTTTAAATTTAACAAACATAAAAGTAGAGATTTAAAATTTAACCACATCAGACAGACTAATCGGAGGAATCATAAAAAGTTTTAAGCCTTGCAAGAATCAAAGTAAATTTCAAGCGTTAGTTTCAAAAATCAATCTCCCCATTTTTTGTGGGAAAACAGCTAAAAAAAGAGCGCAACTTTAAGTTTCTAGTGATATTCTTCGCACCAAGCGACTTTAATAGTCTAGGTTTTGCAGCTTGCAAAAAAGCCCGAGATAAAATCTCGGGCTTTAAGAAAAATACAAATCCTAAAGTTTTGTCAGCTCAAAAGCCTTTGGATTTTCATACTCGTTTTTCCAGCCTCCGCCAAGCGACATTATAAGCGAGACGCAAGACCTGTAGCGCGCGCCCAACAGCCTTATTTCCCCGCGCTTATAAAGCAAGTACTGCCTCTGCGCATCGCTTACCGCAAAGTAATCCTGATCTCCAAGCTCGTACTGCTTTTGCGTGTAGGACTGCACGTTTAAGGAGTAGCTGGACGTCTTTTTGCGATTCTCGTATTCGTTTTCCATATTCGATATGTCCGAAAGCAAAGTCTCGATCTCCTCTATAACTTTTAAAACGGTTGACTTGTACTTCTCAGTCGCAGCCTTGTGGGCGGCCAAGTCGGACTGTTTCTGCGCGTATAGCTTGCCTGCTTGGAAGATAGGTATGTAAACCTGCGGGCTTATTCCCCACGCAAGCGAGCTTGACTGCAGGAGGTTCTCAAGCTTATTTGCCTTAAAGCCGACATCTCCAGTTATGGAAACCGTCGGGAAAAATGCGGCTATATCGGCGCCCAACTGAGCGTTTGCCGCGTAAACTTCGCGCTCAGCAGCAGCGACATCGGGCCTTCTCTCCAATAGTTGCGATGGAACGGCTCTAGGCATTTTAGGCATGGAGTCGCTTAGGGGCTCGCACTTCAATTCAAAATTTGACGGCGAAAGTCCGCACAAAAGCGCTATGCGATTTTTCGACGCATCAAGCTGCCTCTTTACCGAATCCAGCTGGGAGGCGGCCTCATACTCCAAAACCTTTGCGCGCGACAAATCCAAGTCGCTTGCAAAATTCAGGCGCATTCTCTTTTCCACAAACGAGGTCTGCTGCTTTCTAACTAACAGCGTCTCATTCAGCAACCTAAGCTCGGATTCGCACTGGCGGGCGTAGAAATACTCGGCGGCAATTCTTGCGTGTATTGACAGCATTAGGTTGCAGTACACGTTGTAAGAAGCCTGAACCAAGGCTCTATCCCTTATTACTATGCTTTGAATCCTGCCAAACAAGTCCAAATCCCAAGTGGTGCCAAGACCCACAACCCAAGAGTTGTAAGTGCCCGTTGGAACCGGCTTAAAGCTCTCGCTTCGCCCGTCTCTCATATAGTAGTCGGACGAGTGAAAGTGCGGGTAAAGTTCGCTTTCGCTTACAAAGGCCGCCTCCCTGAGCCTCTCAACATTGTAAAAGGCTGCAGCGATGTCGGGGTTATTCTTATCGCAAGTCTCTATGAGCGAATTTAAGACCTCGTCATTAAAGACGCTCCACCAATTGCCCTTCGGCAGCTCGTCGGCCGGCGAGGCGCTCTTCCAGAGCCCCTTATCGTACTTGAAGTTCTCGGCCTCCAAGCCGTAGTCCGGCAGAGTAGTCTTTGGGTGCTCGTAATCCGGAATCATCACACAGCCGCACGACAGCAGAAACAAGGCCCCCAAGGCCGACTGCGAAACTCTATTTACCAATCTGTTAAGCCTCTTTTTTTGCATACTTTTTGTTCCTTTGAATTGCATAGTAGAATGCGGGAGTGAATATCAAACCAAGGAAGGTTACACCTATCATGCCGTAGAGCACGCAAGTTCCCAGAGCATCTCTCAACTCTGCGCCGGAATCTACGCCGTAAGCCAACGGAACCACGCCCAATATGAATGCAAACGACGTCATCAATATAGGCCTTAACCTATTTCTGGAAGCGGAGGCAACCGCCGACATTGGCTCCTCGCCGCGCTCCTGCCTGATTTTTGCAAACTCCACAATCAATATTGCGTTTTTACACGCCAGACCAATTAGAACTATGAACCCCACCTGGGTCATCAAGTTGTTGTCCAGACTTCGAGCCAGAACCGCAATTACGGCAAATAGCAAAACCAGCGGAACAACAAGGATTACCGACATCGGCAGCTTCCAGTCTTCATAAAGGGCTACAAGCATTAGATACACGAATATCACGCAAAGCGCAAATACGTATATCGAGGTGTTGCCCATTCGCTTTTCCTGAAAGGCCAAGTCCGTCCACTCTATGCCCATGCCGTCCGGAAGAACCTCGGCCGCAATTTGCTCTATCTCGGCTATGGCCTCGCCCGTACTGTGCCCGGGCTTGAGGGCGCCTATTATTTCGGCGCAGGGATACAGGTTAAATCTGGATACGCGAGAGGGGCCTGTAATTCGCTTTACCTTCGCAACCGAACCTAGCGGAACGTTCACGCCCCTGATGTTGGGCACCTTAAGGTTAAATATGTCGCGCAACTCACTTCTCTTAGAGCCCTCAGCCTGTGCCTTGACGCGGTAAACGCGGTTTAGAATGTTAAAGTCGTTTACATATATTGAGCCCAAGTTGAATTGGAGAGTCTCAAATATTGAGCTGATTGGCACGTTCAATTTCTGAGCGCGCTCTCTGTCTATATCGACATACAACTGCGGCGACGAAACTTTAAAGGTTGTAAAGGCGTTTAAGATCGATTTTGAATCGCTAGCTCGCTTTGCAATTATATTTGTGTACTTTTCAACTTCGCGCACTCCCAAGCCAACCCTGTCTTGCACCTGTACTCTGAAGTCGCCACCAACGCCTACGCCTCGAACGGCGGGCGGGGTCAATATAAAGGTCGATGCGTCCGGCAGCTCCTCATCGAGCTTTTTTGAGATTGCCGCCATCATATTCATTACATCCTGACCGCGTTTCATTCTCTCCAACTTCGGCTTCATCTTTATAAAGAGGGCGCCGGTATCCGGAGATTTTGTTCTGGTTGCGCCGTTTAAGCCAACTACGCACATGAACTTTTCAATGCCGTCTATGTGCTTTAGAGACTCCTGCATTCTCTTCATGACCTTGTCGGTCTGAACTAGCGAATAGCCCTCAGGCATCTGAACCGAAACCTGCGAGAAATCGTTATCCTGCTTAGGCACAAAGCCTGACGGTGTTATGGAGAACAAGTAGGCCGTGAGCACCAGCAAGGCAACGTACGTAACCATCACCAAAACCCAGTGGCGAACTATAAAATAGACGGATTTTCCGTACTTTTCCGAGACCCAGTCAAAGGCGCGGTTAAATGCCGAAAAGAACCTGCCGAATAAGAAGTTCATAGCCCTGGTCAAGACGTCCGCCTTCTGGTTTGCCTCCTTTATAAGGAGAACGCAAAGAGCCGGCGAAAGGGTTAGCGAAACAACGCCGGAAAGAATTGTGGAAACTGCTATGGTGAGCGCGAACTGCTTATAGAACTGCCCGCTTATGCCCTCCACGAAAGCGGTCGGCACGAACACCGCACTCAGTACGAGCGTTATTGCGACAAGCGCGTTTTGAACGTGGTCCATAGTGTCTTTCGTGGCGGTTTTTACGTCCATGCCAAGCTTCATATTTCGCTCCACGTTTTCCACTATAACGATGGCGTTATCGACAACGATACCAATTGCCAAAACTATGCCGAAGAGCGATATGTTGTTTACGGAAAAGCCCGCAAAATCCATAAAGCCGAAAGTTCCTATTAGAGAAACAGGTATGGCAGTAAGCGGTATTAGCGCCGAGCGCCAATTTTGCAAGAATAGCAGTATTGCGAATACCACGAGCAAAACGGCCTCGAATATCGTGTGGTAAACCGCATTTACAGACGCTCTAATAAACAGAGTGTTATCGATTGTTACCTCGTAGTCCACACCCGCCGGGAAGCCCGCCTTCATCTCCTCCAACATAGCGTTTATGCGCTCTGCCGTTTCAAGGGCGTTTGTGCCGGGCAGCTGGTATATGGAAATACCGACGCAGGGCTTTCCGTCCAAGTAAGTTTCGGTGGAATAGTCGTAAGAGCCCAGTTCCACGCGAGCAACGTCCTTTAGCTTTACCACTTTGCCGTCGTCGGTGTACTTTATAATTATGTTTTCAAACTCCGAAGGCTTTGTGAAGCGCCCCTGAGTGTTTATCGTAAGCTCGTAGGCTAGATCGGTATTGGCAACCGGAGCTTGGTTTAAAGCGCCTGCTGCAACCTGCTTATTTTGCTCGCGCAGAGCCCTGACGACGGCAGCCGGCGTCATATTGTACTTCGATAGCTTGTCTGGGTTTATCCAAATGCGCATACTGTATTCGCGCGGGCCCAACACCTCCAAGTCGCCGACGCCCTGAATTCGCGCCAGCCTATCGTTCATCTGGCTTATCGCGTAATTTGTCAGGTAGAGCTTGTCGCGCGAGCCGTCCGGGGAGAATATGTTTATACTTACCAACATATCGGGCGAGCGCTTCTTTACGACAACGCCTATATTTCTAACCTCCTCCGGCAATCGCGGCGTTGCTATAGCCACTCTGTTTTGAACCTGAACCTGCGCTATATCGAGGTTTGTTCCGACCTCAAATGTAACCGTTATTAAGACAGAGCCGTCGGAACTGCACTGGCTGTACATGTAAATCATGTTTTCAACGCCGTTAATCTCCTGTTCCAAAGGAGCCGCAACGGTGTTCATCAATATCTCGGGAGAGGCTCCCGGATAGCTCGTCCTAACGACGACAGAAGGCGGAACAACGTCGGGATACTGCGCGACTGGCAACCTCAGGTAGCCAACTATACCCACTATGGTAATCACGATGGATATTACCATAGCAAAGGCCGGCCGCTCTATGAAGAAATGTGATATACTGCGCTTCATTTTTGCTCACTACCTTCCTTAGCACCTTCCTCGACGGGATCGACCAAAACCCCCGGAGTAGCCCTGTGAAGCCCGGATATCACGATCTTATCTTCCGGGCTTACACCCTCTGAAACTATGGCGTATTTGCCGACTAATCTTCCGACTTTAACCGGAGTGTACTTCACCCTATTGTCATCGCCTATAGTCATTACGTAGCGCGAAACCAAGTCGGTGCCGATTGCCGAGTCCGGAACTAAAATGGCGTTTTTTACGGTGTAGCCCGGAATGGATATTGTGCCGTACATAC
>URYY01000060.1 GCA_900552245.1 uncultured Opitutales bacterium | reverse complement strand
TTTGACCAACGACATTTCCACCCTTGAAACCTCCGCCCGCAACAACCCAGCTGAAGGCTGCACCAAAATGATTTCTGCCGCCCATCCAGGGGGAATTATACATTATTTTGGGGGTGCGGCCAAATTCGCCACCCAAAGTTACAATCGTTGTTTTAAGAAGGCCGCGCTCCGACAACTCGCTAAGTAGGGCAGAGTAGGCTTGGTCGAGCGCGGGCAGCATTACATCCATTGCCTCAAAATGCTTTTTGTGAGTGTCCCAACCATTTAGCATGACGTTTACGTAGGTGGCTCCCGCCTCCACAAGTCTGCGCGCAAGGAGAAGCTGCTGGCCAAAACCGCGCACGGAGCCGTATTTTTCACGCACAGAGTCGGGCTCGCGCGAGAGGTCGAAGGCCTCCTTGCCTTTGCCGACAATCATAGAGTAGGCCATCTGCCTCTGCGAATCTATGTCGGACATCTCCTTTGTAAGCGTTGAATCTAGCGTATCAAGAGCCTCCAAAAGTTTGCGCCGATCTCCTATATTTATTGGCTTACTCCTCTTTGTCTTTTTAGTATCTTTTGTGAAATTTAAGTCCGCATTTGAGATTATCCCGGAGGCTGCAAACGAGCGGCCGCTTTCCCCTATAAAGCCGGATTCGTCGAACCTTGCGTAGGGGTTCATCACGGATATAAACGCCGGCACGGACGCGCCCTTTGTCTTTTCCCTATTTAGGTAGGAAATTACAGAACCCATCGAAGGGTAAACCAACTCTCCGTCCGGAGGCATTCCCGATAGCATCATGTAGGTTGAAACTTCATGGCTATTGTCGCCGTGCGTCATTCCTCGTATTATGCTGTATTTGTCGGCTAATTTTGCCGTAAGCGGAAGCGTCTGCGAAATCTCAATTCCGTCCACGTTTGTTGGAATGGCCTTTGTGTAGGGGCCTATTATTTCGCGTCCGGCGTTTGGCTTTGGGTCAAATGTATCTATATGGCAGGGCCCGCCTGCTAGGAATATTTGAATTACCGCCTTAGCCTTAGTGGCGGCAGCTTCGGAGGCTTCCTGCGCTTGGTCTGCAAAAAGTTTGTTTAGTGCGAGCCCCGAAAAGCTAAGTGCGCCAAATTTTATAAAGTCTCGCCTGCAAATTTTAAATTCCGCCATCATTTTATCCTCATAGTTTAAAAAGAAATTCCTTTGAATTTAATATTGCCCAAGCCACGTCTTTGAGAGCCTCGGAGGGCGCCTTGCCAGACTCAAAGTGCTTTAGGCAAATCTCGTATTCGCGCTGCGTAGGCGGGCGAGTTAGAAATGTTAAATAGAGCGTTTTTATCTTGTCCTTATTGTTTATCTTAGGACTCGAAAGGGCTTTTAAAAATGGAGACTTATCGAGCTTCCGGTTTATATTCGCACTTCCCGCCAAGTGCAATATTTGCTGCATAGAAACTTGATTTACTCTGTCATTTAAGTAAGACGAGTTTCTACCGGGTTTTCCAAATAGCGTTAAAAATGGATTTGATACGCTTCCGTCATGCAGCTGTATTGCCTTGAAATCTTCCGGCCAGAATGCGTAGGGCTCGGGTGTAATGCTCGTAAAGGCTTGGTATATACCAAGATTTGAACTTATTATGTCGTTTAGATACTCCGCTTCTATTCTGCTTGGAATGTGGTGTGAAAATAATGCTACATCATCTCTATTTGTCGCGTTTGGCTTTGACGAGCGCTGGTAGGTGTTTGACAAAAATATCTCTCTATAAACGCTCTTTAAATCGAAATTCGATTCCTTGAGAGTATCTTCCAAGTAGCTTAAAATTTTATCGCTTACAATAGCCATGTTGGGGCGTATGTCGTCTGCCGGATTTTGCAAGCCGCGCGAAAAAATCCAAAACCATATCCTACTTACAATCGCTCTCGAAAAATACGGGTTTTTTTCGTCCAAAAGCCAGTCGGCAAAGGCCTCGCGCCTATCTGCTCCGGCGGGGCTTGTAAGCTCTTCTGAAAATATGTAAAATTTGTGCAAAGTATTTTTATCAGGCTCAGTTTCTGCAAGGTTTATCGTAAGAATTTCCTCTTTCCACTCCTTGGATTTCTTAAAACTAAGCTGTTCAAAGAAGCTTGCGAGTTTTGCATTGTCCTGCGGAGTCCAAGATTCGTAGGGGTGGGCGTGGCACTTTATGCAATTTGTGCGCACCCCCATAAATACGAGTGCTGCAGCCTCCGCAAAATTATCGGCATTTTTTACATTCACAGCCCTGTAAAAATTTACGGGAGGATTCTTAAAATTGCTGCCCGATGAAAGAAGCATAGTGCGCGCCATAACATTATAGGGCATTCCTCCCGCAAGAGAATCCCTAAGCCAAGTGTAGTAAGCCTGCGCTGCGTTGGGCCATAGGTTGCTTGGAAATTCGCTCTTAATTCTCAATATGTCGGATAGGCGCATAGCAAGCATATCCGTAAATTCAGGCGAATTTAAAACTTTTTCAACAAGTTTTGCGCGCTTTGATTTAGACTTATCTCCCAAAAATTTTTCAACCTCTTCGGGCTTTGGCAATAGCCCGGTTGCGTCAAGGTAGAGCCTTCTGATAAATTCTGAATCCGTACACAGCTCTGAAGGTATTACTCCCGCCTTTTTTAAGTTTTCGAGTGCGTAAACGTCTATGGGGTTTGCCGCTTGCTCCTTGGGAAACTCTCCTTTTAGCGGCTTTGCGCAAATCACTTTAACTGTGCAAAATTTTCTATTGCTTGAGACGTTTACAAAACTTACTCCGCTTTTGAGATATTTGATTTTCCCGTCTTTTGAAAGATCTATGAAAGTTTTATCGCAGCTAAAAACGCATTTTTCCGTTACGTCGATCTTGCTATTGTCGGAGTAAGTTGCCTCAATTTTTAGTTGGGCTTCTTCGCCGGGGTTTATGACGATTTCGCTTTTATCGCTCGAAATAGATACAATGCTTTTAGCTTTTGGATTATTAAAAGCCGCCCCCTGAGAAATCCAAGCTTCCAGGGTCTTCAACTCATCTTTTGACAGCTTCGCCCCCGAATGCTCAATTTCCCCCGATAGCTTTTTTAAAATAAGTGAATTTTTAGGATTTTTTCTATCTATGTAGCGAGACTTGTACGAATATTTAATTGCGTTAAAATCCGCCTCCGGATTGCCGTTAAACATGGCAAATCTCAAACCTCCGGCACCGCTTTCAGCTCCGTGGCACTTAGGCGAGGAGCAGTTGTTTTTTGCAAGTATAGGGGCAATGTGGGATTCGTAAAATAGAGCGTCTTTCCGCTCTTGCGAAAGGCAAATCAAAGGCGCGAATGCAAGAATAAATAAGGTAAGTTTGCTAAAGTAAGGCCCGGACATAACGCACGTAATAACAAAAAAAATAAAAGAATGTTTCAACAGAAACATTCTTTAAAAAAATTTTTTACTGTAAAGAATAATAAACTACTTGATTGTACTTGTAAGCCAAGTTGCAAATGCGCCTTGATCCTGCCCGAAGTTTGCCAATCTAAAGCTTTCGCCATCGCGCAAGATAAATGCAGCGTCGCGCGAATTTACTTTGCCGTCTCGCTCGCGCGTAAATAGTATAATTTTTACATCGCCCAAATCCGCAATCTTTTTGAAAGACTTGTGATAGGTAACGTAATCTTTCAAAGTTTCCCTGCGTTCGGCATCCGAGAGCTTTAGATACTGGTTTCCGAATACCTCGGCGCTTTTTGGAGTCATTATTTTTGCGTATTGCTCGAGCTTGAAGCTGTAGAAATCAGCCTGCGCCTTTTTGTAGAATACAAGTTCGGGCAGTTCCGCATTGTTGGTGCCCGAAATATCTATAAACTTAATTAGCTTAGATTCGTCAGCAATATTGACTGTCGGCGCATTTCTCACTGACTCCGACAATACGGAAATATATGGAGATTTAGCCCCTACGTCCCAACGGAACTTACCGTCGATTTTTTTAAAGTACAGGTAGTTCATATCGGGCCTTAACTTTGAGCTTGCACTCTTAAAAAATACTATGGCATCTTTGCCGTATTCCATGCAGGCTAAAATTTCGATATCGTTTAGACCCATTCTGGAGTGGAAGGTCTTGGCTCTCTTTAGGTCTGATTTGTTCGCGAGAACTTTTTCGAGGTTTGCATCGTGTTTTAAAATTTCCTGAAGGGCGGATATCCTATTCGGATTTATCGCGCCCTCCTTCAGAAAGTAACCCGATTTTTTTGCTTCGGAATCAATCTTTAATATGATTTCAAAGTAGCAATTCTTTGGCTCGCTCTCTTGGGCAAGGGCCTGCGCTAGCGGCGATAGTAGAACGGCAAGCCCCAGCATTAAGATATTAAATTTATTTTTCATATTCGCTTTATTTGCGCTCTCCGTATTGCGCCGTTACGTTTATCGCTATGCCGCCCCTTGCGTTAAAGTTGCCCACAACTTCACACCAAACGGGCTTTAGCGCCGCGACCAGGTCGTCAAGTATAACATTTACAATGTGCTCGTGGAAGCAACCCTCATTTCTGAAGCTCCAGAGGTAGAATTTTAGAGATTTGCTCTCAACTATTCGCTCATCTGGTATGTAGCGTATGGTAATTCTTGCAAAATCCGGCTGGCCGGTAATGGGGCATAGGCAGGTAAATTCGTCGGTGGTAAGTTCCACGATGTAATTTCTGCCTTTTGCCTTGTTGGGGAAGGTTTCAAGTATCTTTGAGGGCTTGTTTAGCTTTTGCCCCAAAAGCTTAAACTCTCTTTTCTTAGGCATAAGCGTATTAGTCTTCTATTTTGATTGAAAGTACGTCATTTGTCTGCTTTGACCTAAAATCCAACAATTTTTGGCGCAGGGAGACATCTGAAAGCGCAAGTATTTGAACAGCCGCTATTGCGGCATTTACAGCCCCCGCCTTTCCTATAGCAAATGTCATTACGGGAATCCCGCGCGGCATTTGCACTGTAGATAGAAGCGAATCCAAACCGTCCAAGGCCCAACCCTTCATAGGTACGCCCAAAATGGGCAAGTGGGTCTGTGAGGCCAAGACGCCCGCCAAGTGAGCCGCTCCGCCTGCTGCTGCAATTATGACCTTAACTCCGCGCGATTCCGCCTTGCTTGCAAGCTCGCAGGCCTTCTGCGGCGTTCTGTGCGCCGACGCCACTTCGCGGTCGTATTTTACTCCGAAAGAATCCAGCATCTTTGCGCAATTCGACATGGTTTCCCAGTCGCTTAAGCTTCCCATTACAATTAAAACCTGAGGATTTTCTTTATCAACCATGGCGGGGATACTCTTTGATATTGCCAAACTTTACAAGCAAATTTTAATTGCGCCAAAAATAGGGCAGCGCGGCGAAACTCCGCATTCTATATTCGGAATTTTGCGCCGCGCCGGGGGTATAAATGCAATTTTGTCTCTTAATTTGTTATACCGAGCCTAAATATGGGTTCCACTTCGCCCTCTATTGTCTCAAATTTTACTATGAATTTACCTCCGGAATTTACCACTGTCTCTTTGGGAATATTAAAACTTTCAAACATGAATTTATCGCCTAAATTTTTGTTTCTGGTACATTGCGCAATTTGTGTTCCGTTTACGGAAATTTTGTATTTGCATGGAAACTTTGAGCCTAGCCTCTCTATAAAGATTTTAAGCTTCATGTTTTTTTCAAATTTATCTTCAGGGATTTTTAGCTCATAGCTCATCCAAGTTTTACTGTGCCTCGACACTCTGTCTTTAAAAGTAAAGAGGTCTGAGAAGGCAGGCCGGCTTCCCGACGGCTATAGGCCACGAGCCTATCATAGTCGTAGCTTAAAAGGTAGTGCTTATCGACAAGCATCGCTCTATAGAATGGCGAGTCTTTGCTTATTCTTACATCAGACAAATCAAACTCGGAAACTTCCTGAGTCGAAAAAAGCGAAATTTGCGCCATAAGTGCGCCGCAACAAAGCAAAAACTTTCTCTTAATTCCTCCGCACATAACTAAATCTTGCAATAAATTTAAAACGTTTAAATGCACTCCCTGATTTAAACGCACGCGAGATTAATTTTAAACACCGGCAATTTCAATCAAACAAAAATTAAAGAGCTTTAAAATACAAGGTTTCTATATTTATCGCCTGCCTATTTTAAGGGGATTGGGCGCATAGTACTGTAATTTAAAAAGTTGAGGTTTCTCGGGGAATTTTTAGATATTTTACATTATTTGGAATAGGACAATATTCTTGACAGGCAAGTCTCTTTTAAAAGAATTTTCGGAAGCTTGTGTTTTATCTTTAAGACTCTCATTTCTCAATTAAAATGAAAATAGTAATAGTAGGTGCCGGCGAGGTCGGGCGGTATTTGTCGCAGCTCTTGAGCGAGAGGGGCGATGATGTCACCGTGATTGAAAATACCGATTCCGTCGCGGAGGAAATGAACGAGCAACAAGACGTGCGCGTTATTTTGGGAAACGGTGCCTCCGCAAAATTTCTCGAAATGGCAGATGTCAAGAATTGCGATTTCTTTTTGGCAATGACAGCCTACGACCAACTGAATATAGTCGCTTGCTCCATTGCAAGCAAGCTTGGCGCAAGAAACACCATAGCAAGAATCCACGACCAAGTCTATGCCGATAATTCTATAGTAAATTATCAGGACCATTTCAACATTGGCTTTCTTTTAAATCCGGAGGCGCTTTGCGCGGCTGAGTTTGCGAAACTTATAAGGAATCCGGAGCGCGTAGCGGTTGAAGATTTTGCCAGAGGCGAAATTGAGGTTCAGAGAGTGAGCGTAAGCGGCGCCTCAAAGGTTTTGGGCGAGGCTTTAAAAGATATAAAATTCCCGAGCGGAATGCGCGTAGGTTACATACAAAGAGACAACAAGTTGTTTGTGCCGGGGGCTGCAACCGAGTTTGTCCGCGGCGATATAGTTACGATATTCGGTTCTCCGGAAGCCTTGTTTGAGGGAAGGTTGATGTTTACGCCAAGGCGCTATGACGACGACGTAAGCATAGTAATTTACGGGGCTACAGAAATTGCAATATCGCTAGTTCGCCTATTGGCAAATCCCCGCTACAAAGTTAGGGTGATAGAGCCGAATTTGGCACTATGCAGAAAAATGGCAGAGCGCTTTGCAAACATAACCGTAATTAACGGCAGCGCCACTTCTCTGAGATTGCTTGAGGAGGAGGATGTAAATAGCGCCGATTACTTTATTGCCTGCACCCGCGACGATGAGGAGAACATAATGACTTGCCTTCAGGCAAAAAAGTTGGGCGTAAGCCATGTTCTTCTGACCATAAATAAGCCGGACTACGAGGCGGTGCTATCGAATATGCTCGAGGTTATGAAGCTCGATTTGGTGGTATCGCCGCGAATAGCCACTGCAGACGAGATTTTGCGCTATGTGTCGCGCGAAAAGTATGTGAAGGTAGGCAAGCTCGAAGATGAAAATGTTGAGCTTATAGAGATAAAGGTTTCAGACAAAAGTCCGTGTGCCGGCAAAAAGATATTTGAGGCGGGTTTGCCGCGGGGTTGCATAATAGCGGCTCTCATGCATAAAAACATAACGAAAGTCCCGGGGGCAAACGATGTCATAAATGCCGGCGATAGGCTTATAGTGATTTTGTCTCACAAGCTTATTGAAGAGGTTGCGGGGCTTCTTTGCACTTAAAATCTAGGGGAATTTTTGTGAATTATCCTATAGTATTTAAGCTTCTTTCAATTATAACGGCAATCGTTACGGGGGCGTTTGGATTGTGCCTTGCGGTTTCTGTCTTTTACTCTGAAAATGCTATTGAGGCGGGAGCTTACGAGCCTTGGATTACAAGCTTTGCCGTGGCTGCAGTTATGTCCTTAATCTTTTATCTGCCGGGGCGCAACGCTTCCACAAAAATATTTAAAAAAGAGGCGATGTGCGTCGTGGGGCTTGCGTGGATAGTTTGTTCGCTAGTTGGCGCCTGCCCGTATGTGCTGATATTAAACTGCGGCTTTGCCGACGCTTTTTTTGAATCTGCAAGCGGCTTAACTTCCACGGGCGCGAGTGTATTTGGAGATTTAGAAAATTTTCCGAAAAGTATATTGTTCTGGCGTTCGCTTTCCCACTGGATTGGGGGGTTGGGTGTGGTAGTTTTGTTCGTAGCTATGCTGTCATCATTAGGAGCTGGAGCAAAAGTTATATATTCTAGAGAAAGTTCTTTGAATATATCCGATTTTCAGTTTGGAAAGATTATAGCGGCAACGCGTCGTGTAATTATTATTTATTTCGGTCTTTCAATACTTTGTGCATCTTCATATTTTGCCTGCGGAATGCCGCTTTTTGATTCGATATGCCACATGATGGCAACCGTATCAACAGGAGGTTTTTCTGTTAAAAATTCAAGCCTTGGGGCTTATAACAGCCTTTCGATAGAGTGGGTTGCAATCATTTTCATGTTTATAGGAGGCACAAATTTTGCGATTATATTCATGGCAATCAAGGGCAGATTTCGGGAAATCCTTAAAAACTCCGAGTTCAAGGCTTACGTGTTAATAATAACATTAGTATCGGCGGGTATATTCTTCTCGATACTAAATTACGATTCCGTAGGCCTCAAGAGCGCTTTTGAAGCGTTTACAGATTCCGTATTCCAAGTTGTAAGCGTTATTACTTCAACCGGATTTGTGACTGCCGATTATCAAAAATGGGCGCCTGTTACACATGTATTGATTTTCTTTTTGCTTATTGTAGGAGCGTGCTCCGGTTCTACCGCTGGAGGTTTGAAAGTATTTAGATTAGTAGGTATTGTTAAAATTAGTCTAAATGACATTGTGAAATCATTCAGGCCAAATCTTATCAGACCGGTAAGGCTGAATGCCAAGGTTCTTACTGAGAGAAATTCCGGTGACATGCTTTCGTTCACAGTTTTATATGCTATCGTCTCTATGTCGGGAATCATAATACTATCGGCATTAGAGCAAGATTTATCTTTCGCTAGTACTATGGCAACTGTCGTTTCGTGTATATCTAACGTCGGTCCGGGGCTTGCAGAAACCGGTCCCGTTGAGAATTATGGATTTTTTAATGATGCCTCAAAACTCTTTTTATCTCTTTTAATGATAATGGGCAGGCTTGAGTTCTATGCGGTTTTAGCGCTCTTTATGCCCAGCTTGTGGAAAAGGTTTAGATAATGATAAAACTAGGTGTAAATATAGACCACAGCGCGACTGTAAGGCAGGCGCGCTATCGCCAGACTCCGAGAAATTCCAGAATCGTCATAGAGCCGGATGTAGTCGAGATTGCTCTCCTTGCAGAAAAGGGCGGGGCGGATTCCATAACGGCGCACCTGCGCGAAGACAGGCGGCATATGGTCGATGAAGATATTTTTGCGCTAAAGCAAAATATAAAGACCAAGCTAAACCTCGAGATGGCTTGCGCAGAAAGCGTTATAAAAGTCGCACTTGATGTTGCGCCTGCCTATGCTTGCCTTGTGCCGGAAAATCGCGAGGAAGTAACGACCGAGGGCGGCTTGGACGTAAGGGGAAATTTCTCAAAGGTGAAAGACACTGTGTCGGCCCTTGATAAAGTCGGAACTTTGGCCTCGATATTTATAGATCCGGATTTGGGGCAAATAGAGCTAGCAAAGCAAGCCGGCGCAAAAGTCATAGAGCTTCACACTGGCGCCTACGCAAATTCATGGGGCAATGAAAAGCTAATAGAGCAGAACCTAAAGCGCCTGAAAGATGCCTTAGATTTTGCGCACTCAATAGGCCTTACCGTAAATGCCGGACACGGGATAAACTACATAAATTTGGGAAGACTTCTCAAAATAGGCGACTTTAACGAGCTAAATATAGGCCATACAATAATTGCAAGGGCAATTGCCGTCGGTATAGTCCAAGCGGTTAAAGAGATGAAGGAGCTTTTAAAGTAGGATGTCTGAAGGCGGCGTAATTTCCGTAGGCATAGACCTCGTCGATGTTGCGAGGATAGCCCGAATGCGCAAATCTTACGGAGATTCATTCCTGCAGCGCACTTTTTGCGATTTTGAAATCGACTACTGCAACAAGTACGCAGATAGCGACTTGCACTTCGCAGCCCGATTTGCGGCAAAAGAAGCTGTGGTAAAAGCTTTAAAAACCGGATTTACGGGCGATATAAATCTAAAGAGCGTGGCCGTTAGAAATTCCGCTTTAGGTGCGCCTGAAGCTGTGTTAGACGAATTTGCGAAAGCCCGCCTGCTTGAGATGGGAGGTTCTCGCGTGGAATTGAGCCTTACGCACTTAAGGGATTACGCTCAGGCTATAGCTCTCGTACTAAAGTAAACTATGGAAAATTTTTGCGACGACATTTTAACATGTTTAGATAGCGCCAATTTCGAGCGCAAGTACTTTGCGGATTCCGGCGCAAGCGAGTTTGAAGTTGTTGTGCGCGTCGGCAAGAAAATGGCGCAAGCCATACTGGAGGAATTTGGAAATTTCTTGGGAACTTCTCCCAATGTTTTGGTGCTTTCGGGAAAGGGGCATAACGGGGCGGACGCGATTGCATGCGCCTTGGAAATTTTAAAGTTAAAACCCGATGCTAAAATTTCGCTAGTTTGCACTTCAGAGCTTGATAAACTTAAGTCCAACACGCGGGAGCTTGCGCGCAGGTTGATGCTCTCTTTTGGAAGAGTTGAGTACCTCGACTTCTCAAGGGTAAGTGGCGGCAGTTTCGACTTAGTTATAGACGGAATTTTGGGAATGAGCTTTCACCCGCCCTTGAGCGAGCACTTGCGAAATTGCATTAAAATTGCAAATGGCATAGATGCAAAATTGAAAGTTAGCGTGGACTTGCCCTCTGGGCTTTCTGACGAACCTTGCAGCTCAGAATTTATCTTTAGAGCTGACGTAACTTACATGACAGGCATCGCAAAATTGCCATTATTTGACTCGGAAAACGCAAAATATTCCGGGCGCTTGCGCTATATAGACGCGGGCTTTTTTGACGCTCGCAACTCGTCCGGCAAATATGGGATTGTGTGCGATAGAGTTTTAAAGCCGCTAAGGCGCCTCAGAAATTTTGATTCCGACAAGCGCTCCTACGGGCACTTGTTCATATTTGGCGGCAGCGCAAATTTTCCGGGGGCTGTTTTAATGAATGTAAAGGCTGCTCTGCGCTCGGGGGTTGGTTTGCTTAGCGCATTTGTGCCGGAAAGCATAGCGGCTTCTCTTGCGGCGGCTGAGCCCGCTTGCATATGGATACCTTGCCCGGAGGATTCAAATGGGGCATTGTCGCTTGAGTCATTTTCTGAATTCAAGCGCTTTGACGGCGCTCAAAGCGTCATTTTGGCAGGATCCGGCCTGAGTAATAGGCCGGAGGCTCTCGCACTTATAGCTGAGATTGCAAAAAATACAAACTGCCCCATGGTTCTCGATGCCGATGCTATAAGGCTTGAAGTTGTGGATAAGTTGGGAGAGCGGGAAGCGCTAATAACTCCGCACATGGGCGAGTTTGCAAGAATAGGCGGAAAGCCCGAAAATCTCATGGAATTTTGCAGGCAGCGCAAGCTGAGCGCGATTTTAAAAGCCCCCATATCCCGCATTTGCGACGGAGAGAGAATCGCATGTTCTGCAAATGCAGGCCCCATGCTTTCGAGGGCGGGAAGCGGCGATATTTTGGCTGGGCTTGCTGCAGGGCTTTGGGCGCGCAGAGATTTACATTTTAGCGCATTTGAAGCTGCATCATGCGCCTCTTACATTCTCGGAAAGTGCTCGCAGCTAGCTTTTGCACAGTGTTCAGAGAGTGCGTTTTCAAATTCGGAAATGTTTGAGTATATAAGGAGAGTTTTAAATGACTGATATAGCCGAAAGCTACTTGCGCCTCGCAAGCATACCAAACGTAGGTCCCAGCACCGTTAGAAAACTCATTGCGCGCTTTGGCTCTCCGGTGGACGCGCTCAAGGCAACTAGGAGCGATTTGCTCTCTTTGGAAAGGGTGGGGGCAAAGATTGCGGACGCCTTTATAAGAGGCAGAGACGAAGTCGATGTAGATTCAATAAAGAGAAAACTTAAGGCTTTTAACGCGGAATTTATTTGTATTGACGACGATGCCTATCCGAAGAAATTGCGGCTTATATACGACGCGCCCGTCGGGCTATACGTCGCGGGAAATGCGGATTTAAACGCCGAAAGCATAGCCATTGTGGGCTGCAGAAATTGCAGTATGTACGGCAAGCTTGCGGCAAAAAAATTCGCAAGTTCGCTTGGGCAGATGGGCTTTTCTATAATAAGCGGGCTTGCTCGCGGCATAGACACTGCGGCGCACTTTGGAGCTCTGGAAGTTAATGCCAAGACAGTTGCAGTCTTGGGCTGCGGCTTAGATATAGTCTATCCGCCTGAAAATATTGATTTGTACAGAAAAATTATCGATAC